>DAOTYJ010000172.1:0-80960 GCA_034434875.1 Dehalococcoidia bacterium | reverse complement strand
CCCCACGTCGGCCGGATCTTCCAGGTGGGGATCCGGAGCCTGCGGACCTCCGAATCGGACCTTAAGGATGCCCTGGGGCGGGGCAACCGGGTGATAACCCGCTGGGAGGTCGACGCCCTCGGGCCCGAGGGCATCGCCGCCGAAATTCCTACCGACCGCCCCCTTTACGTAACCGTCGACCTGGACGTCCTGGACCTGCCCCTGGTGCCCGGGTGCGCCTCGGCCGAGCCCGACGGCCTCAGCTTCGGCCAGCTCCGGGATATTCTCCAGGCCCTGGCCGCCCGGCACCGGGTGCTGGGCTTCGACGTGGTGGAGCTGAACCCTATGCTGGACGTCCCCGGGGGCCACACCGGCTTGGTGGCCTGCCAGGTCGTTCTGGAGTTCCTCGGGGCGGTCTTTGACCCATCCTTGAAGGGGGATGGCGGGTCTGGCAAGGCCTGACCTTCTGGTCCTGGACGGGAGCAAAGGCTCCGGAAGCGGGACCATCGTCCGGACGGCCGTCGCCCTGGCCGGCCTGGTGGGTCGGCCCCTGCACATCTTCAACGTCCGGGCCGCCCGCCAGAACCCCGGCCTGCGCCACCAGCACCTGGGGGCCGTGGAGGCCGTCGCCCGCCTGACAAATGCCCGCCTGCAGGGGGCGGCCGTCGGGTCGAGGGCCTTTGACTTTGAACCCTCGGGCCGGATTCACGGGGGCGAGTATTTCTTCGACCTGGGGGCCGGTTCGGCTACCCTGGTGGCTTACACCGTTCTTCCGGTGGCCGCCTTTGCCGACGGGCCCAGCGTCTTTCGCATTCGGGGCGGGACCTTCCAGGATTTTGCGCCGTCGGCCTATCATTTTAAACATGCCCTGCTGCCCCTGGTGGGCCGGATGGGCCTGCGGGCCGAGCTAGAGGTGGTGCGGCCCGGGTACGTCCCCACCGGCGGGGGGCTCATCGAGCTCCGGGTCTGGCCCACGGCCGGGCCCTTAAAGCCCCTCACCCTGATGAACCCGGGCCGGGTGGTGCGGGTCTGGGGTCTGGCTGTATCCTCCCACCTGGAACGGCGGCGGGTCTCCGACCGGATGGCAGCCCGGTGCCGGGAGCGGCTCAAGGCGGCCGGCTTCGACCCCGAGATCCGGGTGATTTACGACCGGACGGCCGCCCAGCCCGGCGCCGGGCTGGTGGTGTTTGCCGAGACGGATACCGGGTGCATCTTCGGCGCCGACCGGTCAGGGGAACTGCGCCGCAGCTCCGAGGAGATCGGCGACTCCGTGGCCCGGACCCTCCTTGACGACATCCGGTCGGGGGCCACGGTGGACCGCCACCTAGCCGACCAGCTGGTCCTCTTCGGGGCCCTGGCGGCCGGGGAAACCGAGTACATAGCTCCCCAGGTCACCGACCACCTGGAAACGGCCTGCTGGCTGGTGGGCGAAATCCTGGGGGCGGAGGCAGCCATCCATGACCGGAAGGTCCGGGTCCGGGGCGTCGGCTTCCGGCGGCCAGGGAACGGTTGAAGTCAGGGGGATCTACACCACGGCCCTTACGGCCCTCCTTTTGGCCGCGGGGTTCGGCATCGCCCGACCCTCGGCTGCCATCCGGAACCGCTTCGGCCTGCCCGAAAACCCCGCGGCCGGCGCCGCCCAGGTCGAGGACCTGCCCGACCTTCAGGGCGTGGCCGTGCGGGGGAGGCCGGAAGTTGCCCGGCGGGTGGCCCAGGCCCTGCGCCGGCGGCTGCCCTTCGCCCTCTCCTGGCGGGAAGAATCCGGGCACGTCATCTACTTTCCCCTGCCCGTTAAGTCTTACCTGGATGCGGTCCGGGCCAGGTATGCGCCGACGCCGCCGGGCTACCACCGGCTCCGGAGCCTGAGAATCCGGCCGCCCGAGGTTTTCGACCTGGCCGAGGGGGCCAGGCTCTTTCGGACCCTGGAGGCCGAGCTGGTCTGGTCCCGGCTGGAGCCGGGTCAGGATTTTCCCATCGTCCATTTAAAGCCGGGCGGACGGGTTATCCGGCTCCGGGCCACGGTTGGGCGGGTTAAGGACGGCCGGCTGGTTTTGCGCCGGCAGTTCCGGGCCCGGGGCCTCTTCGACAGCCTCGACGAACCCATCCTGCCCGGCGACTGGGGACTGGTGGTGGTTCCGGCCGGCCGCTGGTGGTGCCGGCGGCTCTATTACCGGGAAGACGGCACCTTCGTCGGGGAAGTCGTAAATTTAAACACCCCGGTGGAGGTCTTCCCCGACCGGGCAGTCTACGTAGACCTGGAGCTGGATGTGGTGCGGATGCCGGACGGGACGGTGCGCCTCGTTGACGCCGAGGACCTGGAGGCGGCCGTCCGGCGGGGCTGGCTGAGCCCGGCCCTGGCTCAGCGGGCCTACGAAGAGGCCCAAAAAATCGTCGTCGAGCTGGCGGTGGGTGGGGGCGAATTTGGGGAAATAAACCCGGGCCGGCTTTAAACCCGGCCCGGGCTGGAGCGGAAGACGGGACTCGAACCCGCGACCTTCTCCTTGGCAAGGAGACGCTCTACCAGCTGAGCTACTTCCGCACCCACAGTATTATATCACTTCCACTTCGCCAGGATGAGCCGCCCCACGATGACCACGTCCAGCTTGCCGTGCTTTTCGCAGATGCCACTCCCCGGAAACCCAGGGACCTGAGCCGGGCCCGGCTCGGGGAGTTCTCCGGAAAGACCCGGAAGACCAGCTTCCGGTCGGGCCTTCACCGGGCATCCTCCGCCGGTTTCTTAGCCGGCGCCCGGGCCAGGGGCACCAGGGCCGTCGCCAGGCCCAGGCCGACCGCCCCGGCCAGGATAAATACCCCCGGCCAGCCGAGACCCAGGTCCAGGGCCGCCCCCGCCGCAACGGGGGCAATGACCGTCGCCCCGAAGCCGCACAGGGCCTGGAGGGCCTGGGCCGAACCGAGCCGGTCCGGGGGCGCCAGCTCGGTTACGGCCGTAGAATATATCGCCGAATCGGCCGAAACGGCCAGGCCGTAAAGGAGCCCCACCGCCAGCAGGACGGCCCAGGGCCCCGAACCGAGAAAGCCGAAGACCAGGGAAATAAGCCCGCTGAGCACCGCCACCCCCAGGGCCGTCCGGGCCCGGCCCAGCCGGTCCGACACCCAGCCCCCGACCCATACCCCCAGGGTGCCCAGGCCCGACATCAGGGCCGCCCACTGGCTTCCGGCCGCGGCGGCCGCCGTCCGGTCGAGCCCCTGGGCCGCCATCACCGCCGCCAGGTAGGCGGCGAGCCAGCCCCGGGAGACGTAGAGTTCCCAGGAGTGGCCGGTGTAGCCCAGGACCACCCGCATAACCCCGGGCACCCGCGCCACCGCGGGGTCCAGCCGGGAGCGCCCGCCCGGGGGCGGGCCGCCGACCCGGGTGGCATACCAGGCGATGGGGACGGCCAGGACGGCGAGGCTTCCCATTCCCAGCCCCGCTCCCCGCCAGCCCAGGTGGGGCAGGAGCGCCCCGGTAAGCCAGAGGGAGACGGCGGCCCCCAGGTAAAAGGACGAGACGTAGGCCCCCACCGCAAAGCCCCGGCGGTGGGCCGGCACCGCCCCGGCCACCACCCGCACCCCGGGCATGTAAATCCCGGCCAGGCCCAGCCCGGCCAGGACCCGCAGGGCGGCGGCGCTCCAGACGTCACGGGCCAGGAGGGGAAATGCCAGAAAAGCCGCCGAGGTGATGACGGCGCACCCGGTGACCACCAGCCCCGTCCGAACCCGGTCGGTGAGGGGCAGCAGAAACACCACCCCGATTAAGTAGCCCACCTGGTAGGCCGAAAAAACCCAGCCGACGGCCGCGGCCCCGGCGCCCCACTCCGCCATCAAAAGGGGCACCGCCGCCGCGACCAGATTGGACGGCAGCAGGGCCAGGGCCAGGACGGGCCCCAGCAGATAGGCCCGTTGGGATGCGGTCACCTCAGCCCGGTTTACACGCCGTAATCGTGGCCCCGGCAAACCGGCCGGCCAGGTCGGCCAGCACCGCCGGGGCGAGCCGCCGGAGCGGGTCTGGGACCTCCGGGCCCAACCCGGCGGGGGAATAGCGGTAATCTATCCGGATATTAATGGCCCTGAAGCCGGCGGCTTCCAGGAAGGCCCGATACTGGCCGGTGGTGAGGGCCCCGGCGAGGCACCCCGTCCAGCTGAGGGCCGAACGGATCTCCCTTTCCTTGACGGGCAAACCGTTCAGGTCCGGGTCCACCACGATGTCCGAAACGACCAGCCGGCCGCCGGGTTTCAGGACCCGGCAGGCCTCGAAGAGGGCCCGCACCTTACCTGGGGTAAGGTTAATGACGCAGTTGGAGATGATAACGTCCACCGAGCCCGGCCGCAGGGGAATCGCCTCAAGGTCGCCGAGGATAAGCCCCACATTTTCCAGCCCAGCCCCCCTGAGGTTCCGCCTGGCCAGGCGGGTCATCCCGGCCGAGAGGTCCAGGCCGTAGACGGCCCCGGCCGGCCCAACCTGCCGGGCCGCCAGAATCACGTCCAGGCCGCCGCCCGCCCCCAGGTCCAGAACCACCTCGCCGGGCCGCAGGCCGGCCCGCCCGACCGGGTCCCCGCAACCCCGGTAGCTGGCCACGGCGTCCGCCGGCACCCCGACCAGGTTCCCGGCCGGCTCACAGCAGGAACCCGCGGGCCGGCAGCAACCCATGCCCCCTTCCGCCGACCGGGCCACCTGTCCGTAAGCCTCGGCCACGGCCAACTTAATTTCCCGGGGGTCCCTCTCGGCCAGGACCATCGCGGTGGCGGTTTCGGGGCAGGCCCCCCGGAACTCCGCCGAAGCCCGAAGGGCCTCCGGAACGGCCGACCTGGGAATGACCCGGAAGCCCAGCCGGGCGAAGAAGCCGGGGGCGGTCTCGGTAAGCAGGTAGAAACTTTTGACCCCCTGCCGCCGGCCCAGGTCGAGGGCCGCTTCCACCAGGGCCGTGCCCAGCCCCCGGCCCCCCCAGTCCGCCCTCACGGCCACCGACCGGAGCAGGGCGACTTCGCCGTAAATTTCGAGGGCGGCCGTTCCGACCGGCTGGCCCCCAGCCCGGGCCACCAGGGCGGTGGTCAGGTGGTCGGCAAGGCCGGCCGTGGGCAGGCCGGCGGCCTCCAGCAGGCCGAGAATCCCGGCCAGGTCTTCGGGACGGGCTACTTCAATCCGAACTTCCATCAGAACCTCCCGACAGGCAACCGGTGAGGGCCGCCAACCGCGACCAGAGTTCGGCCAGCCCCTCCGGCCGGACCGAATAGTAGGCCCAGACGCCCTGCTGCTGGCAGTCGACCAGGCCCGCCTCCCGCAGGAGCCGGAGGTGGTGGGAGACGGTGGGCTGTTTCACCGGCAAGCCGGCCTCAAGCTCGCAGACGCAGACGGGGCGTCCAGCCCGACCCAGGATCGCCAGAATCTCCAGGCGGACGGGGTGGGCCAGGGCCTTAAGCCGTCGGGCCAGGGGCGGGGCCCAGAGGCGGGCTGCCGGCGGCCGACCGGGGCCGAAGGTAGCCTGGGGGACGGCTCCGTTCATCGGCCCCATAATAGCACATATATCGAAGAATTTCAATCAAACCCGGACCGGCCTTGACCCGGAAGGCCCCGGCCTGTTAACCTAAACTGGCAGCCGGCCCTAGCCGGCCGGGTGCCCCAAAGACCGCTCGGATCCGCCCGGACCGAGACGGCAGAGCCTCTTTGCTCCGGGCGGCGGCAAAAGGGAGGTGTTATCCCGTGCTGCTCGCCGTCGATATCGGCAACACCAACGTCACCGTCGGCCTCTTCGCCGGCGAGGAGCTCAAGGCCACCTGGCGGCTGGCCACAGACCTCGACCGGATGCCGGACGAGTACGGCCTTGTCCTCAGCGGACTGCTGGCCCATTCGGGCTGGTCCCCAGCCGACGTCCAGGACGGGGTCCTCTCCAGCGTCGTCCCGCCCCTGGTCCCCACCTTCCTGGAGGTCTTCCGCCGCTATTTCGGCGGCATCAGGCCCCTTATCCTTGAGGCCGGGGTAAAAACCGGGGTTAAGATCCTCTACGAAAACCCCCGGGAAGTGGGCGCCGACCGGGTGGCCAACGCCGCGGCCGCCTTTAAACTCTTCGGCGGGCCCACCGTGGTTATCGACTTTGGGACGGGCACCACCTTCGACGTGGTCTCGGCCCGGGGCGAGTACCTGGGCGGGGTGATCGCCCCCGGAATCGGCATCGCCGCCGAGGCCCTCTTCCGCCGGACGGCCAAGCTCCCCCGGGTGGAAATCGCCCGGCCCCGCTCGGCCATCGGCCGCAACACCGTCACCGCCATCCAGGCCGGCCTCTACTTCGGGTATGTGGGCCTGGTAAACGAGATCCTCAACCGGATCGTCCAGGAGCTGGGGGAGCGGCCCCGGGTGGTGGCCACCGGGGGCCTCGCCGAGCTCATCGCCCCCGACGTCCCGGCCATCGAGCGGGTGGTTCCCGACATCACCCTTCAGGGCCTGCGGATCATCCACGAGCTTAACCGGCCGAAGGAGGCATAATGCTGGGGGGAAAACGCATCCTGCTTGGGGTAACCGGCAGCGTCGCCGCCTACAAGGCGGTCCAGCTGGCCAGCGACCTGGCGAAGGCCGGGGCGCTGGTGGACGTGGTCCTAACCCGGGGCGCCCTGGAGTTCCTGACGCCCCTGGCTTTCCGGGCCCTAACCCACCGGGAAGTCTTAACCTCGATGTTCGACCCGAACCAGCCCGAGGCCCTGGAGCACGTGGCCCTGGCCCGGGCGGTGGACGGGGTGGTGGTGGCCCCGGCCACCGCCCACGCCATCGCCAAATTCGCCCTGGGCCTGGCCGACGACCTCCTTTCGTCAACCCTCCTGGCCACCCGGGCCCCGGTGGTGGTCGCCCCCGCCATGGAGACGGCCATGTATGAGCACCCGGCCACCCAGGGGCACCTCGAAACCCTCCGGGGGCGGGGCTGGGTGGTGGTTGGGCCGGCCAGCGGCCGCCTGGCCTCGGGGGCCTTCGGCCCGGGGCGGCTGGCCGACCTGGAGGATATCATCGGGGCCCTGCGGTGGGCCCTGGGCCGCGGCGGCGACCTGGCCGGCCGCAAGGTCGTGGTCACCGCCGGCCCCACCCAGGAGCCCATCGACCCCATCCGGGTCATAACCAACCGTTCCTCGGGCAAGATGGGCTTCGCCGTTGCCGAGGCGGCCCGGGACCGGGGGGCTCAGGTGGTTCTGGTCACCGGCCCCACGGCCCTGCGAGACCCCTACGGGGTCGAGGTCCGGCGGGTCCGAACCGCCTGCGAGATGTTCGAGGCGGTCAGGGCCGCCGTGGCCGGCTGCCACGCCCTGATTGCGGCCGCCGCCGTGGCCGATTACCGGCCGGAGGCGGCCTCGGCCGACAAAATCAAAAAGGCCGACCAACCCGAGCTGGTCCTTCGGCTGGTCCGGAACCCGGATATCCTCGGCGAAATCCGGGGGGACTTCATCCGGGTCGGGTTTGCGGCCGAATCCCGGGACCTTATCCCCAATGCCCGCCGGAAGCTGGCCGAAAAGGGCCTGGACCTGGTGGTGGCCAACGACATCACCGCCCCCGACGCCGGCTTCGAGGTGGACACCAACCGGGTCACCTTCGTCTACCCCGACGGCCGGGCCGAGGAGCTTCCCCTCCTGCCCAAGTATGAGGTGGCCCACCGGATCCTGGACCGGGTGGCCGAACTGCTCCGGCTCCGGCGGCCGGCCGATTAGAGGCCGGCCAGGGCCTCGAGAATCTCGTCGGCCTCGGGCAGAGTGCCGGGCGGGTAGACCTTCTTCCAGCGGACGACCCCCTGGGTGTCGATGATGAAGACGCTGCGAATGGGGAAGCCCCGCTCGGCGTTGAAAACCCCGTAGGCCTGGGCCACGGCCCCGTGGGGCCAGAAGTCCGAGAGCAGGGGGAAATCGATGCCCCCCAGCCTTTCGGCAAAGGCCTGGTGGCTGAAGACCGTATCGCAGGAGACGCCCAGGACCTGGGCGTTGGCGGCCTCGAAGCGGTCGATGGCCCGCTGCAAGGTCCGCAGCTCGTTGGTTCAGCCGGGGGTGAAGTCGGCCACGTAAAAACAGAGCACCACCGGCTTGCGGCCCAGGAAATCGGCCAGGGAGACCCGGGCGTCCCGGGAGACCGGCAGGGAAAACTGGGGCGCGGGCATCCCGACTTCAACTTCGGCCACGGTCGTCTCCTTTCCGGGAAACTTGCTCGCAGGATTTTAAGCCGGGGCTTAGCTCGGCCTCAACCGCCGCCCACCCGGGCACCCCATCCAGGCCCGGGCGCCCCACCTTCAGGGCCGCGGCCGCCGCCGCCACCCGGGCGGCCAGAACCGGGTCGTCGCCGGCGCTGAGGCGGATAAAAAACGCGGCCGCAAAGACATCCCCGGCCCCGGTGGGGTCGACCGCCGGCCGGACCAGGGCCGGAATGTAATAATGCCGGCCGGCGGCCCAGAGGTCGGCCCCGGCCTCGGCCCGGGTAACCACCAGACACCGAGCCCTGCGACCAAGGCTTTCGACAAGGCCCAGGTCCGGCCCCAGGTCCTCGGCCGAGAGGACCACCCCGTCGGAAATCTCCAGGAGGCTGCCCACCTCTGGCCGCCAGCGGCTCGTCACCGTGCCGTCGGGCCCAAAACGCCGAAGCCACCCCTGGGGCGTGCACCCCAGGAAGCGGGGCCGCACCCGGACCCAGTCCGCCGTCAGGGCCACTTCATCGGCCACCGGGCCCAGGTGCACGATTTTGGGCCCCCAATCGGCCGGCAGGTCCCTGGGGGTCAGGCCCTCGGCCCGGCCCAAAAGGCGCTGGCGGCGCCCCGCCGGGGTATAAATGTTTTCGAAGGTGGTGGTTTTGGGCGCCGCCCGAACCGCCCAGCGGACCTTGCCCGTCGGGGACTCGTAAAGATAAAACTCCCCCCAAATGCCGGTCCGCTCCGCCCGCAGCTCCGGGACCTGGTCGAAGACCGTCCCCTCCACCCAGCGGGGCTCAGCCGAGGTAAAGACCCCGACTTTGAGGCCCCAGCGGGCGGCCAGCAACCCGGCGTAGAGGGCGGTTCCCCCCGGACGGCCCGGCCCGTCGGCCACGTCTCGGGTTACGTGGCCGACGACCAGGTAGTCGGTCACGGCCGGGGGCGGGGTCGGAAGGGGCGGCGGGCCGGGCCGCGGGGGTAACCCCGGGGCCGCCGGGGCATCACCACCACCCGCCGGCCCTCCCCCGTGCCGGCGCTCTGGGTGGTCACTTCCGGGTGGTTGGCCAGGGTCAGGTGGATGACCCGCCGCTCGGCGGCCGGCATCGCATCCAGGGGCATCGGCCGGCGGGTCCGGCTCACCTTCTGGGCCGCCCGCAGGGCCAGGGCCTTAAGGGCCTGCACCCGCCGAACCCGGTAGCCCTCGATGTCGATGTTGACCCAGGCCCGCTCCTGGAACCGGCGGGCCAGCAGGTGATTTACCAGGAACTGAAGGCTGGCCAGGGTTGCGCCCCGCCGGCCGATGAGCACCCCAACCCCCTCCCCCTGGAGATTGAGGGTTATCGGGGCCGGCTCCAGGGTAACCTCGTTGGCGGCCGGCCGCCGAACCTCCACGGTGGCCTCAAGCCCAAGGCCCGAAAGCAGGCCGCTCACCACCTCCCAGGCGGCGACGGCCACCTCCCGCTCGGCCTCGGTAAAGTCGTTGGGGATGGCCGGCACGGCGGCGTTGCGCAACCTCACCCTGATCCGGGCATCCTCACCCCCAAGGCTGAGGATGCCCCCGCGCCCTTCGGTAATCACGAAGATGTCCAGCTCGTCCCGGGTTCGACCCAGGGCCTGCTCGGCTTTTCTGATGGCTTCGGTAACACTTCGGGCGGAAAACTCAAACTCTTTGGTCTCCGGTTCCATTACGTCCTCCACCTCGTCACTTGCGCCGGCTTGCGGCCGGCTTGGGTCTTGTCGAAGCTGCGGGCAACAGGCTGCCCCAACCGGTCACGAAATATTGAATCACAATGCTGATCAGGTTAGATACCAGCCAGTAAATGGCCAGGCCGCTCGGAAATTGGATGGTGAAAAACGCAAACATCAGGGGCATCGTAATGAGCATCATCTGGTTCATCTGTTGCTGTTGGGGGTCGGCCGAGGGCATCGTCATCATCTTCTGCTGGACCCAGGTAGAGGCCCCGACCAGCACCGGCAGAAGATAGATCGGGTCGGGGTGGGCCAGGTCCAGCCACAAAAACCGGTTGTTAAGGGGGATCGCCTGGTGCACGATGCTCAGCCAGGGGTAAATGTGCCGGGAAAGCTCCAGCAGACCTTCAGGCCGGTCGGAGAGGGCAAAGACTATGGCCTGGTAAAGGCCGATCCAGATGGGAAACTGGATCAGGGTGGGAACCAGACAGCCCAGGGGGCTCACCCCGTGCTCCCGGTAGAGGGCCATGGTTTCCCGGGAGAGTTTCTCCCGGTCGTCCCGGTATTTTCGCTGCAGCTCCTGAATCTTGGGCTGGAGTTGGCTCAGCTTACGGGAAGCGTAAAGCTGCCTGAGGGTCAGGGGCAGCATCAGGACCCGGACGATGACGGTGAAGGCGATGACCGCCACCCCGAAGTTGTGCCCCAGCAGGACATAAAGGAGCAGGAGGGCATTCACCATCGGGTTGAAAAGGATGAGGTTAAACAGGTCGCCGATGGAGGGCATTGCTGACTATTTCCTCGTCTGAATCCGCCATTTCGGGGCGCCGGTCACGCTATCAAAAGAGTATACCCAATAATTTTGGGCGGCGACAAAAACCCGGCCCCGCCCGGCCGCCACCGCCCCCACCACCGGCGCCCCCAGGTTGTGCTCCTGACCACCCCAGAGAACCTGCCCGTCCGACGGCCGCAGGCCCACCACCTGTCCCCCCTCGTCGGCCACCACCAGCACCCCATCCGCCAGCACCGGGTCGGCCTTCACCCGGTGCGGAGCGGCGTAGACCCAGCGGGTCCGGCCGCTGACCGCATCCAGGGCGTACACTTTCCCGTCCAGGCCCCCCACGTAAACGGTTCCCCCGGCCGCCACCGGCGTGTTCCAGACCCAGTGGCCGGCGGAAAACCGCCACCGCTCCCGGCCGTCCTCGAGGCCGACTGCCCGGATGGTGGAGTCGAGGCCCCCGAAGAAGACGAGCTCCTGGTCGACGGCCGGACTTCCCGGGAGGGCGCCGTCGGCCCGGAACTGCCAGCGGAGCTGGCCGCTCCGGGCGTCCAGGGCCCGCAGGTGGTGGTCCATCCCGGCGATGAGGACCGTCGTCCCCACGATTACCGGCCGGGCCCAGACCGGCCGTTCGGTCCGGTACTCCCAGCGCAACCGGCCCGAGGCCGGGTCCAAGCCCACTACCCGTCCGGCCCCGTTGCCAACCACGACGATGCCGGCCCCCAGCGCCGGGCCGGCGATCACCGGCGCCCCGGTGTCGAACTCCCACCGGGCGGCACCGGTCGCCCCGTCCAGGGCGTAAACTTTGCGGTCGTAGGCCCCGACCACCACCAGGCCGTCGCCCACAGCCGGCGGGCTGTAGACCGCCGTCAGGTTCCGGTCGGCCTCGGGGGGAAACTGCCAGCGGACCTGCCCCGTATCGGGGTCGAGGGCGAAGAGCTTGGCTTCGGCCCCCACCAGGTAAACCAGCGGAGCTCCCGGGGCCGCCGGCCCGAAGGCGGCGTTGGCCCAGCCGTGGGGACCCGGTGGGGCGCAGGCCGCGGCCCCCAGCAGGCCCAGCAGAAGCACCAGGGCCGTCCGGCTCATGGGACCGGGTCGTAACCCCCGGGATTTAAGGGGTTGCACCGGACCAGCCGCCTTAAGGCAAGCCAGCCCCCCCGCACCAGGCCGTACTTTTCGATGGCCTCGTAGCCGTACTGGGAGCAGGAAGGGATGAACCGGCAGGTGGGCGGGGTCGCCTGCGAAAGGGTCCGCTGGTAAAGGCGGATAAATGCTAGCGCCAGTCGGGTCAGCATCGGCTATCGGCGAGCAGACCGGCTTTACGGAAAGTCTCCTCCACGGCCCGTTTTAGCTCCCAGAAATCGGCCGTTTTTGCGGGCTCCCGCGCGATTATAACAATGTCCCAGCCGGGCCTCAGGGGAAGCCGACGGCAGACCTCCCGGAGGCGCCGTTTAACCCGGTTGCGGACCACCGCCTTGCCCAGCCGCCGGCTTACGATAAACCCGAACCGGGTGACCTCCCGGCCGTTGGGCAGGGCCCGGACGACAAAGAAGGGGGTTGACCAGGCCTGCCCCTCGCGCAGAACGACGTCGAATTCGCGCCGGCGGGTTAGGCGGCGCTCCCGGTTCAAACGGTGAGCCGATGCCGCCCCTTGAGGCGCCGTCGGTGGAGGACTTCACGGCCGCCCCGGGTCTTCATCCGGGCCCTGAAGCCGTGGACACGCTTGCGCCGTCGGACCTTCGGCTGATAGGTTCGCTTGGGCAACGTCGGCCAACCTCGGCTCGGACTCTACCCAGATTCTACCGGGTGGCCGGCCGGGGTGTCAAAAACCGACCGGAACCCCGCCCCAGGGGAGGCGCCGGGCCTCGTAGGCCGCAATTTTCTCCCCGTGGCGCAGGGTTAAGGCGATGTCATCCAGGCCGTTAAGCAGACAGTACCGGCGAAACTCGTCCACCTCGAAGGGCCAGCTCCGCCCGTCCTCATCCTCGACCATCAGCCGCTCCAGGTCCACCGTGGCGGTGTAGCTGGGCCGGGCCTTGGCCTTGGTCAGCATCTCCCGCACCGCCTCCTCCGGCAAAACCACCGGAAGCAGGCCGTTTTTAAAGCAGTTATTGTAAAAAATGTCCGCAAAGCTCGGGGCGATGATGGCCCGGAAGCCGTAGTCCAGCAGGGCCCAGGGGGCATGCTCCCGGGATGAGCCGCAGCCGAAGTTGCGGCCGGCCACCAGGATCTTTGCCCCGGCAAACCTGGGGTCGTTAAGCTCGAAATCCGGGTTGGGCGACCCGTCCTCCCGGAACCGCCAGTCGTAGAAGAGAAACTGGCCGTAGCCGGTCCGCTCGATGCGCTTTAAGAACTGCTTGGGGATGATCTGGTCCGTGTCCACGTTCACCCGGTCCAGGGGGGCAACCTGCGACGTTACCCGGACAAAGGGCTCCACCCTAATTCACCTCCCAGGCGCGGATGTCGACGAAGTGGCCGGCGATGGCCGCGGCCGCGGCCATCGCCGGGCTTACCAGGTGGGTCCGGCCGCCCCGACCCTGGCGGCCCTCAAAGTTGCGGTTGGAGGTGGAGGCGCACCGCTCCCCCGGGCTGAGAATATCCGGGTTCATCCCCAGGCACATGGAGCACCCGGCCTCCCGCCACTCGAAGCCGGCCTCTTTAAATATCCGGTCAAGGCCCTCGGCCTCGGCCTGGAGGCGCACCTGGGTCGACCCGGGCACCACCATCGCCCGGACCCGGGGGTGAACCTTCTTGCCCCGGACGATTTCGGCCGCCTGCCGCAGGTCCTCGATCCGGGAGTTGGTGCAGGAGCCGATAAACACCCGGTCGATTTTAATCTCGGTGATGGGCGTCCCCGGCTCCAGACCCATATATTCCAGGGCCCGCTCGGCCGCCTTCCGCTCGGCCTCGTCGGCGAAGTCTTTCGGGTCGGGAACCCGCCCCGTCACCGGCACCACCTGCCCCGGGTTTGTTCCCCAGGTGACGTAGGGCTCGATGGTGGCGCCGTCGATGACGACCACCTTGTCGTAGACGGCTCCCGGGTCGGTCCGAAGCTCCCGCCAGCAGGCCACCGCCCGGTCCCAGTCCTCGCCCTTGGGGGCGTAGGGCCGGCCCCGCAGGTACTCGAAGGTCTTCTCGTCGGGGGCCACCATCCCGGCCCGGGCCCCAGCCTCGATGGACATGTTGCAGACGGTCATCCGGCCCTCCATCGAGAGGGACCGGATCACCTCGCCGGTGTACTCGATGACGTGGCCGGTGGCCCCGGCCACCCCGATCCGGCCGATGATGCCCAGAATCACGTCTTTGGCCGTCACCCCCCGGCCCAGCCGGCCCGTCACCCGGATCTCCATCGTCTTCGGCTTATGCTGCCACAGGCACTGGGTTGCCAGAACGTGCTCCACCTCGGAGGTGCCGATGCCGAAGGCCAGGGCCCCGAAGGCCCCGTGGGTGGAGGTGTGGCTGTCGCCGCAGACGATGGTCTTGCCCGGCAGGGTAAGGCCCAGCTCCGGGCCGATGACGTGGACGATCCCCTGGTGGGGGCTTTCAATGCCGAAAAAGGCGACCCCAAAATCCCGGCAGTTCTTGACGAGGGTTTCCACCTGCTGCCGGGCGATGGGGTCGGCGATAAAGTGGCGGTTTACCGTCGGGATGGCGTGGTCGACGGTGGCGAAGGTGAGGTCCGGGCGCCGGACCTTCCGGCCCGCCAGCCGCAGGCCCTCGAAGGCCTGAGGGGAGGTGACCTCGTGGACCAGGTGAAGGTCGATGTAAAGCAGGGCAGGTCCCCCCGGCTCCTCGTAGACCACGTGCTGTTCCCAGACCTTTTCAAACAGGGTCTTCGGTCGCCCCATGCGTTCCCTCCCGTTAAAGGTTGGCGATGACCGCCTCGGTAAACTCGGCCGTTCCCACCACCCGGGCCTCCCGCTCGGCAATGTCGGCCGTCCGGTAGCCCTGGGCCAGGGTCCTTTCCACGGCCGCCTCGATCCGGGCGGCCTCCTCGGCAAGGCCGAAGGAGTGGCGGAGCATCAGGGCCGCGCTCAAGATCGCCCCGGTGGGGTTGGCGATGCCCCGGCCGGCGATGTCGGGGGCGGTGCCGTGGACCGGCTCGTAAAGGCCCCGCCGGCCCCGCCCCAGACTGGCCGAGGGGAGCATCCCCAGGCTCCCGGCCAGCGCAGCCGCCTCGTCGGAAAGGATATCCCCAAACATATTTTCCGTCACGATAACGTCGAAGTCCCGCGGCCGGGAGACCAGGGCCATCGCCGTCGAGTCCACCAGGGCGTGCTCCAGCTCCACGTCCGGGTATTCCCGGCCCATCTCGGCGGCCACCGCCCGCCAGAGCTGGGAAGAAGCCAGCACGTTGGCCTTATCCACCGAGGTGACCTTCCGCCGACGCTGGCGGGCCAGCTCGAAGCCCACCCGCAGAACCCGCCGGATTTCGGCCTCGGTGTAGCGGAGGGTATCCACCGCCCGGCGGCCGGCCCGCCCCGGGAAGACCCCCCGGGGCCGGCCGTAGTAGAGGCCGCCGGTGAGCTCCCGGACCACCACCAGGTCGGCCCCCTGCTGCCGCTCCGGCTTGATGGGCGAAGGGCCGGTCACCCCCGGCCAGGCCCGGACCGGCCGCAGGTTGGCGTAGAGGCCCAGGGCCTTGCGGAGCCGAAGGAGACCCCGCTCCGGCCTGGCCTCCACCGGCAGGTGGTCCCAGCGGGGCCCGCCCACTGCCCCGAAAAGGACGGCGTCGGCCTCCCGGCAGAGCCGTAGGGTCTCCGCGGGGAGGGGGTCGCCGGTCCGGTCGATGGCCGCGCCCCCGACCAGCCCTTCCCGGAGCTTAAGTTTCAAGCGGGCCTTTTCGGCCAGCCCCTCGAGGACCCGAACGGCCGCGGCCGTGACCTCCGGGCCGATGCCGTCGCCCGGAAGCACCGCAATTCTCAGCAAGGTCGGCCTCCGGTTCAGGGTGTGCCGATGGGAACGTTTCGGCCGGCGGCCTCGTAGCTGGAGATGAGCCGGTTAATCGCGTTTACGAAGGCCCGGGCGCTGGCGACGATGATGTCGGTGGCCACCCCCCGCCCGGGAACCTGCCGGCCCTCGTGCTCGATTATAACGCTCACCTCGCCGACGGCATCCCCGCCCTCGGTCACCGCCCGCACCGAGAAGTCCACCAGCCGGGCCGGAATTCGAACCGCCCGGACGATGGCGTTGCAGACGGCGTCCACCGGGCCGTTGCCCGAGGCCACCTCGGTTACCGACCGGCCCTCGGGCGAGACGACGGTCACCGTGGCCACCGGCACGATCCGGTCGCCGGTGTGCACCTGCACCGCCTCCAGCCGGTAATGCTCCACGTGCTGGGCCTGGATCTCGTCCGAGACGATGGCGATGAGGTCCCGGTCGGTCACCTGCTTTTTCCGGTCGGCGATCTCCTTGAACCGGGCAAAGGCCCGCCGAAGCTCCTCCGGCCCCAGGTCGTAGCCGAGCTCCAGCAGCCGGGCCCGGAAGGCGTGCCGCCCCGAGTTCTTGCCCAGCACCAGCTGGCTTGAAGTGAGGCCGATATCCTTGGGGTCCATAATCTCGTAGGTTGTCCGCTCCTTAAGGACCCCGTCCTGGTGGATCCCCGACTGGTGACGGAAGGCGTTCATGCCCACAATGGCCTTGTTCGGCTGAACCACCATCCCGGTCAGGTCGCTCACCAGCCGGCTGGTCCGGGCGATCTCCCGGGTGTTAATCCGGGTGGTAAAGCCGTAAAAGTCCCGGCGGGTGTGGAGGGCCATAATGATCTCCTCCAGGGCGGCGTTGCCGGCCCGCTCCCCGATCCCGTTGATGGTGCCCTCCACCTGCCGGGCCCCGGCCCGGAGGCCCGCCAGGGAGTTGGCCACCGCCATCCCCAGGTCGTCGTGGCAGTGGACGCTCACGACCGCCCGGTGGATGTTGGGCACGTTCTCAAAGACCCCCCGGATCAGGGCGTAGAACTCCTCGGGGGTGGCGTAGCCGACGGTGTCGGGGATGTTGACGGTGGTGGCCCCGGCCTCGATCACCTCGGTGAGGATCTGGTAGACGAACCGGGGGTCGGAGCGGGTGGCGTCCATGGGCGAGAACTCCACGTTGGAGGTGTACCGGGCCGCCCGCCGCACCATGGCCACCGCCAGCTCCAGGACCTCCTCCCGGGACTTCCGAAGCTGGTGGGCCAGGTGGATGTCCGAGCTGGAGAGAAAGACGTGGATGCGGGGGTCGGCCGCCTCCTTGATGGCCTCCCAGGTCACGTCCACCGACTCCGGGTTGGCGTGGGTGAGGGCGGCGATGGTGCAGTTGCGCACCTCCCGGGCGATGGTCCGCACCGCCTCAAAGTCGCCCGGGGAGGTCATCGGGAACCCGGCCTCGATGACGTCCACCCCGAGCCGTTCCAGCTGCTTGGCGATCTCCAGCTTTTCTTCTCTGGTGAGGGCCACCCCGGGGGACTGCTCCCCGTCCCGCAGGGTTGTGTCGAAGATGATAATCCGTTCCATCCCAAACCTCCTCGAAAGGGTTTTTTACATTTCCGGCTTTTTAAGCCAGGGCATCATCGCCCTGAGCTGACGTCCCACCACCTCCAGGGGGTGTTCGGCCTCGGCCCGGCGCATGGCGTAGAACGACGGCCGGCCGGCCTGGTTCTCCAAGACCCACTCCCGGGCAAAGCGGCCGGTCTGGATCTCCCCCAGGATCTCCCGCATGGTCTCCTTGACCCGCCGGTCGATAACCCGGGGTCCCCGAGTATAGTCGCCGTATTCGGCCGTGTCGGAGACGCTGTAGCGCATATAGGCCAGGCCCCCCTGGTACATCAGGTCAACGATGAGCTTCAGCTCATGGAGGCACTCAAAATAGGCCAGCTCCGGCTGGTAGCCGGCCTCGGTGAGCACCTCGAAGGCGGTCTTCACCAGGGCGGAGACCCCCCCGCAGAGGACCGTCTGTTCCCCGAAAAGGTCGGTTTCGGTCTCTTCTTTGAAGGTCGTTTCCACGACCCCGGCCCGGGTGCAGCCGATCCCCTTGGCGTAGGCCAGGGCCACCTCCCTGGCCCGGCCCGAAACGTCCTGGTGGACGGCCAGCAGGGCCGGGACCCCCAGGCCCTGGGTAAAAAGCTCCCGCATCATGTGGCCCGGGGCCTTGGGGGCCACCATGCTCACGTCCACGTCGGGCGGAGGAACCACCTGGCCGAAGTGAATGTTAAACCCGTGGGCAAACATCAAGGTTTTTCCGGCCCTGAGGGCCGGGGCGATGGACGCGTTGTAAACCTCCCGGTGGACCTGGTCCGGCAGCAAGACCATGATGATGTCCGCCTGCTCGCAGGCCTCCCGGACGGTGGCCACCGGCAGGCCGAAACCCTGGGCCTTCGCCCAGGACCTGCTGCCCTCGTAAAGGCCCACCACTACGTCAAGGCCGCTGTCCCGCAGGTTTAAGCTGTGGGCGTGGCCCTGGGAGCCGAAGCCGAGCACCGCAATCCGCCGGCCCTTAAGCAGATTAAGGTCGGCGTCGGCGTCGTAATAGATGCGCGCCACTCGGTCACCTCCTTTTAGGCAGATCTGGCCTGGACGGCCCGGGCCCGGGCGCTGGCCCGGCTCATGGCCACCCGCCCGGTCCGAACCACCTCCTGGATTCCGTAAGACCTGAGTAACGAGATCAGGGCGTCGATTTTATCCTCGGTTCCCGTGGCCTCAATGATGAGGGCATCGGGGGCCACGTCGATGATCTTGGCCCGGAAGATGTCGATGATGGGGATTATCTCGGCCCGAACGGGGGCCGGGGCCGAGACCTTAATCAGGGCCAGCTCCCGCTGAACGCTGGTCTCCTCGTCAAGCTCGCTGATCTTGATAACGTCGATGAGCTTGTAAAGCTGTTTTACGACCTGCTCCAGGCCATCGGCGTCGGCTTTAATCACCAGGGTAAGCCGGGAAAGGCCGGGCCGCTCCGAAGGCCCTACGGCCAGGCTGTCGATGTTGAACATCCGGCGCCGGAAGAGGCTTGAAATCCGGTTAAGGACCCCGGGCTGGTCCTGAACCAGGGCAACGATGGTGTGCTTTTTAACTTCGGTCATTGGCGGACGACCTCCGGCACGGGCAAAGGGATCGTTTCGCTGAGGGCCGCCCCGGGCGGCACCATCGGGAAGCAGTTCTCCTCCTGCTCCACCTGAAACTCGATCAGGGCGGGTCCCGGGCAGGCTAAGGCGGCCTCCACGGTGGGGGCCACCTCCTCCCGACTGCTCACCCGGAACCCCGGAATTCCGTAGGCCTCGGCCAGCTTAACGTAATCCGGGTTAAAAAGGGCCACCGCCGAGTAGCGGTTGTTGTAAAAGAGCTGCTGCCACTGCCGGACCATGCCCAGGTAGCCGTTGTTGATGACGGCGATTTTGACGTCGATGCGGTTCTCGACGCAGGTGGCCAGCTCGTACATGGTCATCTGGAAGCCGCCGTCCCCCTCGATGGCCCAAACCACCGCGTCCGGGCGGGCCAGCTTTACCCCAATGGCCGCCGGCAGGGCGAAACCCATGGTGCCCAGGCCGCCCGAGGTGATAAAGCAGTTGGGCTTGTCCCGGCAGAAATACTGGGCCGCCCACATCTGGTGCTGCCCCACCCCGGTCGTAAAGTAAGCATTTTCCGGGGTGACCTCGTAGATGGTCTTGATAACGTACGTGGACCAGAGCCGGCCGTCGTCGGGGATATGAAGGGACGGGTAGCGCCGGCGCATCTCGTCCAGCCGATTGAGCCAGGGGGTACGGTTTCCGGGCTGAACGTATTTAATAAGGACCCGCAACACCTGCTTAACATCCCCGACGATGGGCACATCGCAGCGGACGTTTTTGCCGATCTCGGCCGGGTCGATGTCCACGTGGATAATTTTGGCCTTCGGGGCAAAATCCTTAAAGCGGCCCATGGCCCGGTCGTCGAACCGGATGCCGAGGCCGATGATCAGGTCGGCCTCGTTGGTGGCGACGTTTATATGGTACATCCCGTGCATCCCCATCATCCCCTGGTAAAGATAGTGGCTGGCGGGGAAGTTGGAGATGCCCAGGAGGGTATTAACCACGGGTATCTGGGCCTTCTCGGCCAGCTCCCGGAGCTCGGCGTAGGCCCCGGACAGGATAATGCCGTGGCCGGCGATGATGAGGGGCCGCTCCGACCGGTTAATCAGGTCGGCGGCCTTCCTGATCTGGGCGACGTGACCCTGGACCGTCGGCTGATAGCCGGGCAGGTCGATGCTTTCGGGGTAGTGGAATTCGGCCTCCTCCTGCAGAACGTCCCGGGGGATGTCCACCAGGACGACCCCGGGGCGGCCGGAGCCGGCGATGTAGAAGGCCTCCCGGATTACCCGGGGGATGTCGGCCGCATCCAGCACCAGGTAATTGTGCTTGGTAATCGGGAGCGTAATCCCGGTTACGTCCGTCTCCTGAAAGGCATCTTTGCCGATCATGGCCCGGGGAACCTGCCCGGTAATAACCACCATGGGAACCGAGTCCATCTGGGCGTTGACGATGGCCGTTACCAGGTTGGTGGCGCCGGGGCCCGAGGTGGCCACCGCAACCCCGACCTTGCCGCTGGCCCGGGCGTAGCCGTCGGCGGCATGGCCGGCCCCCTGCTCGTGGCGAACCAGGATATGCTTAATCTGCGGATACTCAGGAAGGTAATGATAAAAAGGCAGAATGGCCCCCCCAGGATAACCGAAGATTACCTCGACACCCTCTCGGACCAGACACTCGGCCAGGATTTGCGCTCCCCTTAACTTCATCGGACTCCGACCTCCCGTAAGGTTTAACAAAAAATCCCGTCCCCATCTCGGGACGGGATCCGTTGCTCCCGCGGTACCACCCGAGTTGACGCGGCGGCCGGGTGTGCACCGCGGGTAACAAAATAAGCTCACCCGAAGGGGCGAGCTTACTTGCTGCCGCGGTACCACCCTTCTTGGCGCCGGAACCGGCAAGGCCGGCCGCGCCCCCTCTGGCGCGTTAACGGGCGCACCCGTCCGGGCCTACTGGGGGTAAACAAACGAGGCGACCGGCAACGTCGCCTCGTCAACCCGTTCAGCCCGGCTGCTCAGGGGCGAGTTCGGGAGCGTGCTCTGCCGGGCTTTCACCTGGCCCCAGCTCGCTAGGAGAGCGCGGGCTTCCCTACTACTCCCCGTCGACGCAGTCGACTGTTCAACAAGTTCGCCCCTATAATACCACAATCCCCAAAGGCCGTCAAGGGCCGCCGGCCCTTTCTTCGCCCCCGGGATACCCGAAGGAGGCCCTCAGCCCCTGGATGAAACCCTGGACTTCCAGCGGGCTTACCCCAAACCGCCGTAGTACATGCCGGACCATCTCCAGGGCCACCTCAAGTTCGGCCAAGACCACCTCGTCGGCGCCAAGCCGCTCCAGTACGGCCCGGTCGGTTTCGCTGTGGGTCCGGGCCACGATGTTTACCCGCCGGTTGACCCGGCGGGCGTACTCCGCTACCCGCCGGGCCACCACCGGGTCCGAAACGGCCACGATGACCACCCTCGCCCGGGACAGACCCGCCAGACCCAGGCTATCCGGCCGACCGGCATCCCCGTAGATCGTCCGGATTCCCCGCCGGCGCAAGGCTTCCACCAGCCGCCGGTCCTGCTCGATAACCACGAAGGGGAAGCCCCGACGCAGTAGGGCTTGGGCAATGACCCGTCCCACCCGCCCGTAACCGCAGAGGATGGCGTGGCCCCGCAGCTCCCCGGTGGCTCCGTCTGCCGAACTCCCCAGCTCTTTCGCCCCGCCCGACAGCCGGGCAATTACCCCCCGGGCTGAGGCCCACCGCTCCACCAAGTCGGCTGCCCGAAAGAGAAAAGGATTAAGGCCCACCGCCAGCATGGTCGTTGCGATGAGCAGATTATACTCCCGGTCGGAAATGAGCCCAAGGGACACCCCAAGGCCCCCAAGGAGGAACGAAAACTCGCCAACCTGGCCCCGGGCCGCCCCGACGGTCAGGGCCGTTCGCAGGGAATAGCCCAAGGCTAACAGGATAATAACGGCCAGAAGAAGCTTGCCGAGGATAACCAGGCCCAGCAGGGCCGCCACCCGCCCGGGCTCCAGGAGCAAAACAGCCGGGTCGAAGAGCATGCCCACCGAAACAAAAAAGAGCACCGCAAAGGCGTCCCGAAAAGGCAGCGATTCGGCGGCCGCATGGTGGCTTACGTCCGACTCGCTTACGACTAGGCCGGCCACAAAGGCCCCCAGCGCCAGGGATAAGCCAAAAGCGGCGTGGGACACGAACGCCGTCCCTAAGGCGAGGGCCAGCACGGCCAGCGTGAAAAGCTCCCGGGAGCCCGTCCGGGCAACCTGTTCCAACAGCCAGGGCACCAGCTTGGCCCCAACAAAGAGCATCAGCGCCCCGAACGCCAGGGCCTTTAGCAGCCCCATGCCCACCGCCTGGGCCCACGCCGCCGGCTCAAGGGGACCCCGGCCGACCGCCAAGGATGATGCCAGTAGAAGGACGGCCAGGGTAAGCAGGTCCTCGGCCAATAACCATCCGATGGTCAGTCGGCCGGGCGTTGAGTCCACCAGGTTTCTTTCCATAAGGGCCCGCAGGCCCACGATGGTGCTGGACATGGCCACGGCAAAGCCCAGCACGAGGCCGCCTACCTCCGGCCAACCCCAGGCCCGGGCCAGGCCGAACCCGGCGAGGGTCAGAAGGGCGACCTGGACCGCGGTGGCCAGGGCCGCGGTTCGCCAGACCGGTAGCAGTTCCCGAACCGAGAACTGCACCCCGACCCCGAACATCAAGAGGACGATGCCGATATCGGCCAGTTGGGTGGCCAGCTCCGGGTCGGCGATGGGCCCGGGGGTAGACGGGCCGACAAGCATCCCGGCCAGAAGGTAGCCCAGCAGCGGCGGGAGGCCGAGGCGGGCGGCCAAGAAGCCCACAATAAAGGCCGCCCCCAGGGCGACGGCCAGGTTTTCGATCAGGTTTAGCTGGGCGGTCAAAATTGGTTTCCGGCCGGGCGTTAAGGGGCTACGGGATTGCTCAATTCGACACCGGCCCCGCAGTTCATGGGCGGCCGCGAATCCTTACCCCCCGTCCCAGTATACCCGCCCGGCCTGGGCTCGGGGCATTTGACCGGGATTTATTCCCGTGTATAGTATAAAATCGGGTGACCCGAAAACTGCGCAGGGGAGGTAAAAATGACCGATTGGCGGCAGTCCTACTGGGAACGGGTGCTCCGGAAGCCCTATTCGCGACGGAGGTTCCTTGCCGGCAGTGCGGTGGCGGCCTTAAGCCTCGGCCTCTGGTCCTGCGCCCCCCAGGCCGAGCAACAGCCTTCGGCCCCGGGCCAGCCGGCCGAAGAGAAACCCCGTTACGGCGGGGTGCTTACGGCCTGGACCGCGGCCGACCCCGCCAATTACGACGTCCACCAGAACTCCACCTATCAAGTCCTTCACCCCCTCGCCCCCTGCTTTAACCTCCTGGTCAAGTTTGACCCGATGGACCCCAACAAGGTCGTGGGCGACCTGGCCGAGCGGTGGGAGATAAGCCCCGACGGCAAAATCTATACGTTTTATTTAAAGCGGGGGGTCAAGTTCCACCACGGCAAGCCCTTCAAAGCCGAAGATATTAAGGCCAACTTCGAGCGGATCGCCAACCCGCCCCGGGGCATGGTCAGCCCCCGGAAAGGGGTCTTCCAGGTTATCGACGCCATCGAGACCCCCGATGATTACACCGTCAAGTTCATCCTTAAGCGGCCGAATCCCTCCCTCCTCACCAACATCGCCCAGGGCTGGAACGTCATTTACCCCAAGGACCTCCTTGAGTCCCGGCCCGACATGAAGACGACGGTCATCGGGACCGGGCCGTTTAAGTTCAAGGAGCACATCCGGGGCGTCAGCATCGAGCTGGTTAAAAACACCGAATACCACGTGGAGGGTCGGCCTTACCTGGACGGCATTAAATATTTCATTATCCCCGACCCGAACACGGCCCTTTCGGCCTTCATCTCGGGTCAGCTCCTCATGTACCGGCCGAGCCTTCAGGCCGACGCCGACGAGGCCAAGCGCCAGCTTGGGGATAAAATCGTCATCCAGAAAGTCCAGGGTTATCTCTTTGATACCGTTAACATGAACGCCCAGCGGGCCCCCTGGAACGACGAGCGGGTTCGGCTGGCCGTCTCCATGGCCATCGACCGGCCGGCGGCCATCGCCGTCCTGGCCCAGGGGGAGGGGACCGTCGGGGGCTACATGCCGGCGGGCGGCCGGTGGGAGCTTCCCAAAGACGAACTCCAAAAGGTTCCCGGCTACCGGCCGAACAAGGCCCAGGAGATCGAGGAGGCCAAGCGCCTCCTGGCCCAGGCCGGGTACCCTAACGGCTTTAAGACGACCCTGCTGACCCGCAAGGGCGCCGAGTTCGAGCCCCTTTCGGTCTTTCTTAAGGACCAGCTGGCCAAAATCGGCATCGACGCCACCTTGGACGTCCAGGAGACCGGGACCGCCTTCGACCGGCTCAACCGCCGGGACTTCGACATGGCCCCGTGGGTCCACGCCATCGCCGTGGACGACCCCGATGCCGTCTACGCCGAGTTTTATCTTTGCAACGCCGAACGCAACTACTCCAACGTCTGCGTCCCGGAGGTGGACCAGCTCTTCGACCGGCAGTCGCAGACGATGGACCCCAACGAGCGGCGGCAGTTGGTCTGGGAAATGGAAAAGCGGGCCCTGGTCGGTAACGCCAAAATCGTCGTCGACTGGCGGTTCGAGCGGACCATCCACTGGGCCAAGGTCCGCAACTACAAGCGGCACCCGAGCCTTTACAATAACTTCGACTTCCAGGACGTCTGGCTGGCCGAAGCCTGACCCGGGGACCCAAGGCATGGCTGTCGGGGCCCACGGCCGTAGGCCCCGACAGCATTATCTGCCGGCGGTCCCAAACCCAACCGCCGGGCTGGTCAGGCCGCAACTTGACCGGGGGGCTGAGCCGTAGGCTAAACTTTCGTGTGAGCATCCCGGGGCCGCTGGGCAATTCCCTTCGCCGACGGCTGGCCAACGTCTACTACGGGTGGTGGATTATCGCCGCCGGCAGCGTCATCCACGCCATCGGGGCCCTTTACTACTACGGCTTTACCGTCTTCTTCCTGCCGGTGGCCGCCGACCTTGGCCTTAACCGGGCCGCCACTTCCCTTATCTTCTCCCTCGCCCGCCTGGAAGGGAGCATCGACGGGCCCATCGTCGGCCTGCTTATTGACCGCCTCGGACCCCGCCGGATGGTGGCCCTCGGGGGCGCCCTGACCGGCCTGGGCTTTATCATCCTCTCCCAGGTCGACGACTTCTGGGCGTTTCTGCTCGTTTATATGGGCCTAATCGCCGTTGGGTTCGATCTGGGGTTCTTTCAGTCGATGCTGGCCGCGGCCAACCAGTGGTTCGTCCGGTACCGGACCACGGCGATGAGCCTGCTGACGGCCTCCTTCCGCCTGGGTGGGGCGATCCTGGTGCCCCTGATATCCACGGTGGTCCTGACCTACGGCTGGCGGGTCGGGGCCGTCGTCTGCGGCCTCGTTATTCTGGCCTTTGTGGTTCCCCTCTCCCGGGTCGTCCGCCGTTCCCCCGAGGAGATGGGCCTGCTGCCCGACGGCCGAAAGGGTCCGGCCTTGGCCGACCCGGGCAGACCCCCGGCCTGGGACCGGTCCGGGGACTTCACGGCCCGGCAGGCCTTCCGGACCACCGCCTACTGGCTCATCGCGGTGGCCACCGCCCTACGCCTCGGGGTCTATTCGGGCCTCGGGGTCCATTTTGTGCCCATCTTCGTGTGGAAGGGCCTCCCCGAGCAGGCCGCGGCCAACCTGGTGGGGCTCATGGCTTTCCTGGCCATCCCGGCCGGCCTCACCCTCGGCTGGCTTGGGGACCGGGTCAAGAAGACCTACATCCTGGCGGGGGGCACCGCCTGCCAGGCGCTGGCCATGCTCCTTTTAGCCCTTTTAGAGACGCCCCTGGCCCCCCTGGTTTTCGTCCTGGTTTACGCCGCCAGCGAAAGCGTTGGGGCCGTCAACTGGTCCCTTATCGGGGAGTTTTTCGGCCGGCGCAGTTACGCCACCCTGCGGGGCGTGGTTAACTCCATCTGCAGTATCGGGGTGCTGGCCCCCGTCTTCGCCGGCTGGGTCTTCGACCAGACCCGGTCCTACCAGCCGGCTTTAATCGGCTTCGCCCTGATGTCTTTCTTGGCGGCCTTACTTTATGTCAACGTCCGGCGCCCCCAGGCGCCGGGTCCGGTCCCAAAGCATGCGTATTTTCCCGGGAGGTAAAAAATGGACGTGGCCCTGGATTTTAGATACGTTAGCCCGGCCGTCCGGGTTTTTGCCGGCCGGGACGCCCTCGCCCAGCTTCCCCGGGAGGTCGGCCGGCTAGGGGCCGGCCGGGTGATGGTGGTGTGCGCCCCGAGCGTGGCCCGCCAGCAGACCCTCTTAAAGCGCATTGAATCCCTCCTGGGGGGTGCCCTGGTCGCCGTCTTCGACGGCGTCAGGAAAGAATCGCCCTTGCCGGCGGTGGAGGCCGGGGTGGGGTTGGCCCGGCGGGCCAACCCCGACGCCATCCTGGCCGTCGGGGGCGGAAGCACCGTGGTTACCGCCCGGGCGATAACCATCCTGCTGGCCGAAGGAAGGCCGGCCCACGAGCTTGCCACCCAATATCCGCCGGGCCAGCCGCCGGTCAGCCCCCGCCTGGAGCGGCCCAAGCTTCCCAACCTGGTGGTCCCCACCACCCCGAATACGGCCGTGAACCGGGCCGGAGCCGCCGTCCTGGACCCCGAAACCCGCCACCGCCTGGAACTCTTCGACCCGAAGACCCGGCCGGCGGCGGTCTTTCTGGACGCCGAGGCCCTCCTGAGCCCGCCCCCGGAGGTCTCGGCCCGGGCGGCGGTGGCGGCCTTCGCCGGGGCCGTCGCCGCCTTTGTCTCCCGGCCCCTAAACCCGTTTGCCTTCGCCGACCTCCGCACCGCCCTCGAGCTTTTAAAGGACGCCATCCCGGCCATACTGGGACGGCCGGGGGAGGTGGGGCCGCGGCTGGGGGCGGCCTGCGCCGCCCTCCTTTCCAACCGGGCCGCCGACGCCCTGGCCGGGGGCGGGGGTGGGGTGGTCTCGGCCCTGGTCCACCAGCTTCAGAGCCGCTACGACCACGTCGACCAGGGAACGGCCTCGGCGGTGCTGCTGGTGCCGGGCCTGCGGTTTAACCGCCCGGTAACCCTTGAGGCCCAGCTCCGACTGGCCCCCATCCTGGGGGCCGAGCCGTCGGCCGACGGCTTAGACGGCTGGGTCGACGGGTTCTTGGGCCGGCTCGGCTTTCCCCGCCGCCTCCGGGAGCTGGGGATTCCGGCGGAAGACCTGCCGGCCCTGGCCGAGGCGGCCCGGCACGATTTCTTCCTTCAGGGCAACCCCCGCCGGGTGGAAGGTCCGGCCGAACTGCTGGACCTGCTCCGGGCCGCCTGGTGATTTGACCCGAAGCCGAGGGGGCTGTTAGACTGGTCCGGAATTCGACCGTGCCGGAGTGAACCGATGGATTTCGAGCTTAAGTACTCGCCCGAACAGGAAGCCTTTCGCCAGGAGGTCCGGGCCTTCCTCGAGGCCCACATTCCCCCCGACCTTGAGGAGCCGGTGGACCCGGCCGACCTTTCTTACGAGCAGTATCTTATGCGCCGGGAGCTGGGCCGCAAGCTGGGGGAGCGGGGCTGGCTCTTCCCCACCTTCCCGAAGGAGTACGGCGGCGGGGGCCTGCCCATGGAACTGGCCGTTATCATCGAAGAGGAGCTGGACCGCTACGGCCTTTCCCTGCCCCCCTTTTACAATACCGGCGGCACCCTGGGGGCGCCCTGCATCCTGGTCTGGGGAACCGAGGAGCAAAAACGGTATTTTCTGCCGCCTATTCTTAGGGGCGAGGTGCGGGTCTGGCAGCTTCTCACCGAACCCGGGGCCGGCTCGGACCTGGCGGGGGTTAAGACCCTGGCCGTCCGGGACGGGGACCACTACGTCATCAACGGGCAGAAGACCTTCGTCGGCAGCCTGCACGGGGCCGACTGGCTCTGGACCATCGTCTGCACCGACCCGAACGGCCGCCGCCACGAGAACCTGAGCTGGTTTATGATCCCGGCCGACCTCCCTGGCATCTCAATGACGCCCCTCGACCTGCTCATGGCCGGGGGTGAGGGCGGGGCCTCGCCCGGGGCCAAATACACCGTGTACTTCGACAACGTTCGGGTCCCGGCCTTTAACCTCATCGGGGGCGAGAACAACGGCTGGAAGGTGGCCACAACCCACCTGGAGCTGGAGCACGGGGGCGCCGGCAGTATCCGGCGCAACCGCATCGTCGACCGGCTCATCGAATACTGTAAGACCACCTACCGCAACGGCCGGCCCCTCAGCCAGGACCCCGACGTTCGGGACCTGCTGGTGGAGTGCTACATCGACGCCGAAATCGGCCGCCTTTTTAACCTGCGCAACTACTGGCTCCGGCACACCCGCCGGCCCCGGACCTACGAGGGCCCCCAGGCCTCCCTCCACCGGAAGGTCTCGGGCCTGCGCATCGCCGAGGCCATCGTAAAGGCCCTGGGTCCCTACGCCCTCACCAACGACCCGACCTGGGACCCGTCCGGCGGTCACCTGGAGGTTTTTCACCGGGCCAGCATCGTGGCAACCCATCCGGGCGGCACCATCGAAATCCAGAAGGTGATCATGGCCCGGCGGATTGGCATCGGCCGGGCCGTCCGGGAAGAAGCCGGCACCGTCGTCTGAGGAGCAAACCCATGGACCTTGCCTTAACCGAACCGCAGGAGATGCTTAAAGCCACCGCCCGGGCCTTCCTGGAGCGGGAGTGCCCCCGCCAGCTCCTCCTCGAGCTGGACCGAACGGAAACGGGAATGTCCCCCGAGCTGTGGGGGAAGCTGGCCCGGATGGGGTGGCTGGGGCTGGCCATTCCGGCCGAGTACGGGGGCGAGGGGGCCGGCCTGCTGGACACGGCCGTGGTCTACGAACAGCTGGGCCGGGGCCCCCTGGGCGGGCCCCACTTCAGCTCGGCGGTCCTGGGCGCCCTGGTCGTCCTCGAGTGCGGGACCGAAGACCAGCGGCGGGAGGTTCTGCCCCGGGTCGCCTCGGGCGAGCAGATTCTTGCCCTGGCCTACACCGAGCCCGACTACGGCTGGGGGCCTGAATCGGTCAAGCTGACGGCCCGCCGGGACGGCCCTGACTACATCCTGGAAGGGGTTAAGCTCTTCGTCCACGACGGCGCGGCCGCAACCCACCTGCTGTGGGTAGCCCGCACCGGCCAGGGGCCCGACCCGGCCTCGGGCCTTACGGTCTTTCTGGTGGACCGGGCTGAGCCCGGGGTCGCCGTAAGGACCCTGCCGGGGTTCATGGCGGGGTTATGCGAGGTGCGGTTTGAGGCCGTCCGGGTCCCCCGGCGGGCCGTCCTGGGGGAGGCCGGGACCGCCTGGCTGGGATTGAGCCGGGCTTTCTTGCGGGCCATTCCGGTGCTCTGCGCCTATAAGGTGGGGGCGACCGAGGCCGTTTTCGAGCTGGCCGTAAACTACAGCCAGACCCGGGTCCAGTTCGGACAGCCCATCGGCCGGTTCCAGCGGGTCCAGGACCACATCATCGACATCGTAAACCACCTGGACGCCGCCCGCTGGACGACCTATGAGGCCATCTGGAAACTCGAGACGGAACGGCCGGCGGCGGCCTCGGTCCACCTGGCCAAGGCCGTGGCCAGCGAGGGCTTCTACCGGGCGTGCAACTCCTGCCACGAGGTCCACGCCGGCATTGGGGTCGTCCGCAATTACGGCCTGGTGCTCTACACCAGGGCTTCCCGGAGCCTTTACAACTACCTGGGCGACCCCAGATTCCACAAGCGGCGGCTGGCCGACGCCTTGGGGCTTTAACGGGCCCTAGCGGCCGATAAATTTGGGGGGCCGCTTTTCTAAGAAAGCCTGGACGCCCTCCCGGTGGTCGTGGGTGTCCCGGGCGATCTCCTGAATCACCCCGGCCACCCGCATGCTCTCCTCAAAGGTGGTGTGGAGGGAGTAATGGACCAGCCACTTGATAAGGCCCATCGCGTAGGTGGGCCCGGCGGCCAGCCGCTTGGCGAGTCCCAGGGCCTCTTCCATGAGCCGCTCGTGGGGCACCACCCGGCTCACCAGGCCGATGCGGAGGGCGGTTTCGGGGTCGATAATATCGCCGGTGTACTGCATGTAAAAGGTGTGGGTGAGGCCGACCATCCGGGGAAGCTGCCAGCAGCTGCCGTCGGCGGGGATCAGACCCCGCTGGATGAAGGTTTCCGAAAGGCCGGCCCGCTCCGAGGCGATGCGGATGTCGCAGGAGAGGGCAACGCCCAGACCGAGGCCCATCGCGTAGCCGTTGATGGCCGCGATGGAAGGCTTCTGAAGCCGGTGGAGGCGGACGGGCAGGTTTCGGACGTCGTAAAAGCCCGGGCTTTCGGCCGGGGTCTCTTTGAGGCGCCGCTCAATTTCGTCCCAGGGTTTTGCCGCCAGCTCCGGCCGGCCCCGGACCGCCTCCCGCTCGGCCACCGTCTGGGCCATCCCCCGGACATTGGCCCCGGAGCAGAAGGCGGGGTCCCGGCCGGTAATCACCAGGCAGCGCAGATTCGGGTCGGACTCGAACCGGTCCAGCTCGGCCCTGATTTCGGCATACATATCCGGGCCGATGGCGTTGCGGGTTTTAGGGTCATCCAGGGTAATGACCAGCACGCCGTCATGCTCTTCAACCTGGATAAGCTGGTGGGCCACGGTGTTCCCTCCTTTCAGCGGGGTGATGCCGCAAGCAGGATAAGGGCCACAAATCCCACCTGTCAAGCCGATTGAGCCCACAGGCAAGGATTTCCAGGTATCCATGATAAGCTTACATACAATCCATAGTCTGGCTGTATGGGCCCACGGCCGTGCGCCCCTACCGGGCGGTTGGCCGCAGCCTTGCAGGTATTTCCAAAGGGTCCGGTGCCTAAAAAAAGCCCTGGCCCACAGGCAGGGGGGCTTCCCGGGCCCTCAAAGGCATCAAGCCGACGGCCTGGGATTCGGAGCTGTGGGATATTGCCGACTGGTACCGGGAAGCTTAAGATTCCGAGCCGGGGGCCTGGTTCCACCGGGCCCGGTACTCGGCCAGGAAGGCGTCGCTGGGCGGGTACGCCTCGGAAAGGGGCGTGCCCGCCCCTACCCGCTCCCGAATGTAAGCCTCCAGCCGCTCCTGCTCGGCCGCCAGCTCCGCCACCTGGCGGGCCAGCGCCCGGGGAATGACGATAACCCCATCCCCGTCCCCGACCAGGACGTCCCCGGGGAGCACCAGCACCCCGGCGCACCGGACCGGGATATTCACGTCCCAGGCCCGCAGGCGGGTGTAGCTGGCGCCGGCGTGGGCGCACCGGGCAAAGCACGGGATTTCCAGCCCGGCTATGGCCGGGGTATCCCTTAAGGCCCCGTCTACCACGACCCCGTGGCCGCCCCGGTAGGCGATGCGGGTAATTAAGATATCGCCCAGGGTCCCGGCGGTGCAGTCGCCCCCGGCGTCGATGACCATGACGTCCCCGGGCCGGACCATCTCGATGGCTACCCGCTGGGGGTAGGCGGGCATCTCCTCCCGGGTGGGGGGCGGAAAATCCTCCCGGGCCGGCAGGTAGCGGACGGTGAGGGCCTGGCCCACCAGGTGCCGGCCGCGGCTGAAGGGCCGCAGGCCGGCCATAAACACCCGGGTGTAGCCGAGGCGGTAAAGGACCGTGTGCAGGGTGGCGGTGCTTACCCCCCTGAGCAGTTCGAAAACGGCCGGGTCGACCCTTTCGACGGCTTCGCCGCTCATTTCGGCCCTTTAAGGTGCTTTTCTAAGAATCGGGCCACGGTTTCGTACATCCGGATTTTATTCGGTAGCCTCACGACCCCGTGGCCCTCGTCTTCGAAGATTAAAAGCTCGACCGGCCGGCCCAGCTCCCGCAAACGGGCCACGACCTGTTCCGCCTCGCCGACCGGAACCCGGGGATCGTTCCGGCCGTGGACGACCAAAAGGGGCGCCCTGATCCGGTCCGCCCGGTGGATGGGGGATAGGGTCCGCAGCAGCTCCCGGTCGTGCTCGAGGCTGCCGTATTCGGCTTCCCGCAACTTCCGCCGCCAGGGCCCGGTATTTTCGAGAAAAGTCTCCAGGTTGGCGATGCCCACGATGTCGATGCCGGCCGCCCAAAGGTCCGGGTAATCGGCAAGGGCCGAGAGGACCATAAAGCCCCCGTAGCTGGCGCCCATCACCGCCGTGGCCTTGGGGTCGGCCAGGCCCGCCTCTTGCAGGGCCCTTACCCCCTCGGCCAGGTCCCGGACGGCGTTGGGCCGAAGCTCCCGGTCGTCCAGGTGGGTGAAGCTTTTGCCGAAGCCGGTGCTCCCCCGGACGTTGGGGGTGTAAACCAGGTAGCCGGCCCGGACGAAGTAGGCGATGACGGGGTTGAAGCCGGGCCGGGCCTGGGATTCGGGCCCCCCGTGGACGATGACCAGGGTGGGCCAGCCCCCCGGGGGCGGGGCCGGGGCCGGTTTATAAAGCCAGCCCTGGATGGGCAGGCCGTCAAAGCTGTGAAAGTGCCACGACTCCGGCTCGGGGGTTTCCGTCAGGTCCACCCAGAGCCGGGGGCTCCAGGTGAGGCGGGTGACGTCCCTTTCCGGGGCCCAGAGCCAGATGTCCGGGTTAAAATGGGGGCCGCCAAAGCTGTAGGCTACCCGGGACTCGTCGGGGTGCCACTCCAGGCTCAGCACCACCCCCAGGGGCAGGTGGGCTTCGGCCGGGCGGTCCAACTCCGGCAAGGGGTAAGTAAACAGGCGGGACCGACCCCCCTCGTTGACCACCAGGGCGGCCGTGCAGCCGTCGGGGGAGACGGCCAGCTGTTCGACGTCCCAGTCGAATTCCCGGGGGACCGAAAGCCGGCCCGTCTCCAGGCTTATGCGGACGGGCCGGAGGAACTCCGAATCCAGGTCGCTTAAGGCCCAGACGTCCGCATCCCCCTGGGAGCCGAACTGGGCCGCCAGATACCGGGCCGGCGGCCCGGAGGTGAGCTTGCGCCGGCTCCGGTCGGAAACGTCCACCAGCCAGAGGTCCTGGGCCGACGGCGAATGGTACTCGGTTACCAGCAGGTAGCGGCCGTCCGCCGACCAGTCCTGGACGTAGAGGGTGGCGTCGGCCTGCCAGACCCGCCGCCACTCCCCCTGCAGGTTGCCCACGTAGACGTCGAAGTAAGCCGGGTTGCGGCCGTTGGCCGAAATGGCCAGGAGCTGGCCGTCCGGGGCCCAGGCCCCGAACTCGTGGATGGCTTCCGGGTTGCGGGTAAGGGGCAGGACCCGGCCCTGACGCCGCAGGTAAAGCTGCCAGCGTTCGTTCCCGCCGGCATCCAGGGCAAAGACCAGGTGGTCCCCTTCGGGGGCGTATTTGGCCAAGCCCACCCGCTCCCCGAAGTAGCTTACCTGGTCGGGGCGCAACTCCCCAAGCCGCAGGGCCCACAGCTCCGGCACGCCCGATACATCGGTAACGTAGGCCATAACCTGCCCGTTTGGGGAAAAGGTGGGCAGGTCGGCGGACCGGATGGCCAGGAAGCGGCGGATATCCTCCACAGGTCGCACCCCTTTCAGCGCTTAAATGTCGCCCGGTGAGTATAAGGCGGATGGGGCCGGGGCCGCAACCCGCCCCGATTGCCAACGGCCCGCCGGATCGGTCAGAATCTTTTTAAACGCCCGTTGGGGGGAAGAGCCGATGGTAAGCCGGAAATTTATCGCCACGGCAAGCTTGGCGGCCGCGGCCGCCGTCGCCCTGGAGCTCTGGCGTCAGCGGCCGGGGGCCAGCCTTGAAGGGCAGGTGGCCCTCATAACGGGGGGAAGCCGGGGGCTGGGCTTTCTGCTGGCCCGGGAGTTTGCCCGGGAAGGCTGCCGGGTGGCCATTTGCGCCCGGGACGAGGGGGAGCTGGCCCGGGCAAAGGTGAGGCTGGAGGCCGAGGGGGCCGAGGTTCTGGCTGTCCCCTGCGATATCTCCGACCGCTCCCAGGTCGAAAACCTGGTAAGCCGGGTCAACGACCGCTTCGGCCGGGTCGATATCGTCGTCAATAACGCCGGCATTATCCAGGTGGGGCCGGTGGTGACGATGACCGTAGAGGACTTCGAAGACGCCCTGGGGGTTATCTTCTGGGGGCCGGTCTACCTTACCCTGGCGGTCCTGCCCCAGATGGTCCGGCGCCGCCAGGGCCGCATCGTCAACATCACCTCCATCGGGGGCAAGGTGGCCCTGCCCCAGTCGCTCCCTTATACCTGCGCCAAGTTCGCCCTGGTGGGGTTCTCCGAGGGCCTCCGGGCCGAGGCGGGCCGGTACGGCATCAAGGTCACCACCGTGGTGCCCTGGTTTACCCGGACCGGCTCCCACGTAAACGCCCTCTTTAAAGGCCCGGCCGCCCGGCTTTACCCCCTGTTTGCCCTGGCCGCAACGTTGCCCGGGCTGGCGCTGAGCCCCGAGGCCGTGGCCCGGCGGGTGGTTCTGGCCACCCGCCGGGGGGAGGCCGAGGTGATCCTGGGCCTCCCGGGCAATCTGCTGGCCCGGATGTACGGCCTTGCGCCCGGCCTTATGGCCGACCTTCTCGGCCTGGCGAATCGGCTCCTTCCGGGGGATGCGGGGGCCGGGGTTGAGGCCGTCCGGGGAATGGAGCTGGAGGCCGGCCTCCGGTCGCCCCTGCTAAGGCTGGCCACGAGGTTCGGCCGGGGCCCCGCCCGTCGCCTCCTCGAATACCCGGGACCGTTGACGCCGTTTGACAGGCCGGAGGTCCGCTCCCCATAATGGCTGCGGAGGGCGCCCGAAATGGCCGAATTCCCCACCCCGGACCAGATTCGACAACTGGCCCGCAGCCTGGAGGGGCCCCTGGTCGATTTTTGCCGCCGGCTGGTTCAAACCCCAAGCCCCTCCGGGGACGAGGGCCGGGTTGCGGACCTGGTTGAGGCCGAGCTTAAAGCCTTAGGCTACGACGAGGTGTGGCGGGATAAGGCCGGGAACGTCCTGGGGGTTATCCGGGGCGAAGGCGGGCCCACCGTCATGTTCAACGCCCACATGGACCACGTGGACCCCGGCAACCCCGAACGGTGGCCCCACCCGCCCTTCGGCGGGGTCATCGCCGAAGGCTACCTGTGGGGCCGGGGCGCCTGCGACACCAAGGCCGCCCTGGCGGCCCAGGTCTACGCCGGCGGGGCCTTAAAGCGGGCCGGCCTTCGGCCGCCGGGGAACCTTTACGTGGCGGCCGTCGTGATGGAGGAGGTTGGGGGGGCCGGAAGCCGGCTCCTGGCCGCCAACTTCCGCCCGGAAGTCGGGGTCTTCGGGGAGCCTTCCGGCAACCGGCTGGCCCTGGGCCACCGGGGCCGGCTGGAGCTGGCCGTGCGGGTGGTGGGCCGGTCGGCCCACGCCTCCGCCCCCGAACTGGCCGTAAACCCCCACTTCAGCCTGGCCCGGTTTATCTTAAGCCTCCCCAAGGTGGAGCGGGCCTCCCACCCGGTCTTCGGCGCCTCCTCCTGCGCCCCCACCCTCTACACCACCGATACCGCCAGCACCAACGTCATCCCCGGGGAGGCCACCTTATTCCTCGACTGGCGGAACGTGCCGGGGGAGCGGGCCGAGGCCGTCATCGGCCGGCTCCAGAAACTGCTGGCCGAAAGCCTCGACCCCGGGGCCGCCGGAAGCGTCCGACTGCTGGAGGTCCGGCAGAAGACCTACACCGGCCTCGGGGTAAGCTTCCCCGACGAGATGCCCGACTTCGAGACCCCGGCCGACAACCCCTACGCCCAACGGGCCCTCAAGGTGCTGGGCGGCCTCTTCCCGGACCGGGCCGCCCCCTACTACTGGCGGTTCGCCACCGACGCCGGTCACTTCGCCCGGGTCGGGACGGTCGCCCTCGGGTTTGCCCCCGGCGACGACGCCCTGCCCCACACCTACGAGGAGCGGGTGGGACTGCGGGAGCTGGTTGACGGCCTGGCCGGCTACATCGGCCTGGCCCTCGCCCTGGGCGGGGAGGGCGGGTGAGCCTTAACGGCCGGGCCTTCCGGGCCATCCTTTTCGACTTCTACGACACCCTGGCCTACCTGGATGCCCGGAAGGCCGACCCGTTAAGGCGCCGGGCGGCCGAAATCCTGGGGCTTCCCCCCGAGGCCTACTTTGAAGCCTGGGGGCGGCACATCGACGCCTTTATGACCGGACAGGTCCGGTCCACCGCCGAGCTGGTCCGGCGGGTCCTGGCCGACCTGGGCCGGGAGGCCCCGCCCGGGGCGGTGGCCGAGGCGGCCCGGCTGGAGGAGCTGGCCCGGCGGCGGGGGGTGCGCCTCTATTCCGGGGCGAGGGCGGTTTTGCGGGCCCTGCGGGGGCGGGGCTACCGGCTCGGCCTGGTGAGCAACGTTTCCCCCCTCGCCGCCCAGCCCATCGACCGGCTGGGCCTCAGGGAGCTGTTTGACGCGGCGGTCCTCTCCTGCGAGGTCGGCCTGCTCAAACCGGACCCGGCCATCTTCGAACTCGCCCTAAAGGGGCTTGGGGTCGGGCCGGCCGAGGCCGCCTTCGTCGCCGACGGCGGCTTTGGGGAGCTGGACGCGGCCGCCGCCCTGGGTCTCTTTACCGTCCGGGCAAACCTTCCCTGTCAGCGGCCCGATTACGGCTCGAGCCGCCGCTGGGACCGGGAAATCAGGGAACTGCGGGAGCTTCTTGACCTCTTCCCCGGGTCACGTAGTAGGTCCCAAGACCCTTGGCCACCAGCTCTCCGTCGTTGAAAACCTCCGCCTCGAGGAAGACCACCCGGTTTCCCCGGCGCAGAACCCGGGACTCACACACCAGCCGCCCGGACCGGACGGCCCGCAGGTAGGTTATCGTAAGCTCGATGGTCGAGCAGACCTCATCGGGGTCCATAACGGTGTGGACGGCCGCGGCCGTGCCCGTATCCACCAGGCTGAAGATGACCCCGCCGTGGACCACCCCACCCCGGTGGTTGAAGAACCAGGGCTCCACTTCCAGCTCGCACCGGGCAAAGCCCTCCCCCTTCCCGGTAACCCGAATCCCCAGCCGGCCCACAAAAGTATCCGGCTGGGGGTTCTCGTGGGGAAAGGGTTTCGGCACCGGGCGTCCCCCTCTTTAAAAAAGATTTAAGGCCCGCAAGATCGCCCCACGGTCGGGAAAACCGGGGGCCCGGTAGACCTCCCGGCCGGTAGGGTCAAAGACCAAAAATGTCGGCACCACCTCCAGGTTCCACCGGGAAAAAAGCTCCCGCCCGGCCGGCTCGGCCACGTTCACCCGGAGAACCTGGGCCCGGCCGGCCAGCTCCCGTTCCAGCCCGTCCACGACGGGCTTCACCGTAAGGCACATCAGTCAGTAGTCGGAGTAAACCTCGACCAGGGTGGGCCGGCCGGACCTGAGCCGGCCCCCAATTTCGGCGGCCGTGAGCCGGCCGGCGCCGGTCCGCATCAGCCGCTGATAGGCGGCCAGCAGAAGGAGCAGTCCGGCCGGGACCAGCACCCGGACCGGGGTCGGCCCGGCCACCAGGTTGGCAAAAACGCCGATGCCGGCGACGAGCCCGGCCGCCCAGAGGAAAGAATAGCGGTTTAAGGCCGACCTCACGGCCTTCAGCCTGCGGCGCTCAACTTAAGCGCCCGCTCCCAGGCCTCCCGCACCGGCGGGTAGTGCTCGGCGAAGGCCCGGAGCAGGCCGAAGCACCCGGCCAGCATCATATCCCCGTGGGGGACCGCAAAATACGGCCGCAGCCGGGAGCCCCGAAGCACGCCCCGCCGGGGCCCGGTAACGGCCACCAGGGTCTCCTCGGGCCGGCGCCGGGGCGGCTCGAAAACCAGGGCCCCGTGGCCCATGTCGGCAAAGACCTCGTCGTTGGTCACCGTCCCGGCCGCCAGCTTTTCTAAGTAGGCCTCCAGTTTCGGCCGGTCCAGCTCCCCGGTGTGGTGCTCGAACAGCCCCAGCACCTCCCCGTCCCGCAGGTAAAAGGCCAGGGTGTGGAAGTTGCCCACGTTCACCACCAGCCGCTCCGAAGGGGCCCTTACCCGCTCGTCCTCCAGGGCGCCCAGAATGGCGGCCGGGCCGGTATCCATCACCAGCAGGGGCTGGGGCCCGGCGAAGGAGTCGGCCACGGCCCAGAGCCGGGTGAGAAACTCGGGGATGTGGGGCTTAAGATAGGCAAACCCGCTTAGGCTGCCGGCTTCCTGGAGCCGGCGGGCCAGGTACTCAAACCTGAAGCGGCGGTCGCTGTAACCGGGCGGGGCGGCCCCGTGGTCGAAGACGGCCACGGCCACGGCGTCGGGCTCGGCCTCCACCCCAAAGGGGCGCAGGGCCGCCAGAATCTCCGGGTAGTAAAAGTCCCGAAGCTCGATGGGCAGCGCCCCTTCGGGGACTTCGGCCTCGTCGGTCACCAGCCGGATGCCCATTCGCTCCACGGCGGCCAGGTCGTCGTCGAAGGTCTGGGCCGCCGCCGGGGTGGCGTAAACGGGGAAGCCCGCCCGGATGTGGTCCAGCGCCGCCCAGTGGCAGGGGCCGCCGCCCATCATCCGGCCCGTAAGGAAGACCGGCCGCCCGGCCCGGGTCGCCTGCCGGATGCGCCCGGCGACGATTACCGTGGGCGAGGGCAGAATAAGCTGGATGGCGTTTTCGATAGGCTGCTCCGAGTCGAGCAGTAGAATATCCTGGGTACCGGTTCCGACGTCGACGGCCAGAATCCGCATTGGGCTCCCCCGCCTCCATTTTGGCATAGGCGGGACGGCCTTAACAAGGGCTTACTGCTTCATCCAGGGGTCGAGGGCATCCCGCAGGCCGTCGCCAAAGAAATTGTAGCTTAGAACCGTCAAGGAGAGGGCGGCCGCCGGGAAGAGGAGCAGGTGGGGATAGGCCCGCATCGCCCGGTAGCCGTCCAGGATCATAAGCCCCCACGACGGCATCGGGGGCTTTACCCCCAGGCCGATGAAGCTTAGGGCCGCCTCCACCAGAATAGCGTTGGGAATGCCGAAGGTTACGGCCACAATGATGGGGGCCAGGGTGTTGGGCACCAGGTGGACCCGAATGATCCGGAAGTGGCCGGCGCCGACGGCCCGGGCGGCTTCGACGAACTCCCGCTCCTTCAAGGAGAGGATCTGACCCCGGACCAGGCGGGCCACCGTAAGCCAGCTGGTAAGCCCCAGGGCGATAAAGACTCCCAGCAGGCCCCCGAAAAGGTCGTCGGCCCGGGCCATAAGCCAGAGGAGGCCGCTCACATTCTCCCGGCCGGTCACGGCCCGCAGGGTGGTCATCACGATGATGATCAAAAGCAGGTCGGGGAACGAGTACATGATGTCCACAATGCGCATCAAAAGCTGGTCGATTTTGCCCCCGAAGTAGCCGGCGATGGCCCCGACGGGCACCCCGATAACGACGATGATGGCCTGGACGATGAACCCGACGGCCATGGAAACCCGGGCCCCGTAGATCAGGCGGCTTAAGACGTCCCGGCCGAGGTGGTCCGTTCCGAAGGGGTGCTCCCAGCTGGGCGGCTGGAACTGGTTGGTGATGTCCTGCTGCCAGTAGGGATATGGGGCAATCAGGTCGGCAAAGACGGCCACCAGCAACATAAAGCCGATAAAGGCCATGCCGACGACGGCGGCCCGGTTTCGAAGGAGCCGACGCCAGGCGTCGGCCCAGAGGCTGGTCGGACCCCTGGCCGGCAGGACCGCTTCGGGGGCCGCCGACCCGGGCCGGGATGGGGTCTGGGCAGTCATGGTCGTCTTAACCTCCGTTCCGGCTACTGGTAGCGGATCCTCGGGTCGAGGAAGCCGTAAGCCAGGTCGACGATGAGATTCATCACGGCGATCACGGTGGCGAAGAGCAGGGAGACGCCCATCAGCACCGGGTAATCCCGGTTGCTCACGCTGGTCACGAAATACTGGCCGATTCCCGGAATCGAAAAGATAAACTCCACGTAAAACGATCCGGTGACCACCACGGCCAGAATCACCCCGGCCACGGTTATCACCGGAATCAGCGCATTCTTCAGGGCATGGCGGACGATGATAACCCCCTCCGGCAGGCCCTTGGCCCGGGCCGTCCGGATGTAGTCGGCCCGGATTACCTCCAGCATCGACGACCGGGTGTAGCGGGCGAGCACGGCCATGGGCCCGAGGGCCAGGGTGAGGACCGGCAAAACCAGGTGCCTGGGGGTTCCCCAGCCGCCGGTGGGCAGGCCGACGCCCAAGGTCAGAATCACCAGCCAGACCAGGAGGGGCCCGATGACGAAGGTGGGAACGGTGGCCCCGAAGATGGCAAAGAACATGAGCACGTAATCAAGGACCGTGTTCTGCTTGATGGCGGAAAGGACCCCCAGGGTGATGCCCAGGGTTACGGCGACGGCCATGGCGATAAGGCCGACCTGGATGGAGTTGGGGAAAAACTGGCCGATGATATCCCGGACGGTCAGGTGGGTGTATTTATACGACGGGCCCAGGTCGAACCGGGTGATAACCCCGACCAGGTAGTCGATGTACTGCTGCCAGAGGGGCTTATCCAGCCCGTACTTGGCGTTTAAATACTCCTGCACCGACTCGGGAACCGGCCGCTCTTTATCCCAGGGTCCCCCCGGGGTCAGGTGAAAGAGGATAAAGACCAGGGTGTAGACGGCCAGCAACGTGGGAATCAGGAGCAATATCCTTCTCAGCGCGTACTTCCACACTTCGGACCTGCGCCCTCCAAAAGGATTGGGGGGGCGGACGGGCTTTAGCCCGTCCGCCCCCGGTCGGTCAACGGGCCAGGATCTGGACGTCCCGGAGGGGCGCAAAGCCCAGGATCCGGGAGATGGTCCAGTTTTTAACCCACGGCTTTACCAGGTGCCGGGCGCCATAATGATAGACCGGAATGGCCGGGTATTCCTCGGCCAGGATCTTCTCGGCCTGGGCGTAAAGCTGGGCCCGCTTCTGCTGGTCCAGCTCCGCCCGGGCCTGCCGGACGATCCGGTCGTACTCGGGGTTCTTCCAGCCCAGGTTGAACATCCCGGGGTCCTCGGCCGAGTCCCACAGGACGTTGTACCAGTTGTTCGGGTCTTCGTAGTCCGAAAGCCAGCCGCCCCGGTAAACGTCGTAGGTCTGGCTGGCCTCGGGCGTCCGGCGCCACTGGAGGAATACCCGCCACTCCATCTCCTGGAGCTTCACCTTGATGCCCAGGGTCTGCTGCCAGCGCTGCTGAAGGTATTCGCCCAGTGCCTTCCAGGTTGCCGAGGTGTTGTAGGTGAAGGTGATCTCGGGGAAGCCCTGGCCGTTGGGGTAGCCGGCGTCGGCCATGAGCCGCCGGGCCGCCTCCACGTCCTCCTTCGGCCAGATGTCGGGGTTGCGGCCCATGATCCCGGGCGGCTGGAGGGAGTAGGCCGGCTTGGCCACCACCTTAAGCACCCGGTCGATAAGCACCTGCCGTTCCAGGGTCATCCCCAGGGCCTTCCGAACCCGGGGGTCCTTCAGGTGGGGCCGCCGGTTGTTGACGGCGATAAACATCGTCCCGGACTGGTCGAAAATCTTGATCTGATTCTTAAGCTTCGGGTCGTTAAGAACCCGGTCCACCTGGGCCGGCGGGATCCCCCGGGCCACGTCGATTTCGTCGTTTTCGTAGGCGGCCAGCACCTGCTCCTCGGCCCCCTCGGGGAAGATCCGGTAAATGACCCGCTGGAGGGTCGGCTTCTTACCCCAGTAATCTTCGTTGCGCTCCAGGACGATCTCCTGCTGGTGCCGCCAGGAGACCATCTTAAAGGGGCCGTTGGTGATGATGTTGCCCGCCTCGGTCCACTTGTCCCCGTACCGCTCGATGGCTTCCCGGGGCAGGGGGAACATCGTCCAGGTGGAGGCCAGCCGCAGGAAGTAGGCGGCCGGGGCCTCCAGGGTCACTTCCAGGGTGCGGTCGTCCCGGGCCCGGACCCCAAGGGTCTGGGGGTCGGCCTTGCCCTCATGGATCGCCTGGGCATTCTTAATGGGGAAGAGGGTGGTGGCGTAATCGGAGGCCGTCTTCGGGTCGATGTTGCGCTTCCAGGCCCACTCATAATCCTGGGCGGTGATGGGCCGGCCGTTGGACCACTTGATCCCGGGCCTCAGGTAGAAGGTGTAGGTGATGCCGTCTGAAGAGATGTCCCACTTTTCGGCGTGGATGCCAAAGACGTTGCCGGCGTCGTCGAAGCCGACCAGTCCTTCGAAGAGCTGGACGATGACGTCGAGGGAGACGGTATCCGTCGCCAGGCCGGGGTCAAGGGTTGGGGGTTCGGTGAGGGGGATGCGGATAACCTGCTCCTGGGCCAGGCCGCCAGCGGGCTGGGCGGGTTGGACGGGCTGCTGGGTAGGGGCGCAGGCCGCCAGGACCACCGCCAGGCCGGTGCCGGTCATGCCCACCAGGAACTCACGCCGGTTAAGCTCGCGCACGGAAAAACCTCCTTTCATCGGGTTCAGGCTCAGGGGTTAAAAACACCCTTGGAGTATAGTGGGAGGCGGCCGCCGCATCCAGGGCACGTAACCCCACCCGCCGGGGAGGTTACCCGCCCGGAGCGGGCCGCCCTTTTCGAAATGCCCATCCGCAAATCCGCAAGACGCGATTGATTATATCACCACGTCGCAACAGTGCGGGCCATCACCCGCCGGCGGGGCAAATCGAAACCGGTCCTCCCGATGGTTTCCCCACCCCTGGCGGCCCCGGCACCCATCGGTTATAATCTTGCGATAGTTTTCACAAAGGAGGCGAAGCTTGCAGACCGCACGGCCGGACTCCCGCGGTGGCGGCTGTTGGCTTCAGTTTATATTTGGCTGGCTGACCGTCGGCTTTATCAGCGTCTTCTGGAGCATTATCATCACCGCCCAGAACCCCTGGCCCTGGTGGGCTTATATCCTGATGTTCCTGGCCGGGCCGGTGGGCGCCCTGGTGGACCTGGTGATGCTGGGGGGCTTTCTGCCCCGCTACCCGTTCTACTGAACTTGGGCCGTCCCGGGCCCGGCCCAAACCCCGCCGTTCGCTGATATAATCTAACCGGGATTTGCGGTGTCTAAGGGCTGCAACCCGTCGGGTGTAAAGGCCAGGCCGGGCTCGGGCTGCGAGTCCCGCTGTTACCCCGCCACTAAAAGGTCCGCAGGAGGCGCCTTATGAATTCGGCCCTGATTTCCAAGATTGAAAAGGCCAAGCGCTACGCCGAGGAACGGGACCGGGTCACCTTTCTCCACTTCACCGTCCGTTTCCGGGGGGACAACGACTACCACACCGTAAGCTTCCAGGACGGCAAGTGGCACTGCAGCTGCCACTTCTTCGCCACCTGGAACATCTGCAGCCACACCATGGCCCTGCAGCGCATCCTGGGGGAGATGCTGCCGGCCGAGGCGGCGGCCGAACCCGCCGGCCCCGGCGGCTAATCGGGCCGGCCGTAGCCGTCCGGGTACCGGCACCGCCATTCCCAGGCGCTGCCGATAATCGCCTTTAAGTCGTTATATTTCGGCCGCCAGCCGATGGTCTGCTCGGCCCGCCTCCGGCCGGCAACCAGCACGGCCGGGTCGCCGGGCCGCCTGGGCCCGAACCTGACGGCCACCGGCCGCCCCGTCACCCGGCGGGCCGCCTCGACAACCTCCAGTACCGAGTAGCCCGAGCCGCTCCCCAGGTTGCAGACGATATTTTGCCCGTCCAGCTTTTCCAGGGCCTTCAGGTGGGCGTCGGCGATATCGGCCACGTGGACGAAGTCCCGGATGCAGGTGCCGTCGGGGGTGGGGTAATCCCGGCCGTAGACCTCGACGAAGGGCCGCTTCCCGGCGGCCACCTCCAGCACCGAGGGAATCAGGTGGGTTTCCGGCCGGTGGTCTTCCCCCAGCCGGTCCGTCGCCCCGGCGGCGTTGAAATAGCGCAGGGAGGCAAATTTCAGGCCCGCCAGCCGCCCCAGCCACCCCAGGGCCTCCTCCACCATCAGCTTCGTCTGTCCGTAAGGGCTGGTGGGAATGGTGGGGTGGTCTTCGTCGATGGGGACGGCCCGGGGCTCCCCGTAGACGGCGGCGCTGGACGAAAAAACAAACCGGCGCACCCCGGCCCCCAGCATCAGCGCTAGAAGCTGGAGGGTAAGGCCCACGTTCTGGTGAAAATAGCGGGAAGGCTCCCGGACCGACTCGGCCACCAGGCTCAGGGCCGCAAAGTGCATCACCGCGTCGAAGCGGCCTCGGGCCAGCACCCGGGCCAGCCGGGCGGTATCGGCCAGGTCGGCCGCAATCAGCTCCGCCCCGGGGGGAACGGCCGCGGCGTGGCCCCGGCTTAAGTTATCGTAAACGACCACCTGGTGGCCGGCCGAAAGGAGGGCTTCGGCCGTCACGCTTCCGACGTAGCCGGCCCCGCCGACAACGAGCACCCTCATACCCTGTAATCTTACCCGGTTTTGGGGCCGTCGGGGGCCGCTGACCGGCCTTTATAATAAATCCCGATGGGTGCTCATTCCCGGGCTTCGGCGGTCCGGGTCCCCCTTATCTTTTACGCCGGGGCCGCCCTGGGTCCGATGGGGGGCAACGTGATGGTGGTGCTGATGCCCCTCCTCCAGCGGGAGCTTCAGACGGACCTGGGCCGGCTCTCCCTGGCCGTCACCGCCTACATGGTTCCGTTTGCCCTCTTCCAGGTGTTCTCCGGGGCCCTGGCCGATACCTTCTCCCGCCGGTGGGCGGCCTTCTGGGGGTTCGCCGGCTTCGGGCTGGCCGCCCTCATCTGCGGCCTGGCCCCCAACGTGGAGGTCCTGACCCTGGGCCGGATTCTTCAGGGCGCAACCAACGCCTTTACGACCCCGATTCTTCTGGCGGTCCTGGCCGATGTGATACCCCCGGCCCGATTGGGGCGGTCGATGGGCATCTTCGGGGCCGTCAACACCGGCGGGAACCTGGCCGCCCCGGTGGTGGCCGGGAGCCTGGCCGCCGTCAACTGGCGGCTGGCGTACCTGGTGGTCGCCCTGGCCTCCCTGGGGCTGGCCGCATACTATCTGCGCTGGTTCCGGGGCAGTCGGCAGGCCGACCGCCGCTCCCGGGGGCCCGGCCGGGACGTCTGGTGGGTGCCTTTAAGGCTTTTAGCCAACCCCCGTTTCTGGCCCATCGCCGTCCTCTCCGCCGGCGGCTACGTGGCCGTCTCCGGCACCTACTACCTCTGGGCCGTCTACCTGGCCGACCGCTGGCAGGTGCCCGTGGACCGGAGCGGCCTTTTGCTTTCCCTGTACGGCCTGACCGGGATCCTGGTGGGGCCCCTGGCTGGCCTGGGCATCGACCGGTTCGGCCGGCCGGTTATGGTCTCGGTGGGGGTTGCCCTGGCCGTTCTGGGCCACCTGGCCCTCGGGCTCGCCCCGGACCCCATCACCTTCGGCAGCTTTGGGGCGGCCCTGGGCGGGGTTTACGCCCTCTTCTGGGCCGGCCTTAATACCCTGGCCCTGGAAGCCTTCCCCAAGGACCGGGGGGCCGCCGCCTCCCTCTACAACGGCTTTAAGTTTCTGGGCAGCGCCGTGGCCCCGCTGGCGCTCACCCCCATTTACACCGGCGCCGGCCCGACGGCCCCCTTCCTGGCGGTGGCCCTCTTCGGCCTTGGGCTTTTCCTGCCGGTAATCCTTTACGCCAGGCTGGACGGCGGTGACTAGGCGGCTCCGGTCGGTGGGGATTCTGGGGGTGCGGGTCGACGACGTCACCCTGGCCGAGGCCCTGGAGCTGGCCGCCGGCTGGCTTGAGGGGGACCGTCCCCGGCTGGTGGTCACCCCCAACGCCGAGTTCGTCATGCGGGCGCAGTGGGACCCGGCCTTCCGCAAGGTTTTAAACCGCGCCGACCTGGCCATTCCCGACGGGTTCGGCCTGGTCTGGGCCTCCCGGGTTCTGGGCAATCCCATTCGGGAGCAGGTTCCCGGCACCGATTTTGCCGAGGGGCTGGTCCGGCTGGCCGGGGACCGGTACCGGGTCTTCTTTCTGGGGGCGGGGCCGGGGGTGGCGGCGGCGGCCGCCCGCCGGCTCCAGGCCAGGTACCCCGGCCTCCGGGTGGCCGGGGCCTACCCCGGCTCCCCCCACCCCGAGGCCGACCCTGAGGTTCTGGGGGTGCTCGAGGCGGCCCGGCCCATCGATATCCTCCTGGTGGCCTACGGGGCCCCAAAGCAGGAGCTCTGGCTCTGGCGCAACCTGGGCCGGGTCGGGGCCAAAATCGGGGTGGGGGTCGGCGGGGCCTTCGACTTCCTCAGCGGGCGGGTGCCCCGGGCCCCCGCCTGGCTGCGCCGGGCCGGGTTTGACTGGGCCTTCCGGCTGGCCGTTCAGCCCTGGCGCTGGCGCCGCCAGCTGGCCCTACCCGCCTTCGCCCTGCGGGTGCTCTGGCACCGGCTTTCCGGCCGCCGGGCCCCGGACCGGCCGTTCCCGGGCGAGGAGCAGTAAGAGCAGGCCGGCCACCAGGGCCAGGGCCCCAAACCCGTAAACCTTTGCCCACTTGGTGAGGCCGACGGCCAGCAGGCCGAACAGGAGGCAGAGGCCGTAGTAAAGCAGGGCCACCCCCCACTGGGGCAGGCCCAGTCGCAACAGCCGGTGGGGCAGGTGGGCCGAATCGCCCCCCTTGAAGGGGGAACGGCCCCGGCTGAGCCGGTAAACGAAGACCCAGGCCACGTCCAGCATCGCAATCCCCAGCACCATCGCCGCCGTGGCCAGCTTCGCCCCCCCGATGACGGCCAGGACGGCCAGGGCGTAGCCCAAAAACATCGACCCGCCGCTCCCCATAAAGACCCGGGCCGGGTGGAAGTTATAAACCAAAAAGCCCGCCACCGCCCCGGCCAGGGCCAGGGGCAGGAGGGCGATGCTGAACTGGCCCAGCAAAAAGCTGTTGGCAAAGAGCACCGCCGCGGCGATGAAGGCGACCCCCCCGGCCAGCCCGTCCATGGTATCCGTCAGGTTAACGGTGTTGATCAGCACCACGACCCACAGAACCGTCAGGGGAGCGGCCAGCCAGGCCGGCACCGGGATGAGGCCGCCGGCCGGGTTGGCCACGTTTTCGATGACGATGCCGAAGGCGGCGGCCGTAAGGCCGGCCAGGACCTGGCCGGCAAACTGGGGCAGGGGACCCAGCCGGTAGCGGTCGTCGGCCACGGCCAGGCCCAGAATCACCAGGCTTCCGGCCGCAAACCCGGCGAGGCGGGGATACTCGTCGGGAAACCGGGGCACCAGCAGTAAGGTGGGCAGGACGGCCAGCCAGAAAGCCAACCAGATGCCGTATCCCCCCGTGCGGGGGGTGGGCCTGGGCTGAACCTCCCCCGGTCGGGGCAGGTCCACCAGGCCGAGGCGGGTCCCCACCCGGGCGGCGACGGGCACCAGCCCCAGGCTCAGGCCCAGGGCCGTAAAAAACACCAGGGCCAGCACCTCCATTCGGCGCTCCCAGGTTAAGGGGTTCCGGCCCGGACGGCCCCGAAGAGGGCCTCCCTTATGCCGGCCCGGTCCCCGGCCTCGACCAGACACTCCAGCCGCCGGATAAGGCCGGCCACCTGGGCGGCCCCCACGGCCGGGCTGCCGGTTCTGACCCGCCGGATGGCCCCCGCCACCACCCCTTCGGTGGCCTCCTCCGGGTAGGTGAGCTCTTCAAAAAGCTTCTCCCCGGGCCGGGGCCCCGTAATTCGGATAACGGGTTCGGCCACGCCCAGCATCCGGGCGAGTCGTTCGACGGTTTCCCCGAGGCGAAGGGGGGTCCCCAGCTCCGGGATGAAAATCCCCCGGGCGGCCGGGTCGCCCCCGCCCCAGATGAGGAAGTCGATGGCCTCGGGGAAGGCGACCCAGTAGCGGACCATGTTGGGGTCGGTGATGGTGACCGGCCGGCCCTCCCGGAGTTGGCGGACAAAGGTTCGGACCGCCCCGCCCCGGGCCCCCACGGTGTTCACCAGCCGCAAGACCGCAAACTCGGTGGGGGTTTCCCGGCCCCAGGCCAGCAGGATAAGCTCCACCACCCGTTTGGTGGCCCCGTACACCCCGGCCGGGTTGACCACCTTGTCGGTGGAGCTGAAGACAAAGCGCCTAACCGAAGGGGGCAGGGCCTCCAGCAGGTTCCAGGTGCCCAGGACGTTGGTGGCCGCCACCTCCTCGGGAAACTCCTCCCCGGTGGGCACATGCTTGTAGGCGGCCAGGTGATAGACTACCGTCGGCTCCCAGGGCCGAACCGTCCGCTCTAAGCGGGTGCGATGGCGGATGTCGGCAAGGAAAAAGTCGGCCCGGACGTCGGGGGCCTCCTGGGCGAGGCGCTGGCGGAGCTCGAAGAGGGAGTTTTCGTGGTGGTCCAGCAGGCCCAGAGCCTTCACCCCGGCCCGGGCCAGGCTGAGGGCCAGGGCCGACCCCAGGGAGCCCCCTGCCCCGGTGATGAACACCCGCTCGGCCCGGAGCCGGGCCAGGGCCGCCCCGGTGGGAATGGGCAGACGGGGCCGACCCAGTAACCCGAAAAGGTCGATGCCCTCAACCTCCATCGGCCAGCTCCACGAGCCGGGCCTGCACCTGCCGCATGTAGACCGCCCGCTCCGGGTCGGGCTCGATGGTCTCCGTCACAAAATAGCGGGCGAAGGCCCGGAGCCGACGGAGGGGCCGGTCCAGGTCGTAGCAGCCTTCCCGGTAGGGGAGCCCCTCCCCCAGAAGGCCGGCGGCGTTGGAGATGTGGACGGTGAGCACATAGGCCCCAACGGCCTCCACGTAAGCCTCCAGCGTCAGGGGCCGGTACCACTCCCGCAGGCCGGCCAGCAGGCCGGCGACCACCGGATTTTTAAGCTCCCCTTCGGGGACGGCCTTAAGGTTCCAGGCCGTCGCCACCGCATTTACAAAAAGGCCGGCGTGGGACAGGTCCAGGGTGAGGCGCAGGCCCGGCACCCGCTCCAGGTAGAAAATCAAATCCTCTGGGCCCAGGCCCTCGGTGGAGACCAGGTAGCGGCCCTCCCGCATCCGGACGATGGGGGGCACATTCTCCACCTGGGGCTCCAGGCCGGCGGCCCGGCAGAGGCCGGCGTAGGCGTCAAAAAATTTCAGGGCGGCCCGCCGGTTCCGGCGCCGCCTTTCGGGGTCAAAGCCTTCGGGGCCTGCCGACGGGTTAATGCAGTGGATGTTGACGGCCACCGCCCCCAGCTCCCGGCCCACCCCCACCAGCCGGGTGACGACCCCGAAGTCGGCCGGGCTGGCCCGGGTCACATCGAAAAATTCCCCGTCGAGGGAGCGGAGGGGTCCTTCGACGATGATGGGCGGCCAGCCGTCGGGGTAGGCCCGGCCCAGGGCCGCCCGGAGGGGGCCGACCCAGCCGGTGTCAGCCAGGTCGGCCACGTCCAGGTAAAGCTCCAGGCCGTCGGGGCGGGGTGGGGCCAGGCGGTCGGCCACCTGACCGCCCACGGGGCGGGCCTTAAGCAGGATGGCGGGCCCGGAACCAGGCGACATAGGCGCAGACTCCATCCCTTAAAGTGTAGCGGGGTTCGTAGCCCAGCTCCCGCCGGGCCCGGCCGATGTCGGCCACAAAGCTCTCCTCCGGCTCAGTGAGGCGGGCCACCACCGGGCTGGCCGACCCGGTGAGCCGCTTGATCAGGCGGGCGGCCGCCAGCAGGGTTGTTCCCCGGCCGGTGGCGATGTTGTAAACCCGGCCCGGGGTCTCCGGTCGCTCCAGGGCCAGCCGCAGGCCGGCGGCGGCGTCGGCCACGAAGGTAAAATCCCGCCGGCTCGGGGCCCGGACCTCCAGGGGCTCGCCCCGCAGGGCCCGCTCCAGGAAGATGGTGAGAACCCCGCTCTGGCCGGAAGTCCAGGCCTGGCCGGGGCCGTAGACCGAAAAGAACCGGACCACCGTGACCGGAACCCTATAAAGGCGGCCGAACATCTGGCACCAGACCTCCCCCACCCACTTGGCGTAGCCGTAGGGGTCCCGGGGCTCGATGGGGGCCGTTTCGGCCAGCCGCCGGCCGGGCCGGTAGACCCGCTGGGAGGAGGCAAAAACAAACCGGGCGCCGGCCTCCCGGGCGAAAAAGAGCAAGTTTAAGGTTCCCCCGGCGTTTACGGCCAGGTAGCCGGCCGGGTCCCGCCAGGAGGCACCGGCGTCGGCCAGGCCGGCCAGGTGGACGACGGCGTCCACCCGGGGGAGCCGTTGGCCCAGGTGGGGGTTGGTCACGTCGGCGAAGATGAGTTCGACGGGCAGGTCGGCTTCCGGGCGGGGGTGGCGGGCCAGGCCCACCACCTCGTGGCCGGCGGCCAGCAGCTCCGGGACCAGGGCCCGGCCGATGAGGCCGGTGACCCCGGTAACCAGCACCCTCATTCCGAAAGGCTCCGCAACCAGTAGTCTAAAAGCTCCTCGACCCCCTCGGCCAGGGATACCGGCCGGGCCGGCAGAAGCAGGCCGCTTCCGGGCCCCAGCCTGGGGCGCAAATGCCGGGTTCGGGGCGCCCGGTCGATGACCACGACCTTCAGGCCCCGGCGGCGGGCGGCCCGGGCAACGACCCGGGCGACCTGCGAAACCGTAAAGAAGCCGGTGGCCAGCGGCAGGGCCGTAAAGGGGGCCTCGGCGGGCAGTTCGGCCGCGGCCAGGAGGCCGGCGACGGCGTCCCGCAGGTGGACGAAGGCCTGATGGCCCACGGCCTGGGGATGGACCTGAAGGGGCTCGCCCCTTACCGCCGCCAGGCAGAAGCGGTTGACCACCGTCATAAACCTGGGGTCGGTGCGCATGACCGGCCCCACCCCGAAAGCGACCCCCAGCCGCACCGCCACCCCCCGCAGCCCCCCCCGCCCGGCCCGGTCCCGGAGGAGGCCCTCGTTGAAGGCCTGGGTCCAGTGGACCAGGTCCCCCGGCCAGCGGTAGGGGGTTTCGGGGCCGACCCGAGTCGGCAGGGGCGAGCCGTGGACTTTTAGCGAGCTTACGTAAACGAACCGGCCCACCCCGGCCCCCACCGCCAGGTCGAGGGCCGTCCGGAAGCCGACAATATTTGTCCGCTCGGTGTACGCCCAGGGGGCGGCCTCGGGGTGGGCGCTGGCCTGGGCGGCGGCGAAAAATACCCCGTCGGCCTTTCCAGCCCGGCGGAAAACCTCCGCCACCACCCCGGGGTCGGCCACGTCCCCCCGGACAACCTCCAACGGCCCCAGGGCCTTAAGGCCCTCCCAGGCCGCCGGCGGGGTGTTGAACCCGTTGTCCAGGCCCACCACCCGGTGGCCGGCCAAAAGGAGCCGGCGGGCAAGCTCCGACCCGATATACCCGAGGCCGAAGACGACTTTGGTGCCCATCCCCGGTATGATAAGCCGGGGCGGCTTTGACAGCAAGTAACCCGTGGCCTATCCTAGAGTCAGGAGTCTGCCGGACGTTGGCAAAGGAGGAACGGTGGAGAGGCTGCCCCAACTGGTGACGTCTATCTTCGGCCGGCGGGAGGGCGGGGAAGGGGTCCCGCCCGAGCCGGTGGCCTGCCCCCAGTGCGGGGCCGACCTGGAGACCCAGCCGGACTTTAGGCGCTACCGGGTCTGCGGCCGGTGCGGCCACCACTTCCGGATTTCGGCCCGCCAGCGGCTGGGCCTCCTCCTGGACCCCGGAAGCTTCCGGGAGACGGACCGCTGGCTCGCTTCGGCCGACCCCCTGCGCTTCACCGACCGGGTCTCCTACCACGAGCGCCTCTGGGCGGCCCAGCGCCGAACCGGCCTGACCGAAGCGGTTATTACCGGCACCGGCACCATCGACGGCCAGCCGGTGGTGGTCGCCGTTATGGAATTTGAGTTCCTGGGCGGCAGTATGGGGTCGGTGGTGGGGGAGAAGGTGGCCCGGGCCTTCGAGCGGGCCCTGCGCCGCAAACAGCCGGCGGTCACGGTGGCCGCCAGCGGCGGGGCCAGGATGCAGGAGGGGATGCTCTCCCTGATGCAGATGGCCAAGACGGCCGCCGCCGCCCGCCGCCTTCACCAGGCCCGCATCCCCTATATCTCCGTCTTGACCGACCCCACCACCGGCGGGGTTCTGGCCAGCTTTGCCAGCCTGGGGGACGTGCTCGTGGCCGAACCCGGGGCCCTCATCGGCTTCAGCGGCCCCCGGGTCATCGAGCAGACCATGGGCCAGAAGCTTCCCCCGGAGGCCCAGCGGGCCGAGTTTCTGCTGGCCCACGGCCAGCTGGACCTGGTGGTCCCCAGGCCCCGGCTCCGGGCCACCCTGGCCGAACTGCTTCGGTTGCTCACCGCCCGGGCCGGGTTCACCCCGGCGGCCCGGCGCTGGGCCGAGGAGCCGGCTAATAAGGGCGACGCCGACAGCGCCTGGGAGGTGGTCCAGCGGGCCCGGGACGTCCGGCGGCCCACCGCCCGCATCTTCATCGAGCACCTTTTAAGCACCTTTATCGAGCTTCACGGCGACCGGCTCTACGCCGACGACCCGGCGGTGGTGGCCGGGGTCGGGGAGTTCGCCGGGCGGGCGGTGGCCGTCATCGGCCAGGAGCGGACCGGCCGGGATGGCCGGGCCATGCCCGAAGGCTACCGCAAGGCCCGCCGGGTAATGGCCCTGGCCGGGAAGTTCGGCCTGCCCCTTATTACCCTGGTCGACACGCCCGGGGCCTACCCCGGCCTCGAATCCGAAGAGCGGGGGCTGGCCGGGGCCATCGCCGAGTGCCTGGCGACCCTGAGCGAGCTTCCGGTGCCCACGGTGGCGGTGGTCATCGGGGAGGGGGCCAGCGGCGGGGCCCTTGCCCTGGCTCTGGCCGACCGGATCATCATGCTGGAAAACGCCACCTTCGAGGTGATCGCCCCCGAGGGGGCGGCCGCCATCCTCTACCGGGACGCCGCCCGGGCGGCCGAGGTGGCCGAGGCCCTGCGCCTTACCGCCCGGGACCTTAAGGAGCTGGGGCTGATCGACCGGGTGGTTTCGGAGCCGGAGGGCGGGGCCCACGTGGACCCGGCCGCCACGGCTCGGGAACTCAGGTCGGCGGTCCTGGCCGAGCTTTCCGAGCTGGAACGGCAGCCGGTGGGCCGGCTCCTCAAGGCCCGGTACGAAAAGTTCCGCCGGGTCGGCCAGTACGAAAGCTACCTGCGGTCGACCCTCGGCCGGATGCTGGGCCGGCGGCTGGGAAGGTGAAGGTCCGTTCGGTCACGGTTGGGGCAGACCTGGGGGCGGGGCCGGACCCGGACCGGCTGAAGTCCGCCCCCGAATTCCTTGGGGCCGTCCGCCGGCGGCTGGCCCGGGCCGGCCACCAGGTCCAGACCACCCGCCTGGCCCTGCCGCCCTACACCCGGGACCCGGAAAGGCTCGTCGATTTCGGCCGCCGCCTTGAGGAGGTTGCCGCCTATCTAGGCTTCGATTACGCCTCCGTCGGGCCCGTGGCCGCCGGGGAGGGGACGGCGAGGGCCGTCGCCCACCTGCTGGCGGCGACGGAGCGGGTCTTTGCCGCCGTAGAAATCGCCCGCAATGGGGCCGTCGACCTGGCCGCCGTCGACGTGGCGGCCCGGGTGGTCAGGGCCGTGGCCGCCCGCACCGAAGCCGGATTCGGCAACCTCCGGTTTGCCGCCTTGGCCAACTGCCCCCCGGGGATCCCCTTCCTGCCGGCGGCCTACCACGACGGCGGGACCCCGGCCGTATCCGTGGCCCTGGAAGCCGCCGACCTGGCCGTCGAAACCTTCGAGGGCGACGGGCCCCTGGAGGCCAAGCTCGGGGCCTGGGAGGGTGCCCTTCGGCAAGCGGCCGCTCGGATAACCCGAAGGGTAAGGCCCCTGGCCGCCGGCCTCGGCTGGCGCTACCTGGGGGTGGACCTTACCCCGGCCCCCTTCCCGGAAACCTCGGTCAGCGTCGGGGAGGCCCTGGAGCGGCTGGGGGGCGGGGAAGTTGGGGGTCCGGGCACCCTCTTCCTTTCGGCCGCCGTCGCCGGCCGACTCCGCCGCCTCCGGGTCCGCAAGGCCGGGTTTTCCGGCCTGATGCTCCCCATTCTCGAAGATAACGTCCTGGCCCGGCGGTTTGCCGAGGGGAAGCTCCCCCTGGCCGCGGTGCTGGCCTGCTCGGCGGTCTGCGGTACCGGCCTGGACGTGGTGCCCCTGCCCGAAGACGTCTCCGAGGCCGAGCTGAGGGCCATCCTCCTGGACGTGGCGGCCCTCTCGGCCGTCTTGCGCAAGCCCCTTACGGCCCGGCTGATGCCCGTTCCGGGCCTGAAACCCGGGGGCGAGGTGCGGTTCGACTTTCCTTACTTTGCCGCCGCCCGCCTGCCCGTTCTGCCCCTGGCCGCCCCCCACCGTCCGGTCTTTCTGGCCGACCGCCTCAGGGTTTAAAGACCCGGCCGCCCCCAAGGCCGAAACCCAGGGCCAGAACCCAGAGCAGGGCCGAGGCCCCGCTTACGGCCAGCCCGAGCCATAGGGTGGGCGGCCGGTAGCTGAAGGTTACCTGATGGTCGCCGGCCGGAAGCTCGACCCCCTGAAAGAGATGGTTGACCCGGACCGGGTCCGCGGGCTGACCGTCCACGGCGGCCGTCCAGCCCGGGAAGAAAGCCTCGGCAAAGACCAGCAGGGCCGGCCGGAGCAGCCGCACCCGCACCGTAAGCTCCTCGGGGACCGGCCGGGTCACCTCGACGGCTTCCCCCGCAAGGGGACCGGCGGGTTCCGGGGAAAACCCGAGCCGACGGTCGACCACGACCCGGCCCTGGGCCATGGCCCGAACGGCCTGGTCCGGCAGGGCCGTGGCCTGCCAGTCCCGGGCCAGGTAGACCTTCGGCCGGTCGGTGAGAAGCCGGTAGAGCTTCAGGTCGCCGCTGTGGACGAGCCTGAGGGCCGGGTCGAGGGCCACCGGCTCCACGGCATAGGTCCGCTCGTCCACAAGGCTTACGGCCCGCAGGATGACCCGGTTGGGGGAGGCCCCTTCGGCCACGACCCGGCTCACCAGGGTGGGCCGGGGCAGTTTGAAAACTTTAAGATAGGCTTCGCCGTCGGGGATTTTCACCGGCCGGGCTTCGGCGGCCCCGGGCCCGGTCTCCAGCCCGGCCCGCAGGGTGAAACTTAAAACTTCCCCCGGCCCGGCCACCGTGAGAACGGCCAGGGGCTCCCCAGGGTTGGGGTGGGCCTCGGGGGCCGGCCGGCTTATCACCCCGACGGCCGTGGCCCAGGTGCCCGGCGGCACTGGGTAAACCTGCCGGTCGCCCCGCCGCAGGGGGGCGACGGCGGCCAGGTCGTAGTAGACGCCGTCGACCCACAGGTCCCGGGTCTTGTCCATCACCACGTACCGGACCCCGAGGGCCGAAAGCACGGCCGAATCGGGGACGACGTCCAGGTCGAACCGAAGCTGGGAGTCGGCGCGAAGGTTTTCGGCGATTTCAGGCCGGCCGGCCCGGGCCGCCTCGTACTCCAGCCAGGCCCGCTTAAACTCCCAGTAGGCGGCCGACGGGAGCATGCCCCCGTCATAGCCGTCGACGGTGGGCAGCCGGTAAACCATCCCCAGGTTGGGTACCACGGCCTCCTTGTACTTCAAGAAAACCAGGCCCTCGGTAACCTGGGCCTCGCTGTAGCCCCGGGACCAGGCCCGAAGGACGTCGGCGGCGTCGCCCGGCTGAAACCGGGTGTCCGCCAGGGAGAGCACCCCGGGCTCCTGCTCCAGGCGGAGCTGGCTCAAGGCCGGCCGGTCCTCCGTCAGGAAGGCCGCCGGAAAGGCCCGGGTAACCTCCAGGCCGTCCACGGCCAGCCCCAATTCCACCCCCGCCCCCAGGATCAGAGCCCAGGCGACGACCCGGGCGGCCGGCAGGCCCACGGGCCAGAAGGTGGCCAGGAAGGCCGTCAGGGCGGCCGCCGGAATCCAGACGGTCCGGGCCGGCCCCTGGGGCAGGGTAAGCGCGGGCTGCCAGCTTAGAAGGATAAACCCGAGAACCAGCAGACCCACCAGCCAGAGGGCCGCAATTTTTACCCGCTGGCCCCCTGCCGCCCTATTCAGGCCGGCCTCCAGGCCGATGCCGGCCAGGATGGCGGCGGCCAGGGTGTAAAGCAAGAGCCAGCGGGCCGGCACCCGGAACATCCGCAGCCCCGGGACCAGGTCGTAAAGGATGGGACTCAGGGGGTTGTATGCCGACATCGCCAGGGCCAGGGCAAGGGCCCCCAACAGCAGGGCGAAGGTCCGGTAAGGCCGGCCGCCGGCCCCCAGAACCCCGGCGAGGGCCAGGCCCAGGGGGATAAACCCCACGTAGGCGATGAACTCGTTAAAAGGGTTATCCCCATAGGTGGGCAGCAGGGCCCGGAGCAACTCCCAGGGAGGCAGCGAGAAGCTCACCGCCTCCCGAAAGGAGAGACCCCCGCCCCGGATGGAAAGGCGGCTCAGCTCCCAGGAAGGCAGAACCTGAACGGCGGCCAGGCCGAAGCCCAGGCCCACGGCCAGGCCGAAACCCAAAAGGGGGAAGACCACCGGCCGGGGTCGGCCCCGCCAGGCCTCGTAGGCGGCCAGGAGACCGGCGGCCGCCAGGGTGAGATAAGTCTCCTGGGGGTGGCCGGCCAGAATCTGAAGCCCGATGAAGAGGGCCGTAAGGGGCAGCCAGCCGGGCCCGCCCCGCACCAGGCGGATGGTGCCCAAGAGAATCCAGGGAAGCCAGGCGGAGGCGGCCGTCTGGTTGGGGTGGCCCAGCTGCTGGGCCAGAAAGCCGCTCAGGCCGTAGGTAAGGGCGGCCAGGAGGGCGGCCGGCACCCCCAGCCCCAGCCCGAGCCGGCCCAGCAGGTACATTCCAAGGCCGGCCAGCCAGAGGTGAAAGAAAACCAGGGCCGCAAAGGCCGGGAATGGGGGCAGGGGAAGGGTGATGAGGTTTGGGGGGTAAAGCACGGCCGCCTGGATGTTGGCAAAGAGGGGGGCGCCCCCGAAGATATACGGATTCCAGAGGGGCAGGCGGCCCTGGGCGAGGGCCTCGGCGACGGCCACCCGGTAGGGGTAAAAATAAGTCAGCAGGTCATAGCCGGCCGGGACCAGGTTGGGGTCCAGGAGGCGGTGGTGGGCCCCGACCACGGCCAGGGCCAGGAGAACGGGCGCAAGGAGGTCGGCCCGGGTCAGACGGGCCCGAACCGGTACTTGATTAGCGTCAGGACGGCGGGCAGGCCGTCCCGCCAGGGGGAGAGCTTCTTTTCGCCGCGCGGCGAGTAGCGGATCGGCACCTCGAAGATCTCGTAGCCCCACCGCAGAACCTTGGCCGTGATCTCGGGCTCGATCTCAAACCGGTCGGAGTCGATTTTGAGGCGGGAATAGACCTCCCGGCTCAGAACCTTATAACACGTTTCCATGTCCCGGAGCCGGCATCCGTAAAGGACGTTGGTTAGCCAGGTTAAGAACCGGTTGCCCCAGCGCATCAGCGGCTTCTGGGTGGAGAGGTCCCGGTAGCCGTAAACCACCTGGGCCCGGCCGCTGGTGATGGGCTCGAGGAGGGCGGGGTAATCCTCGGGGAAGTACTCCAAGTCGGCGTCCTGGAAGATGACGGCGTCGCCGGTGGCGGCCTTGAGGGCGGTCCGGAGGGCCGCCCCCTTGCCCTGGTTGGTCTCGTGGCGGATGACCTTAAGGTCGGGGAGGGCCAGGTCGGCCAGGACCCGGTCGGTGCCGTCGGTGGAGCAGTCGTCGACGACGATGATCTCCTTCTCGACGGGGACCCGGCTCACCCGCTCGAGGACCTCCCGGATGCTGGAGACCTCGTTGTAAACGGGGATAAGGACCGAGAGGCGAAAGCCCCCGGCGGGCCGGCCTGGGCCGCTCAAAGCTCCTTACCGAGCTGGTGGGCCAGGATGATGGCCTGGGCGATCTCCTTCATCGGCCGGCGGGTGTTCATGGAGAGCCGCTGGATGCGCCGGAAGGCCTCCGCCTCGGTCAGGCCCTGGGTATCCATCAGGATCCCCTTGGCCTGGTCCACCAGCTTGCGGGTCTCGAGGGCGTCCTTAAGTTCGGCGACCTCTTTTTCGAGGGCCTGAAGCTCCCGGTAGCGCTCGATGGCCACCTCGATGGCCGGACCGAGGTCGCTTTCCCGGAAGGGCTTCACCAGGTAGGCGATGACGCCGGCGCTTTTGGCCCCTTCGACCAGTTCCGGCTGGCTGTAGGCCGTAAGGAGCAGGACGGGGGCGACCCGCTCCTCGGCGATGATGCGGGCGGCGGTGATGCCGTCCAGGCCCGGCATCTTTATATCCATAATTACCAGGTCGGGTTTAAGCTGTTTGGCCAGGGTTACGGCCGTGGCGCCGTCGGCCGCCTCGGCCACGACCTCATACCCGAGGCCGGTGAGCATCTCCCGCAGGTCCATCCGGATGATGGGCTCGTCGTCGACGATAATAAGTCTTTTCTTTTCGGCCTTTTCGGTCTTGCTCGCCATCCGCACACTCACCCCGAAACCGGTATCCTGTTGTAGATTCTATAAAAACCGGGCCCGAGAAACAATACTGCCGACGGGATATAAGGCGCCATCTGGCCGGTGGCCTTCGCCATAAAGGAGCTAACCCCCGCCCAAGAGGCAAGAAGGCGGCGGGCGCCCCTAGAATTAAGGGGTCGGCTCCCGGGTCCCGGTTTTGGCCGCCCGCTCGATGAGGTCCTGGAGGCGCTGGCCGGTCAGGGCCTCGACCAGCGCCGGCAGCTGGGCGATCATTTCGCCGATATCCCGGGTAATCCGGCTGGCGCCCCCGCTTCCGTCGGGGCCGGCGAAGATTTCGATCCGCTCGACGTGGGTCAGGGGGTTGCTTACGGCCTCGGCAATCTTGGGCAGAACCCCGAGGCCTGGGCCAGGAGCTCGATGCGCTGCCGTTCGGCCTCGGCCGGCTTTATCACCGTGGCCAGCAGCTCCTGGCTCCGGCGGCCGATCTCCTTCTCCATGAATCTGGGTCTGCAGCTCCTTCTCGACCAGGACAACCTTAAGCTCTTCGGCCTTCAGGGTCTGGGCGACCCGGTGGCGCTCCAGGTCGTAGGCCAGGTCGGCCTGGGCCCGGACCCGGGCCACGTCGGCCTGAAATTCAGCCTTCCGAACCTCGTGGTCCCGGCGGGCGGCCTCGATCTCGGTCTGGGCGGCGAACCTCACCTGCTGGGCCTCCCGCTCGGCCTGGGCCCCGCCGATGACCGCATCCCGCTTCACCTGGGCCACCCGGGGCCGACCCAGGGCCTCTAAATAGCCTTCGCTGTCGCTCAACTGGTGGATGGTGAGGGACACGACCTCGAGGCCCATCCGGGCCAGGTCGGCCTCGGCCGCCTCCCGGGCCCGGCGGGCGATCTCCTGCCGCCGCAAGTAAACATCCTCGACCGAAACCGTACCCAGCACGGCCCGGAGGTGGCCTTCCACCACCTGGTGGGCCACCCGCCCAATATCCTCAGTCGGCCGGGAGAGAAACTGCTCGGCCGCAATGGCCACCGACTGCTCATCACCCCTCACCTTGACCTGGGCCACCGCGTCGACGGAGATCCGGATCCCCTGGGCGGTGTAGGCGTCGGGGACCTGTATATCGATGGTGAGCAGCTCCGGGGAGAGGCGCTGGACCCGCTCCTTAATGGGCATAACGAAGGTCGCGCCCCACACCAGCCGGTAGCCCACCGTGTAGCGGCGCCCGGCCTCGTCGGTGACGGTGCGGGTCCGCCCCGAGACGATCAGCACCTCATTGGGCCCGGCCTTGACATACCTGGTCGCCCACAGGACCACCGCGCCGGCAACCGCCGCCAGGATGATAATCGCCGCTGCCGCCGCCAGGATGCGTTCCATAGTCTAACCTTCCTGGCGGTCGCCCCCGCCGACCGCCGCCGGTTTGCCGGTCGGCCCAGGCGTTGAGCTGGGTCCGCAGCTCCTCCGGCGTCGCCCCCACGTGGACCGTAAGGGCCTCCGGGTGACAGACGACGTATTCCGACCCAAAGCGCCAAACCCGGAGGTTCAGCCGGGAGCCGTTAGATGCGGCCGCCAGGCTGAGGCCGGTAGGCCGGCAGCCCGCCTCAACCCGGCCGAGGTCCTCGGCCGAAGGGAGGGAGCCTACCAGAGGCCTGTTCCCGAGCCGGGCGGCCAGCTCCCGGCGCAGGGCCAGAAGCCCTTCGGGGCCGGTGTAGCCTTCCCCGCCCAGGGGGAGCCCCCGCCAGCGGCAGACCAGGCCCCGGCCCTCCCGGAAAACCGGCACCCAGACGTCGTCCGGACCGAAGAGGACGGCCACCGGCCCCTCCAGCCGGAGGTCCCGGGGCGAAACCCGCCCGACGATGGGTCGGGCCTTCACCCCGATGGCCCCCAGGTACCTCCGGATCCCCACGGCCAGGGTGCCGATGTCCCCGGCGGCGAAGACCGGTCCGCCGTCCACCGGGGCTTCCAGGCCGTCCCCCGCCGGGTAGGCCGGCAGCCGCCGGCGCCAGGTAAAGAGCCAGACCGCCCGGGCCACCTCCTTGCGCAGGACCAGGGGATTCGCCCGCTCCACCAGGTAGCCGAACACCTCCACCCGGTAGGCCTCGGGGGCGGCCGGCCGGGCCGTGCGCCGCCAGTAAAAGGGGACCCGGATCGGGCCGTCGGGGTAATCCAGGTCGGCCTCGACCTCGCCGAAATACCTGGGCCTTAAGTCGGCCAGACCCTCTTTAAATTCGGGATTGTGCACCAGGTCTACTTTGACCATCGGCCATCACCCCAGTTCCGGCGAACGGACAACGATCACGTCGGAGGGCGGCCGGAGCTGACCCCGGGCCAGCTCCGGGTAACCTTCGGCCCCGTGCTCGGCCAGGTCTAGGCCCGCCACTTCGTCCTTAGGCGCAACCCGCAGGCCGACGACCCGCTTGATCACGTAGAGGCTTATAAACGACGCGGCCGCAACGTAGGCGAAGGCGGCCGCAACCCCAGGGCCTGCACCCCGAGCTGGGTAAAGCCGCCCCCGTAAAAGAGGCCCAGCCGGCCGATGCCCAACTGCCCCACCAGGTGGGGGGCGGCGAAGAGGCCGGTGGATAGGGTGCCCCAGACCCCGGCCATCCCGTGGACCCCGAAGGCCCCAACCGGGTGGTCCACCTTAAGGCGGGTTTCCACCAGCCGAACGGTTAAAAGCATTACCAGGCCGGCAACCAGGCCGATTACCATGGCCGCCCAGGGCTCCACGTAGGCGCAGGCGGCGGTGATGGCCACCAGGGCCGCCAGCACCCCGTTCAGCATCATCGGGATGTCGGGCTTGCCCAGGAAAACCCAGGCCCCGAAGAGGCCCGAGAGGGCCCCGGCCGCCGCGGCCAGGTGGGTGGTGAGGGCAACGTAGGCGAAGAAGGCCCCGACTGCCGCCAGGGTAGAACCCGGGTTGAACCCGAACCAGCCGAGCCACAGGATAAAGGTCCCGAGGACGGCGTAGGCCAGGTTGTGGCCGGGGATGGGATTGGGCCGGCCGTCGGGCCCGTATTTCCCCAGCCTCGGCCCGAGCAGCCAAGCCCTGATAAGGGCGGCCGTTCCTCCCTGGAGGTGGACCACCGTCGACCCGGCAAAGTCCTGCATCCCCAGCCCGGCCAGCCAGCCGCCGCCCCAAACCCAGTGGGCGGTGACCGGGTAGATCAGGGTGCTGAAGATGAGGCCGAAGATGGGATAGACGATAAGGCGGGTCCTTTCGGCCATCCCGCCCCAGACGATGGCCAGAGACACCGCGCAAAAAGCGACCTGAAAGATATATTTGGCCGGCACGGGAACTACCGAGGCCGCCAGGGAGGCGAAGACCTTATCGGCCTCCTCGGCCGGGACCGCCAGGAAAAAGCCCGACGTGCCGAAGAAGGGGTTGCCGGTGCCGAAGGCGATGGCGAAGCCGAAGGCCCAGAAGGCAATGGAAGCCACCGCCAGGATAAGCAGGTTTTTGGCGGCCACGTGGGCGGCGTTCTTGGTCCGGGTCAGGCCAGCCTCCAGGAGGGCAAAGCCCGCCTGCATAAAAATGACCAGGACGCCGGCGACCAGGACCCAGACGGTGTCCACCGCCAGGGCCAGGTCGGCCGGGGTGGGTTCGGCCGCCGCGGCCCGGGAGGCCAAAACCATAAACCCCGCCGCCAGACTGAAGGCCAGCGCCGCCCGCCACATCTCTAATCTTCTAGAATTGCTCCGAGAAATCCGCAACGAACTCTGTAAAAAACGGAGAAATTTTATGTCTTATTTGTGCAAAGTGCACAGTAGCCGGCCTCCGGGCGGTGGGGGAGGGGGTCGGTCAGGTTCCGGGCAGGGTTTCCAGGGCGGGGACGGGGCGGAAGGGGGCGTGGCGGTCGCCGGCCGGCCGCCAGCGGGGGCCTTCCCGGGTGTCCTGAATCTCGTAGCCGAGCCGGTAAAGCTCGGCCCGCAGGGCGTCCGCCCGGGTCCAGTCGGCCGCCCGGCGGGCGGCCTCCCGCTCCCAGACGAGGCGAACCACCTCCGCCGGCAGCTCCGGTTCGGGGGGTTCGGGGATAATTTCGGGCATGGGCAGCCGCTCCGGCGGCGGCACCTCCCACCGCCCGAGCAGGTCCAGGGGAAAGGCCTCGCCGGCGGCAAAGGCCGATTCCTGCCGGTGGCGCCGGACGATGACCGCCCCCCGGCCCACAACCTCGACCGCCCCGCGTTCGAAATCCACGATGGCGGCCGTATGCTCCTCGACCCCCAGCACCGTCAGGCCGGGGGGAAGCAGGGCCTCGAGGCGGGCCCACCGCTCCTGCCCCATAAAACAGCGGCTGGTATCCAGCTCCTCCCCACCCTCCCGGTTATTCCAGTGGGGAACGATAACCAGCCGCAGGCCGTACAGGCCGAAGAAATCGAGGCCGGGCTGCCAGTGGGGGTCTTCGCCGACCTTGTAAATTTCATAGACCGGCAGGGCATAGGCCCCGAAGGCAATGGTCGCCGCGCTGGCCAGGACCAAGGCCGCGCCCTGCCGGTGCCGGGCGGCAATGGCCCGGTAGGCAAGGGTGTCCGCCAGGTGCCTTACGGCGTAGGTAGGACTGCCCGGGCCCAGAAAGATGACATCCGCCCGTCGGACCGGCGCCAGGAGGGCCGGGTTATTGGTCCCCAGCTCGGAATCCCGCCGCCGGGCGGGAATGACTGTAACTTCCGGGGCAAAATTTTGGAGCCGCTGGCGGAAAAAATCGGCGATTTTGCCCGCCACCAGGGCCGAGTTCGGTTGGAAGCCGGCCGGGGTTTCTAAGATGACGACCCGGACCGGCCGCCGGTAACGGCTGAAAACCCGTTCGCAGGCCAATCGGCCCGTGGGGCCGGTTTCGCCTGAGCCGAAGAGGACAACGGGACCCGGGCCGGGCTTAGGCGCCGAATTAGGGTCGCTCACATCTTAAGGATAAACCCGCTCCCCTGCCCAAAACAACGGGTTAGCCGGCTTTCTTCATCCCCCAGCGCTCGATGGTCCGAAACTCCACAAAGCGGAAGGCGTACTCGACGGCAATGCCCAGCAGGGAGATGACCACCAGGCCGGCGAACACCCGGGGCGTCTCGAGAAAATAGCGGGCCGTATTGATATACCAGCCCAGACCCCCCTGGGCCCCGGCCACCCCGAAGACGAGCTCAGCAGCCACCACCGTGCGCCAGCCGAAGGCCCAGGCGACCTTAAGCCCCGAGAGGAGGTGGGGCAGGGCCGCCGGTAAAAGAACGTCCCAGACCAGCCTTAAGCCCTTAAGGCCCAGCGTCCGGGCGGCCATCTGGAGGGTGGGGCTTACCGTCCGGAAGCCCATGTCGGTGCTGATGGCGATGGGCCAGACGGTGGCGTAAGCCACCACGAAAATGATGGCGGTGGGGGTTAGGCCGAACCAGATCATCGCCAGGGGCAGAATGGCCACCCCGGGCAGGGGATTGAAGACAGAGGTGAGGACCGAAAGGAGGTCGTGGCCCAGGGATGAGGTGACCGAGAAGGCGGCCAGCAGCAGTCCCAGGGCCGCCCCGACCAGGGTGCCGATGACCAGAAACTGCAGGGTCGTAAGGGTGCTACGGGGAATGGAAAGGTTTGTCAGGTCCCGAACCAGGGCCTCGGCCACAGCCGCCGGCGACGGAAAGAGCAGCGGCTTCACCTGGGTGGCCGCAACGTAAACCTGCCAGAAGACGATGAGGCCTACCAGGATTAAGAGGCGGCGGGCCCAGGGGCTTCGCAACGGCCCCGGCGCCGCGACGGGGCGGGGCCGGGTAACGGGCAGTTCTCCCCTCATTTTGCTCCCTCCTCCCGGACGGCCTGGGCCTCGGCCGCCCCGCCCAGGAGGCGGCGGAGGCGGCGGGTGGCCTCGGCGAAGGCCTCGCCGTCCATGTCTTCAACGTGGTCGGTGTCGACGACGGCCTTGACCCGGCCGGGGTTGGCGGCCATCACCAGGACCCGGTGGCCCAGGTAGGCCGCCTCCTGGATGGAGTGGGTCACCAGGATTATGGTCACCCCGGTCTCGGCCCAGAGGCGGTTAAGTTCTTGCTGGAGCTGGGTCCGGGTTATGGCGTCGAGGGCCCCGAACGGCTCGTCCATGAGCAGGATTTTTGGCCTGATGGCCAGGGCCCGGGCGATGGCGGCCCGCTGCTTCATTCCGCCGGAGAGCTGGTGGGGGTACCTGTCGGCCGCCGCCTCGATACCCACCATCCGCAGGAAATGGCGGGCCTGCTCAACGGCCGCCCGGCCCCGGGCCCGGCCGGTCACCGTCAGAGCGTAGACGACGTTATCCAGAACCGTCCGCCAGGGAAAGAGCTGGTCGAACTCCTGGAAAACCACCGCCCGGTCGGGGCCGGGCTCCCGTACCGGCTCGCCCCCCACCAGCACCCAGCCCCGGCTGGGCATAACGAAGCCGGCGACGGCCCGGAGCAGGGTTGTCTTACCGCAGCCGGAGGGGCCGATGATGACAAACTTTTCCCCTTCCCGGACCTCGAAGGATACGCCGTCCACCGCGGTGAAGCGGCGGCCTTCGGGGTCGACGTATTCGATCCGAACGTCGTCGACAACCACGACCGCATCCATAGGCAACCCCCGAAGTCAGTCCCCGGCGTCGCCCAGCAGGGGCACCGTCAGCTCCCTGACCGAAGAAGGCACCTTGGAAATCATCCCGATGCTCCGCATGAATTCGGCGAACTTCAAAAAGCCCCGGGGGACAGTGTCGTAGACCATGCCTTCCCGGGTCATCCAGTCCCGGTAAGTCTGGGCCGAGACCTGGCCCCCTTCCTCCTCGGCCACCAGCCGGGCCGCCTCATCGGGTCTTTCTTTGATCAGGCGGGTCGCTTCGACGACGGCCTCGTAAAACGCCTTGTTAAATTCCGGGTATTCGTTATAAAAGCTTTCCATCACCCAGACGCTGTTGAAGGTATGGGGCCCGAAGACCTCGAAGCTGCGCAGGATGATTCGAGCCCCGGCATCCTTTTCCTGAAACTGGAAGGGTGGGGAGGTCAGGTGGGCGGCCAGCTGGCCCCCCAGCAGCGCCTGGACCCCGGCCGGGTGGGCGATGGCCACCATGTTCTGGTCCAGGGCGTTAGGGTTGCCCAGCTGCTGCTGGGCGGCCCGGCGCAAGACCACCGCCTGGATGGAATCCGGGGCCGGCAGGCCGATTTGCATCCCGGGCTTTATCTCCCGAAGGCTTTTGATGTTCGGGTCCATCGTCATGAGCCAGAGGTCCATCTGGTTCAGGGCGGATAAGATCCGCCAGCCGACGCCCCGGTCCCAGCCGACCAGGAAGGGCCCCGTCCCGCCGGCCCCCACCTGGATTTGCCCGGCGATCATCCCGTCCCGGATGGGCGCCCCGGCCGCCAGAATCTTCCACTCGAAGGTGGTGTTGGGAAACCGCCTTTCCAGCACCTGCTGCCGCTTCATGATGATGAGCTGGGCGTAGCCGAGGCCCGGCTGGTAGGCGATGGTCACCCTGGCCGGGACCTTTACGGCCCCCGGACTCGGGGCCGGAGCCGGTGCCCCGGCCGGGGCGCAGGCCGCCGCCATAAGCCCCACAAAAACCAGCGCCGCAACCACAAGGTTAACCTTTCGCATGGCCCTCCCTCCTTTAGCTAAAAAACCGCCAGAGGCCCCAGGCCCCGTAGCCGACCAGGCCCGCGCCCCCCAGCAGGAGCAGGCGGTCGGCCCAGGCCCGGAGCCGGCCATCCGCCACGTGGTCGTAGATCACCGTCCGCAGGCCGGGGATGGTGTGGAGGACGAGCAGGATCAGGAGGATCAGGTCGTTTAAAAACCGCACGGTAAGGTCTGCCGCCCCCGTAGCCTGCGTAAAGAGGTGCACCCCAACCGGGACGACTAACAGCACGCCCGTCGCCCGCTGCAGCACCCACCACCCCCCTTCGCCCATCACCGCAACCCCCACAGGAGCCCCAGGGCCGCCAGCAAACCCGCGCCCACCGCCGCCAGCAGGATTCCCCCGGCCTGCCGCCGGACCCCGAGCAATCCCAGCTCGAAGAAGAGGGTCCGGAGGCCGTTCAGGGTGTGATACCCAAGGCTGGCCAAGAGCAGGCCGAGGAAAACGGGGTTATATAAAGTCAAAATCAGGTCGGCCAGCCGGGCCCGGTCCTGGGCGGCCCCCACCACCCCGAAGATGTGCCAGACCGCAAAGCCCGCCAGCAGAAGCCCGCTAACTCGCTGCAGACGCCGGGCCCACACCCCGGCCCGGTGGGCCCGGGGCCAGCTTAGCGGGTAGGCCGAACGGCCGGCTTCAGACCGCAACCCCATCCTTGCCGAAGGCGACCAGCCGTTTGAGCCTTTCGATGGCGGCCGCCGGCTCCAGCCCCTTGGGGCAGACGGCCGCGCACGTAAGCAGACCATGGCAGGCCCAGCACCCGTCCGGACCCCCCACCGCCGCAAGCCGGGCCCGCCGGGCCCCGTCCCGCCGGTCGAGGACCAGGCAGAGGGCATGGTTGAGGGCTGCCGGTCCCGGAAAGCCCGGGCGTCTTCCCACCACCTCGCAGGCCGAATAGCACAGGCCGCAGGAGATGCACTCCCGGTGCCGGTCAATCACCCGCCGCTCGGCCTCGTCCGGCCGGATTCGGGCGGGCCCGGCGGCGTCGGCGGGCCCCAGAAACGGCGGGCCCACCGCGGCCCAGGTCCGCAAAAAGGGCCCCAAGTCCACCACCAGGTCCCGCACCACCGGCAGGTAACGCAAAGGCTCCACCGTCACCACCCGACCGGGAACGGCCCGGAGCAAGGTGTAGCAGGCGAGCCGCTCCACCCCGTTCACCACAACCCCGCAGGTCCCGCACATGGCCTGCCGGCAGGCATACCGAAAGGCCAGGGTCCGGTCGAGGTGTCGGTGAATGTAGATGAGCCCGTCCAGTACCGTCGTCTGCGGCCCGCAGGGCACCCGGAAAACCTGGAAGTACCGGCCGCCGTCCTCCCCCGTGCGGGCAATCCGGATGGTCCGCTCCTCCCCCTTCACGGCCGCCTCCCCGGGGCGATGGGGTTGAACCGGGTGAGCCGGACCGGCCGCTTTTCCAGCCGGGGCCCATCTTCGGTGCGGACCAGGGTGACGTTGCAAAGCCAGTTTTCGTCGTCCTGGTCCGGAAAATCCGCCCGGTAATGGGCGCCCCGACTCTCCGTCCGGAAAAGGGCGGCTGCCGCCACCAGCTCCGCGGCCGCCACCAAGCTTTTAAGGTTGAGGGCTTGCTGCCACTCCAGGTTGAAGGCCGGGGCCCCGTGGACCTTCACCCGGTCGGCCCGGGCCTTAAGCTCCCCAAGCTCGGCCAGGGCGGCCCTAAGGCCCGGGCCGTCCCGGACAACCCCAACCTTCTGCCACATCAGCTCCCGGAGCCGGTCTAGCAGGCCGTAGACGTCCTCCCCGGCCTCCCGCCTGAGGGGTGCGGTGGCCGCCTCGATCTGACGTTTAACCTCCTGCGGGTCCGGTTCCGGGTAGGGCACCCCGACCACCTCCTCGGCCATGACGTCCCCGGCCAAGGCCCCGAAAACCGTCGATTCGGCCACTCCGTTACCCCCCAGCCGGTTGGCCCCCTGGACCCCGGCTGCATCCTCCCCGGCCACGTAAAGCCCCGGCAGGCTGGTGCGGCACCAGCCGTCCATCTCCACCCCGCCCATGATGAAGTGGGCGGCCGGGCAAACCTCCACCGGGCCGGCGGCCAGGTCAGCCCCGGCCGCCCGGGTCCGCTCCACCATCCCCGGAAAGAGGGCCTCCACGGTCTCCCGGCCCAGGTGGCTGATATCCAGCCACACCCCACCGTTGGGGGTGCCCCGGCCGGCCGTAATCTCTAAATAGCAGGCCCGGGAAACCACGTCCCGGGTGGACCGCTCTAACCGGTCCGGGTCATACCGGGCCATGAAGCGTTCGCCTTGATTGTTTAAAAGATAAGCCCCTGCCCCCCGGAGTCCCTCCTCCAGCACCGCTCCGTTCAGCTCCGAGCCCGGCACCACCAGGGCCGTGGGGTGAAACTGGACCATCTCCATATCCATCAGCCGGGCTCCGGCCTCGTAGGCCAGCACGATCCCGTCCAGGCTCTTTTCCCGGGAAGGGGTCGCCAGCCGATACATGGTCGGCCCGCCCCCGGTGGCCAGCAGGGTGGCCCGGGCCCGGACGACCAGGAACGTCCCCCGCCGAACGTCCAGGAGCAGGGCCCCACAGACCCGACTCCGGCCCCGGTCCCAGAGGAGGCCCACCGCCCGGTGCTCCTCCAGGACTAGGACGGAGTCCCGGCCCAGGAGGGCCTGGCGCAGCCGCTCCATTAGCTCGATGCCGGTCAGGTCTCCCCGGTGGACCGTCCGGTCGAAGGTCTGGCCGCCGAAGGGCTTCTGGTGGATGGTGCCGTCGGGGTTTCGGTCGAAGAAGCAACCGTAGCGGTTCTCCAATTCGGCCACCATCCCGGGGGCCCGGCTGACCAGAATCCAGACCAGCTCCTGGTCGTTGATGAAGGCCCCGCCCTTTAAGGTATCCAGAAAGTGCCGCTCAAGGGAATCGTCGGGGTGGAGGACGGCATTGTAGCCGCCCTGGACCATCCGGGTACAGCCGCTCTTGCCCAGCAGGCCCTTAACGGCCACCGCAACCTTCAGGCTCGGGTGGTCGGCGGCGTGGAGGGCGGCCAGGGTCCCGGCCCCGCCCCCGCCCAGGACCAGGATATCCGTTGTGAGAACTTCCGCCCCGGTCAGGGCCCTCACCCCCCGCCCAAAATCTGCCCGAGGCGCGCCCGGGCCTCAGCCCCCACCTCGGCGTAGAGGCTCCGGCCGTGGCTGTCGATGGCCACGAAAAGGGGCCCCAGCTCCCTCACCCGGAAGACCCAGAGGGCCTCGGGCATCAGGTCCTCCCAGTAGACGGCCTCAATGGCCTCGGTGTGAAGGGTCTGCCAGGCGGCCGCACCCCCAACGATGGCCAGGTAACAGCCGCCGAATCTTTTAAGGCCACCCAGGCTTTCGGGCAGGTAAAGGCCGCCCTTGCCGATGATGGCCCGGACCCCGTACCGCTCCAGGAGGCCCCGGGTGAAGCGGTCCATCCGGGCGCTGGTAGTGGTTCCCACCGAAAGGGGAATATACCGGTCGCCCTCCCGCCGAACGTTCGGAGCAGTGTGGAGCACCGCCGCCCCCGAAAGGTCGATGGGGGGCTCGACCCCGTGGTCGAAGATGCGGATCAGGGTGGCATCCCGGACGCCGACGACCCGGCCGTCGAGGAAGACCAGGTCGCCGGCCCGCAGTTGCCGGACGTCGGCCTCGGTTAGGGGGGTGGTCAGCCGCCAGGTTGCCATCCGGAAATCAGCTCCCACCGGCCGTCGGGGTAAACCCGGGCCGCGGCCCGGAGGCCCCGCCAGCACTGGATGTTAACGGCGACGGGGTTCTGGGAGATGTGGGTGTAGGCGTGCTCGATGTGGACGGCCAGGGCCGTCACCGCCCCGCCCAGGCCCTGGGGCCCGATTCCCAACCGGTTAATCCCCGCGAGGAGCTCGGCCTCCAGGGCGGCCACCGCCGGGTCGGCGTTGCGGCTGCCGATGGGCCGCAGGAGGGCCCGCTTGGCCAGCACCATACACAGGTCGGCCGAGCCCCCAAGCCCCACCCCGACGATGTAGGGCGGGCAGCCCTTGGGTCCGGCTTCGACGACGGATTCCAGGATAAAGCGCTTGACCCCGGCCACTCCGTCGGCCGGGCTGAGCATCTTTAAAAAGCTCTGGTTTTCGGAGCCGGACCCTTTAGGCAGCATCACCAGGTCCAGGTAGTCGGTCCCGGCCACGAACTCGAAGTGAACCACCGGAACCCGGTAGCCGGTGTTCGTCTGGGGATTTTCCCGGGTGATGGGGTGGCAGATACTCGAGCGCAGGGAATGTTGCCGGGTTGCCATCTCCACCCCCTGCCGGATGGCCGCCTCAAGCCGCACCCCGTCCACGGCCAGCCCGGACCCGATAAAAGCCCAGTAGACCGGGGTTCCCGTGTCCTGGCAGACCAGAATCTTATGCTCGTCGGCGGCCCGGATGTTGAGGGCCACCAGCTCCAGGACCCGGCGGCCGATGGGGTGGGTTTCCTGCCGGCAGGCCGACGCCAGGGCGGCCCGGACGTCGGGCGGGACGTCGATGAGGGCCCTGACGTAGGCTTCGGCGGCCGCCTCCGCAACGGCCTCGTAGAACTTGGGCCCGGCGACAATCACGGCTATCTCCGGCGGCTAGGCGCTCCGGTAAAGTTTGGTCATGACAAACTCCCGGTGGCCCAGGGCCTCGGCGGCCGTAAGCCGGCCGTTAACCGTCCGGTAGAGCAGTTCCAGAAGCCGCTGGCCGGCCTGGGACAGGCTGAGCTCAAGGGTGAGCAGACCGCTCACGTCCAGGTCGATGTGCTCGGACATCTTCCGGGCGGTGATGGGGTTGGCCGTGATTTTAAGCACCGGCATGATGGGGTGGCCCACCACGTTGCCCTGGCCGGTGGGGAAGAAGTGAACCACCGCCCCGGCCGCGGCCTGGAGGGTAAGGCATTCGGCCGCCGCCGATGAGGTGTCCATGAAATAGAGGCCGGGGTTGGGGGGCGGGGCCTCGGCCGGCCCCAGAACCCCGACGATGGGCTTGGTCCCGGTCTTTTCGATGTTGCCCAGGGCCTTCTCCTCGATGGTGGAGAGGCCTCCGGCAATGTTGCCCTGGGTGGGCTGGGAGCCTAAAAGGTCGACCCCCTGCCGCTCGATCTCCTCCACATAGTCCCAGTAAACCCGCAAAAACTTCTCTTTAAGCTCGGGGGTTGCCATCCGCTCGGCGATGAGGTGCTCCCCACCGGTGAGCTCGGAGGTCTCCCCAAAGATTACCCGGGCCCCCAGCTCCACCAGCCGGTCCACTACCCACCCCACTGTCGGGCAGGAGGCCAGGCCGGTGGTCGTGTCCGACTCCCCGCATTTGATGGCCACCAGCAGGTCGGAAACCGAAATGGGCTCCCGGCGCAACTCGGAAGCCCACTGGAGGAACTCCTTCGCCTGGCGGGCGGCCCGGGCAATGGTCTCCAGGTCCCCGTGGCCCTCAATGGCAAACCAGGCCACAGGCTTGCCCGTACAGGCGATGCCGTCGGCCACCTTCCGGGCCCAGTTCTCCTCGATGCAGATGACGACCGCGGCGGCCACGTTGGGATTTGCGCCTGTGCCGATGAGGGTCCTGAAGAGCAGGTCGAGGTCGGCCCCGTACTGGAGGCGGCCGTAGTGGTGGGGAAGGGGGATGGTGCCGGGAATAAGCCGGGCAACACCCTCGGCGGCAGTGTTAGAAATATCGTCGACGGGCAGAATAACCACGTGGTTGCGGATGCCCACCTGCCCGTTAGGACGGCGGTAGCCAAAAAGCTCGTCGTTCATGACCTGGTCCACCTCAAGCTCTTGAGATTGTGGGTGTGGACGTAGTCGCCCACGGCCAGGCCGCCGGGAGCCTGGCCGATGGGAACCCCGTACTCGAGGACAATCCCCCCCGGCTCCACGGCCTGAATGGCAATCTTGTGGCCGAAGGGTATATTCTGGTTGGCCCGAACCTGGACGGTGGACCCGTCGTCCATAAAGACACCGGTGGCCACCTCCCCGGCGGTGATATCGGCCACCGCCACCCCCACGTGGTCCCCCTTCTTGTGGACTAAGAACTTATGCTGCATCGGCCCTCCTCCCTGGGTATCAGGTCACTCCGTCGGGGAAGGCCCGGACCGCCCGGCCGGCAAAGTCGATGAGGTCGGCGATGCGCCGGCCGGCGCCTCGGATGTGGTCCTCCATCGCCCGGCGGGACCCGGACGGGTCCCGGGCGGCCAGGGCGGCCACGATCCGGAGGTGCTCGGCGTGAGAGGCCCGCAAATGGTCGCCGGCGCTCCGATGGGAGTAGCCCCGGATGAAGTCGACGTGGACCCAGAGCATCTTCAGGTTGCGGTTAAGGACCTGGTTACCGGCGGCTTCGGCGATGGACCGGTGGAGAAAGGCGTCGGCCCGGGCGTAAACCTCATAGCGGCCCTCGGCCAGGGCCGTCGTGGCCTCAGCCAACTCCGCCTGGAGCCGGCCGACAAGCCGGCCGTCCATCCGGGTTGCGGCCAGCTCGGCGGCCAGGCCCTCCAGGGCGGCCCGAACCAGAAAGGTGTCCAGCACGTACTGGGGCGTAAGGTCGATTACCTGCAGGCGGCCGTTGGGACCGGCAACGACCAGGCCTTCCTGGCTGAGGCGGGCCAGGGCCTCCCGAACGGGTGTGGGGCTTGTGCCCAGCTCGGCCGCCAGCCGGTCGAGAACGATGCGCTCGCCCGGGGCGAGCCGGCCGCTGACCAGGTCCTGACAGATGGCCTCGTAGACCTGCTGAACGAGGGTGGGGCCGCGCCGGACCCGGGAACCGACCGCCCCCAGCGTATCCCCGTATATCATATATCCTACACCCCGGTTATTTATAACCGCCCCCGCCCGCTTTGTCAACCGGCCAAACTTCCGGACACGGCCTGCCGGTTTTCAGGGCCCGGCCTGCATGGGCCCAGGGCCGCGGGCTCCTACAACCAGGCTATAGGTTATATGCTTTCCGTCCCGGGGCAAATTGCAAAGCCCCGACTCCCGGGCCGCGGGTAGTATCAGGACCCGCTCAGGTGCTGGGCAAACCAATCCCGGGCCGCCCCGGCGGCCGGCTGGAAGTCGGTGGTGTAGGCATCGAAGTGGCCGCCGGGCAACAGAACCAGCCTTTTGGGCTCCAGGGCCTTGCTGCAAGCTTCCAGGGCGAGGTCAGTTGGGGTGAGCACATCGTTGGCCGCTACCACCATCAAGAGCGGCGTGGGTGCAACCCGGTCGATGTAAGCCCACGGCTCGTATTCCATCAGCATTTCCACCGACCTTAAGGTGACCTCGTTGCGCCAGGTCGGCGCCCGGGTTCTGCCGGTCTCGGCGAACCACTGCCAGGAATCCGGTGTGGGCAGGGCACACGGCGTCTTTGTGGGGTCTTCGGCAACCACCGCAATCATCGCCGGGGGCTCACCCCGGAACCTGACCTCCCGGTCGGCGTCAAACTGGGCCCGGAGCTGCGGGATAAGGTCGTTGCGCACCAACCGCAAGACGTTGCGATAGCCGCTGACCAGGGGCACCTGGGATACCACGCATTTTACCCGGCGGTCGACGGCCCCAAGAACCAGAACGTGACCCCCGCTGTAGCTGCTGCCCCAAACCCCGATCCTTTCCCGGTTCACTTCGGGCAAAGTCCGGACAAAGGTTATGGCGTGCCGGTAATCCCGGACCTGGGCCCAGGGGTCTATCTCCTGCCGCGGCTCGCCGTCGCTGGCCCCAAAGTTTCGGTGGTCGAAGACCAGCACCCCAAGGCCCGCCTCGCTGAACGCCTCGGCGTACCGGTCCAGGTACATCTCCTTGACGGCCGAAAAGCCGTGGGCCATCACGACCGTGGGAACCGGGCCGGTGGCGCCGTCCGGGTAGTAAAACCAGCCCCGCAGGGTTACGCCTTCGGCATTGAACTCGATATCCCGCCGCATTAAGCACCTCCCTGTTACAGCGTAAGGGTGAGTAAGGCCCCGGCCAGGTAAAGGGCCAGGGCGTACCAGAAGACTATCCCCAGGCCGAAGAACTGGGCCAGCAGGCCCAGAATCAGCGGGGAGACGGCCGCAAAAAGGGCGTGCCCGATCATGCTCCCCTCCAGCCGCAGGCCGTCGGCGATATCCATCGCCGCCACCTGCAGGATCGGGTTGGCCGCATACAGGATCGACCCCACCAGGATCGTAAGGCCGACGCCCCGGCCGACCGGCCCGGTCGGAAAGGCCCCCGAGGAGAGGCCCCGAAACGATCCCCAGGCCCGTTGGGAGGGAAACGTGAAACCCTATCCCCATCAGCCCCAGGGCCCGGGCAAGCATGGCCCCCCGATACTGCTGGAGCCGGTCGACCAGAAGGCCGCCCCCCATGCCGGTGACGCCGCCGGTAAGCCGTCGGACGCTGTCGATGAGGCCGGCCTCCAGCGGCCCAAGGCCCAGGCCAGAATAGACGGCCGGTAGGATGACCAGAAAGCCCTGACCGTAGGTGTGCTGGACGGCGTGGCTGCCAATGATGCTTAAAGACACAAGCCGGTCGGCACCGGTCCTGGGAGCGGCAATGGTTGCGGTGGTCTGGTGGTGCGCCACCCGGTTCCCTCCGGCGTTTTTGACTGCTATAATAGTCAGGTCCGTCCTCTTTCGCAAAGACAGGTTTGGAGGCCTGGAGCATGGTCACCGCCGCCGGCAGGCTTATCGGCGCCCCCATTAAGCGGGTTGAAGACCCCAGGTTTATCACCGGCGCGGCCCGGTACGTGGCCGACATCCGGCTTCCCGGCACCCTCTACGTCGCCTTCCTCCGGAGTCCGTATGCCAGCGGCCGCATCCGCCGCCTGGATATTTCCCGGGCCCGGAGTTTACCGGGGGTCGTGGCCGTTTTAACCGGTGAGGACGTGGCCGGCCTGGGGGAGATGCCTGTAAACCTGGTGGTGGCGGGGATGCGGGTCCCGCCCCACCCCCTCCTCGTCCGGGACCGGGTCCGGGCGGTCGGTGAGCCGGTGGCGGCGGTGGTGGCCGAGACCCCGGCCCTAGCCCGGGATGCCCTTGAACTTATCGGGGTGGACTATGAGCCTGGGCCGGCCGTCGTCGACCCGGAAGAGGCCTTAAAACCGGACGCGCCCCTGGTCCACCCGGAGTTCGGCACCAATGTGGCCTACACTTTCGGCCGGGAGGGTGGGGATGTGGAGGGGGCCTTCGCCCGGGCCGACCGGGTCGTCCGCCTCAAGATTGCCCACTCCCGGATTGCGGCCGTGGCCATGGAGCCCCGGGGAGCCCTGGCCGCCTACGACCCGGCGGCCGGCGAGCTCACCGTCTGGGTCTCCACCCAGTCGGTCTACAACGTTCGCAACGCCCTGGCGGCCGTCCTCGGCATTCCGGACCACCGGGTCCGGGTTATCGCCCCGGATGTGGGGGGCGGCTTCGGTTCGAAGGGCTGTGCCTACCGGGAGGAGGTGCTCACCGCCCACCTGGCCCGGATGCTGGGCCGGCCGGTGCGTTGGGTAGCGACCCGAAGCGAGGATTTTTTAAGCACAATGCAGGCCCGGGAAGAGGTGGATTACATCGAGGCGGCCGTCACCGCCGACGGCCGGGTCCTGGGCCTTAAGGTGGAAAGCATCTACAACCTGGGGGCCTTCCTCCAGCTGAGCACGGCCATGCCGCCCCTCCGGACCCCGGTTTACTGCGTCGGCGCCTACGATATCCCCAACGTCCGGAGCCGGGTAACGGCGGTCTTTACCAACACGGTTCCCACCGGGCCCTACCGGGGGGCCGGTCGGCCCGAGGCTGCCTTCGTCGCCGAGCGGCTGATGGACGCGGTGGCCGCCGAGCTCGGCCTCGACCCGGCCGAAGTCCGGCGCCGAAACTTCATCCGGCCGGAGCAGTTTCCCTACCGGACGGCCACCGGGGTCGTCTACGACAGCGGCAACTACGGGGCGGCCCTGGACCGGGCCCTGGAGGTGGCAGGCTATAGCGAGCTTCGCCGCGAGCAGGCCCGGGCCCGGGAGCGGGGCGAACTTTTGGGCATCGGCCTGGCAACCTACGTGGAGCTTTCGGCCCAGGGCTGGGAGAGCGGGGCCATCCGGGTCGAACCGAGCGGCCGGGTAACCGTTCTGACCGGGGCGGTGCCCCACGGCCAGGGCCACGAGACGGCCTTCGCCCAGCTGGTGGCCGACCAACTCGGGGTGCCTATTGAAAACGTCAGGGTGCGCTACGGGGATACGGCGGCGGTGCCGGTGGGGATCGGAACCTTTGGCTCAAGGAGCGCCGCCCTGGCCGGTAGCGCCCTGGTGGTTGCGGCCGAGCGGGTCAAGCAAAAGGCCCTTCAGGTGGCGGCCCACCTCCTCGAGGCCGCCCCCGAGGACCTGGTCTACGAGGGGGGGAGGGTCTTCGTCCGGGGGGCCCCGGGCCGGGCGGTGACCCTCGAACAGGTGGCCCGGGCCGCCTACAGCCGGTCCCCCGCCCCGGGCATCGAGCCCGGCCTCGAGGCCACCGCCTATTTTCACGCGCCCCAGGAGAGCTATTCCTTTGGGGCCTACGTGGCGGTGGTTAAAGTCGACCCGGAAACCGGGGTCGTTCGGCTGGAGAAGATGGTGGCCGTCGACGACTGCGGCCAGGTGATAAACCCCCTGCTGGTCGAGGGCCAGATTCACGGGGGCCTGGCCCAGGGGATCGGCCAGGCCCTGCTGGAAAGGGTTGCCTACGACGAGGGCGGACAGCTCCTTACCGGCAGCCTGATGGACTACGCCCTGCCCCGGGCCGACGACCTGCCGGCCTTTACCGTTGACAAGACCGAAACCCCCACCCCCAATAACCCCCTCGGGGTTAAAGGGGTGGGCGAGGCCGGGACCATCGGGGCGCCCCCGGCCGTCGTTAACGCAGTGGTCGACGCCCTGGCTCCCCTGGGCATCCGCCACCTCGATATGCCCCTGACTCCCGAGAACGTCCGGCGGGCCATTGAGGCCGCCCGGCGCGGGGCGTCGGCGGAATTAAACTTTAATGCTTAAATCCCGCCTGCGCTGGCTGCTCCTCGGAGTCTGGCTTTTGCTCGCCGCCGGGTCGCTGATGCTGGTTCGGCTGGCCCGGCCCGCAAGCGGCCCCGGGCCGGCACCGGTCGGTGCCCCCGACTTCGCCGGTCAGGTTCTCCGCTACCGGCTGGACCCGGAAAGGTTCATTCTCCTTGAGGTCGAGCCCTTAAAGCCGGGCCCCAACGAGTTCCGGGTAGCCGTTCTGGACCGGAAACTTCGGCCCCTGCCGGCGGAAGGCCTTTACCTGCAGCTCTGGCGGCTCGACCGGGAGAGCCCCCCGGCGGACCTCTGGCTCGGCCCGACCGACGGCCGGGCCCGCCGGGACCTGGAACCGGGCTGGTGGGCGGCCGAAGCCGGCCTGACCGGCGGTCCGGCCCAGACCTTTTATTTTTTACTGGGACCGGCCCCTCCCGGGGGCGCACCCCCCGACCCGAAAGCGGCCGAGCTACTGGACCGGGCCGTCGAAAACTTCGGGCGGCTGGGGACCCTGCGCTGGGAAGAGCAGCTCACCAGCGGCCTCCCCTACCCCACCGAGGCGGGCGCCTGGGTCCTGACCGAGGGGGAAGCCCAGGCCCCCGACCGGGTCCACATTCGGGTGAGCCTCGATGGGTCGGTCCGGGAAACCTACCAGGTTGGGAGCCGCCGGTGCGACCGGGAGGCCGACGGCCCCTGGCAGTGTGCCGAAGCGTCCCCGGTAAATTTCTTTAACCGAACCCCCTTCCGCATGGCCCCAGGGGTCGGCCTGGGCCGCCGGGAGACCGTCGACGGGGAGCCGGCCCGGGTGATCTTTTTCTACTACCCGCCCGCCGACGCCTGGTACGCCTGGTGGGTTGGGGAGCGGAGCGGCCTTCTCCTTCGGGAAGCCATGCTTGCCCCCGGGCACGTTATGGTCGCCCGCTACTTCGACCACAACGTGCCCTTAAACATCGAGCTCCCGGCGGGCGGTTAGGCCCGGCCGGCCTCCCGGAGGGCCAGCTCCACCAGGGTCCGGACGCCGACGCCGGTGCCCCCTTTGGGGATGTAAGGCTGTTCCTTGTCGGCTCGGGCCGTGCCCGCAATATCCAGGTGGACCCAGGGCGTATCCTCGGCAAAGACCCGGATGAAGTAGGCCGCGGTGATGGCCCCGGCCTCCCGGCCGCCCACGTTTTTAAGGTCGGCGCTGTCGCTTTTAAGCTGCTGGCGGTATTCCTCGAACATGGGCAGCTCCCAGATTTTCTCCCCGGCGGCCTCGGCCGCGGCCTTGACCTTGCCCAGAAGCTCGGGGCTGTTGGTAAAGGCGCCGCTGGCCACGGTGCCCAGGGCGATAACGCAGGCCCCGGTGAGGGTCGCCAGGTCCACAATGGCCCGGGCCCCCAGCTTCCGGGCGTAGCAGACGCAGTCGGCCAGGACCAGCCGACCCTCGGCGTCGGTGTTGATGACCTCCACGGTAGTGCCGTTCATCGCCCGGACGATATCCCCGGGCCGGGTTGCCGTCCCCGAAGGCATATTTTCGGTACAGCCGGCCAGGCCGACCACGTTCAGCCTCGGCCTGAGCCGGGCGATGGCCTGCATCGCCCCCAGCACGGCCGCCGCCCCGGACATGTCCGTCTTCATCTCCTCCATACCTTGGGCCGGCTTGATGGAAATGCCCCCGGTGTCGAAAGTTATACCCTTCCCGATGAAGGCGATGGGAGCCTGGGAGCGGTCGGCCCCCCAGTATTTAAGGACGATGAGCTTGGGCGGCTGGGCGCTGCCGGCGGCCACCGCCAGGAAGGCCCCCATTCCCAGGGACTCCATCTGCTCCCGGTCCAGGACCTCGCATTCCAGCCCGTAGCGGGCGGCCAGCTCCCGGGCCCGGTTGGCCATCTCGGTGGGGGTGAGGACGTTTGCCGGCTCGTTAACCAGGTCCCGGGCGAAATTGACCGCCTCGGCGACGATTCGGCCCCGCTCGACCCCTTCGGTCAGGGCCGGAATCTTGGCGGCGTCGAATTCGACCACCTGAACCTCGTCGAGCTCCCCGCCGTTCTCCTCCCGATGGGTCAGGTATTTATCAAACCGATAAAGGCCCAGCAGGGCGCCTTCGGTGAGGGCCTGGGCGGCCGCGGCGGGGTCCAGGCCGCCGATGCCGGCCCCGTGGACGATGGTGGCCATTTTCCGACACCCGACCTGCCGCAGGGCCTTGGCGGCGGTGGCCGAAACCTGCCGGACCCGGTCCAGGTCGAACTCGGAGGATTTGCCCAGGCCCACCACCAGGACGTGGTCGGCCGGGACCCGGCCGAAGGTCGGGATGAGAAAGGTCTCGTTGAGCTTGCCTTTGAAATAGCCCTTAGAGATAAGGCGGCTTATCTCACCCCCAAGGGCCCGGTCCACCGCCCCCGTCGCCCCGCCCGGCCGGGTTACACCCTCGAAAAGGTTCACCACCAGGCCGTCCACCTGCGCCTCGGCGATATTGCCGGATACAACCCGAACCTCGGTCATCGTGGGGTCCTCCTTTGGGGTAAGGGGTAATTTAACCAGACAGAGTTTAGACCCACCCTAATTCCCGGGTCAACGGCCGGCATCTGTTAGACTTTAGTCGGGAATGGTCTACATCGGCACGTCGGGTTTCAGCTACGACGACTGGGTCGGGCCTTACTACCCGGCCGGACTGCCCCGCCGGGGCTGGCTGGAGTATTACGCCCGGGAGTTTAACACCGTCGAGATTAACTCCACCTACTACGCCATCCCCAGCGCCCGGACCACGGATGCCCTAGCCCGGCGGGTCCCGGCCGGCTTCCTCTTCGCCGTAAAGCTTCCCCGGGAGCTTACCCACGAGCGGACGGCCGACGGGGCCGAGGTCTTCCGCCGGTTTCGGGCCGCCCTGGAGCCCATCGTCGCCGCCGGGAAGCTGGGGGCACTGCTTGCCCAGTTTCCCAACAGCTTCCGCCCCGACCCCAGAGCCTGGGACTACGTCGCCCGCCTCCGGGACCTGGCCGCCGACCTGCCTCTGGTCGTCGAGTTCCGCCACGTGGGGTGGGTGCGCCCCGAAACCTTCCAGCGGCTCCGCCGCCTCGGGGTCGGCTTCTGCTGCGTCGACGAGCCCCAGCTTCCGGGCCTTATGCCCCCCATAGCCGAGGCGACCGGGCCGGTGGGCTACGTGCGCTTCCACGGCCGCAACAAGGCCAAATGGTGGAAGCACGACCACGCCTACGAGCGCTATGACTACACGTACTCCGTCGAGGAGCTGGCCGAGTGGGTCCCGAAGATCCGCCAGGTCGCCGGCCTCACGGAAAAGACCTTCGTCTTTGCCAACAACCACTTCCAGGCCCAGGCGATTCAGACCGCCCGCCAGCTTCGGATGCTTCTCGAAGAGCCGGCTCCTCTTCGCTGACCGATGGGCACCCCCGGCCGCAAACCCACAGGCGTCTTCCTCATCGGCGGGGCCGTCCTTATAGCCGACCAGGCAACTAAGGCCCTGATTCGGACCTACCTGCCCCCGGGGGTCTCTTTTCCGGCCGAATGGCCGGTCCGGCTCACCCACGTAACCAACACCGGGGCGGCCTTCGGCCTCTTTACGAACCAGAGCCTGCTCCTTACGCTGGTGGCCTTCTTTGCCATCGGGCTGATAGTTTACTATTACCGCAGGTTGCCCGAGGGGGCCTGGGCCCTGCGGGCCGCCCTGGGCCTTCAGCTGGGCGGGGCCGTTGGCAACCTGATCGACCGCGTCTGGCAGGGCTACGTGACCGACTTTATCGACCTGCGTTTCTGGCCGGTCTTTAACGTGGCCGATTCGGCCATAACCGTCGGGGCGGTCCTGCTGGGCGCCAGCCTCCTGTGGCCGGACCTGGTTAAGGGCCGCGGCTCGGCCGAACATGCAGCCACCACCGCCGGCGACCGCCGGGGCGAGGCCTGAAGTCCGCCGGTTTACGGCCGAAACCCCGGGCGAGCGTCTTGACCGCTTCCTGGCCGGTAAATGTCCGGACCTTTCCCGGAGCCGCATTCAGGAGCTGATCCGGGACGGTCGGGTCAAAGTGGGCGGGGTTATCGTCACGAAGCCGGCCCTCCGGCTCCGGGGCGGCGAGCTCGTTGAGGTTGAAGTTGCCCCCCGGCCTCCCCTCGAGGTGGTCCCGAGCCCCCTGCCCCTTAAGGTCGTTTACGAGGACGAAGACCTGCTGGTTATCGATAAGCCGGCCGGGCTTGTGGTCCACCCCGGCGCCGGCCACCACACCGACACCCTGGCCAACGCCCTGGTAGCCTACCTGGGCCGGGCCCCCACCCCGGATGAACGGCCCGGCATCGTCCACCGGCTGGACAAAGACACCTCGGGCCTGATGGTTGCGGCCAAAAACGAGGCGGCCCACCGCCGGCTCCAGGCTGACCTCAAGGCCCGCCGCTTCAAAAAGGGCTACCTGGCCCTGGTTGAAGGCCGCCTTTCCCCGCCCGAGGGGACCATCGACGCCCCGGTGGGCCGGGACCCCCGCCGCCGAACCCGGATGGCCGTGGTGAGCACCGGCCGGCCGGCCGTGACCCGTTACCGGGTCCGGGAGTACGTAGGTGGGGCAACCCTGGTGGAGGTCTGGCCCGAGACCGGCCGGACCCACCAGATCCGGGTCCATTTTGCCAGCCTGGGTCACCCCCTGGTCGGGGATGGGGTTTACGG
>DAOTYJ010000171.1:0-2803 GCA_034434875.1 Dehalococcoidia bacterium | reverse complement strand
GGCCGGCCGGGATGACCCCCACGTAGGCGGCCTCGCCGGCGGCGTAGAGGCGCCGGTTCTGAACCCAGCGCCGGTTAACGAAGAGGGCCAGGTCGTTGCGGGTGGGGCGGTGCAGGACTGGGGGGCCGACCAGGCCGGTTACGGCCAGCCGGCCTCTACAACCCGGCCCACCTCGATGAGCTGGCGGGCCACCCCGTCCCCCCAGACCTCGGCCGCCGCGCTCCTGAGCTGGCCGTCGCCGGCAGTTCGGAGCCGGACCCGGCCCTCGGAGGCGAATTTAAACTCGATTTCGGGGTAGGCCAGGGCAAACCGGCCGACCACCTGCCCCACCTCGGCGGCCTCGACCCGGGGTCCCGCAGGAAGCGGCGGCGGGCGGGCAGGTGGGCAAAGAGGTTGCGGACGGTCACCCCCCGTGCCGGGGACCGCCGGCCGCCGACCCTCCTCCACCACCTCCCCACCCACAACCCGGATGTAGCTTCCGGCTGGCTCGGCCCGGGTCCGGGTGACCAGGGTCACGTCGGCGATCTGGCCGATGGCCGCCAGGGCCTCCCTCCGCCCCCGGAAGCCCAGGGTTACGATGCGGCCCAGGTCGGCCGACCCCGAAAGTTTGCTGGTGGCATGCCGGTGGAAGGCCAGCCGGACTTCGCCGGCGGGGATGCCGGCCCCGTCGTCCTTAACCCGGATGAGGTCCACCCCACCCCGCCGGATTTCGACGTCGACGCGGGTCGCCCCGGCGTCGAGGGCATTTTCAATAAGCTCTTTGACAACGGCCGCCGGGGAGGTGACGACCTCGCCGGCGGCGATGCGGGCAACCACCTCGGGCGGCAGGATGCGAATGCCCATCGGTAAGCATTATATGATTCCAAAAGAGCCTATGACCGGCCTCCAGCGGTGCTGAAGCGATTCGCCGGCCTGCTGGCCGTCCTCCTGCTGGCCCTCGCCGGCCCGCCCCTCGCCGACTGGCTCAGCCGGACGCCCCGGCACGGGGTTCTCTTTGTCGCCGCCCACGGCGACTGGAATCCTCCCCGCCTGCTCTGCGGACCCGCCGGCGAACTGCTGACGGCCGAACGGGTCGAGACGCTGCGCCTTGGGGCTAACCTCGTCTTTATTAATGCCTGCGTCTCGGGGGGTTTTCCCCAGCCCCGCCACCTTCGAGTTCGGCGGCTTCTGGGAGGCCTCTTTCCTGGCCGGGGCCCGGGCGGCGGTGGGCACCCTGGCCTATGTCCCCCCGGACTTGGCCGGGGAGGTGGCCGTCCCGTTCTTTGCAGGCTGGCTTTCCGGCCTGACATCGGCGGAGGCCCTGCGCCGCGCCCAGCCAAGCCCGAGGCCGGCCTATCCCGACGGGATGTGGGCGGCCCACATCATCGCCGGCCGGGCCGACCTCACCTGCCGCCCGGGGCCGGCCGCCTGAAGGCCCCTCCGCGGCGGTCGCCGACGTGACCCCCTGGTGCTGTAATCTGCCAAAATCTGCCAAGACGCCCGGGTCATGTTCGGCCGAAGGAGCTTCACCCCGCCCGGACCCCGGGGCCGGCGGCTGATGGCTGCTAGCCTCGGCCTCTTCTTCGGCTGGCCTCTGGCCTTTCCCATGGGCGGGCCCCTGCTGGGGCCCTGGGGGTTCCGACGGGGGCCTTGCAGCCGCCCCGGCCTTCACCGCAGGTCATGCCGCCGGCCTGCTGTTGAGCGGAATGCTGCTCCGGCCCGGGCCCGCCCTCGGCTCCCGGCCGGCGGCCGCGGCCCTGGCCTGCGGGGCGCTTACGGCGGCGGCTCCCCACCTTCCGGGACCCCTCCTGGGCCCCTTTTTGGGCCTGCTGGGCCTGGCGGCGGCCCCCTTCCCCGTGGCCTGGGGCGCCGGTCTGGCCGCCTGGGTCCCCGAGAGGTGGCGGGCCCGGACGGTGGCGGCCGAGGCCGTTGGGGCCAACCTGTTGCTGCTGGCCTTCCAGCTGGCCGGCCCCACCCGGCGGCCCTGTGTGCCCTTGTGCCCCTCCCGGCGGCCGGGGCCGCCCTGTACCTTGCCTGGTGCCGCGGGGCCCGGCCGCCCCGGCCGGTCCGGGTGCTGGTGGGACCGGCCGAAGGCCGGCGGGCTCAGCTTGGGCTGGGGGGCTTCGTGGTGGCGGTCTACCTGGTGGGCGGGGTGCTTTACGGGGCGATTCAGCCCTATTATGCCGGCATTGCCGGGGCCACCGCCCTGGGGCGTTCGCCTTACCTGGCCGGGGCAGCGCTGGCCGGCTTTGTGGCGGACCGGGAGGCCGGCGGTCGGTGGGGATAGCGGCCCCATCGGTTCTGGGCCTGGCGTTTCCCCTGTTTCTGCTGGACCGGGACCGGAAGGCCTAGGCGGCTGTCCAGGCGCCGGTGATGCTGGGATTCGGGCTGGCCGATGTCTACCACTTCTGGGCCGTCTCGGCTGACGTTGGGTCCCTTCACGGGGTGCTGAAAAGCTTCGGCTTCGGGCTGGGGCTGATGGTGGCCGCCATCGGGGCCGGGATGTGGGCGGTGGGCCAGCTTGTTGCCGGACCAGGCCTCCAGCTTGGGGTGCCGGCCGTTGCGACGGCGGCCATCTTTCTGGGGGCGACGCTGGGGGCGGCCGTACCGGAGACCCTGGGGCGGGTGCCGGCCGTAGTGCTGCCGCCGGAGAAGCCGGTCTTTCGGCTGGGGGCCTTCGGCCTGACGGAGCGGGAGCTGGAGGTGGCCCGGCACCCGCTGGCCGGGGCCGAGTTTAACGAGGTAGCGGCCCGCCTTGGGGTCTCCGAAAACACCCTCAAAAGCCACGTCGGAAACATCTACGCCAAGACGGGGGCCCGCAGCC
>DAOTYJ010000170.1:0-3189 GCA_034434875.1 Dehalococcoidia bacterium | reverse complement strand
TCCTCCGGCAGGTAGCCGGCCCGGTAGGTGGCAACCCGGCCGGCAAGCTCCGGGGCGTGGCGGCTCAGGTAATCCCGGGCGTAGACGCAGATAAGCTCGGCCAGGCGACGGGTCCGGGCAAAAACGATGGTCCGGACGCCGTTGCGCACCAGCTCGGCAAAGAGCCAGGCGGCCTCGATGTTGGCGCTCCGGCGGGTGCCCAGGTAGCGGTCGACCACGGGCGGGTTCCACAGGACGAAGTCTTTCGGACCGTGGGGCGAGCCGTCGCCGTCCACCACCTGGACGTCGGCCCCCACCAGCCGGCGCAGATGCTCCCCGGGGTTGGCGATGGTGGCCGAGGCGGCGATCACCTGGGGCCGGCTCCCGTAGCGGGCGCAGAGCCGCCAGAGGCGGCGGAAGACGTTGGCCACGTGGGAGCCGAATACGCCCCGGTAAACGTGGGCCTCGTCGACCACCAGGAACCGCAGGTTGCGCAGGAAGGGGGCCCAGCCGCCGTGGTTGGGAAGGATGCCCAGGTGAAGCATGTCGGGATTGGTGAGCACCAGCCGGGCCGACCGCTTGATCTTCGACCGCTCGGCCGGGGGCGTATCCCCGTCGAAGGCGGCAATCCCGAGCCGGTCGAAATCGGGACCGAGCATCTCCCGGAGAGACCGGAGCTGGTCCTGGGCCAGGGCCTTGGTGGGAAAAAGATAGAGGGCCCGGGCGAGGCGGTCCCGGAAGAGGGCCTCCAGGACCGGGACGTGGTAGCAGAGGCTTTTGCCGCTGGCCGTGGAGGTGGCGACGATGACCGATTCGCCCCGTCGGGCGCGGTTTATGGCCTCGGCCTGGTGGGAGTAAAACCCCCGGATACCGGCCCGGTCAAGGGCCCGGCCGACCGGTTCCGGCAGGGGGGCTTCCAGGTCGCCGTAAACTGCCGGCCGGGCCGGCAGCCGTTCGACGTGGACCATCTGACCCCGGTAGTCGGGGCTGGCCAGAAGGCGCCCGATGACCCGGGTCGGGTCGGCCGGCTTCATGGGCCTCCGGATGGTCGGGCCTCAGGCGTGGATGAACTCCAGCTCATAATCGAGCAGTTCGGCCTCGGCCCGGGCCAGCCGGATGGTCTCGATAACCCGGCTGAGGACCTCGTTGGCGTGGCCTTCCTCGGAGCTTACACAGCTTATGCCGAGGATTGCCGACTGCCAGAGGTCCTGGTCGGCCACCTCGGCGATGGCCACGTTGTAGCGGCCCCTCACCCGGTCGATAATGGACTTGATGGCCTGGCGCTTGCCTTTAAGGCTGTGGTTATCCGGTAGGTAAAGCCGGACTCGGCAGTACCCGATCACCATCCCTAACCAAGACTCGGCACGATAAGACCCAGGGTGCCGTCCTTACGCCGGTAAAGGACGTTAATGCTGTCGGTTTCGGCATTGTAGAAAACGAAAAACTGATAGTCGGTCAGGGCCATCTCGTCGATGGCCTCCTCCACCGTCATCGGTTTAAGCTCTAGCTCTTTAACGGCCGTAATCTGGCGGCCGGGCTCCCCGGGCGGGACCTCCCCTTCCGGGGCAACCTCGGCCACCGGCATGGTGCGCACCGAAGCCAGAGGGATCTCATCCTTAAGCCGGGGTCGGTACTCCTGGAAACGGTCCCGGAGCTGTTCGACCTCCTTCTTGAGGAGGTCGGTGGCCTGGTCGATGGCGGCCCGCAGGTCGGCCGCCGCCTCCTCAATCCGGATAACGTTGTCGCCGACCCACATGGTGATCTCGGTGTAAAACCGCTGGTCGGCATCCCGGACGTCGTCGTAGCCGACCTCAACCCGGACGGGGTTAATGAGCCCCTGAAGGTGGCGGACCAGCCGGCCGACCTTTCGGACGATGTGGTTTTCCAGGGCGGGGGAAAGTTCCAGCTGTTTGGCGTTTACGATTACTTGAGGCTCCAACGACCTCACCTCCGGTGGTCTGGGCGTATTTCGGGCGAGTTACCAGTTTCAGTTTACCAGAACCGGGGCCGTTTCATGGGGTGAATTGGCCTCTCCCCTCTGGGTTTGGGGTGCCCGCCCGTCGGTCCGGATGGGGCGGGCGTGGGCTATTCGATATAGGTTGAAGTGGGTTCGGCGGCGGTGAGGTCCGGCTCGGCGCAGCCCCCGTAGGTGCAGCAGCAAGGACCACCCTGGGCGCAACCCTCGCAGCAGAATCTGAGGCCGTTCTGGGTGTAGGGCTCACCCGGAATCTCGAGCAAGCAGTTTGCGCAGACCGGCCGCTGCCGCCCGCGATGCTGGAAAGGCCTGCCCATAGCCCGTCCTTTCCACAAAGGTCTTGCTCGACCCGCCGGCGACGGCCCCGAACGAAAAACACAAGCCCGCCCCTTAACTAAGGGGCGGGCTTTAACGGACGTCCAGGGCTCCCATCACCAACTGTAAGTTAACAAATCCTTAAAGCCGTGTCAACAAGGCAAATCCGCACGCCAGGCTTTCCGGTTTTCGGCGCCGAAGGGGCGCGGACGTGGGCCCCCGGCAAAACTAGCCCGGGAGATAACGGACAATCCCCGCAAAATCCGGCCCTGGCCCTTGACAGGGAGGGGCCCCAACCCTAAAATCAATTAGGAGTTCTAATCAATGGCCTTTGACCCGGTTCGCCGCACCCAGGACCTTCCCGCCGACCTGGCCATGGCCCTCTTCCGGGTCGGCCAGGCCATCACCCTCATGGTCCGGGATGCCGCCGGGGCCGGGGGCCTTTCGCCTGCCCAGGCCAACGCCCTTATCTTCCTTAAGCGGGGCCGCCCTGGCGCCCGGAACGTCACCGGAGTCGCCCAGCGGCTGGGCACTACCCTGGCCACCGCCAGCGAAGTCGTGGACGCCCTGGCGGCCAAGGGCCTAGTGGAAAAGACCCGTTCGGCCGCCGACGGCCGGGTCGTCACCCTGGCCCTCACCCCGGCCGGGTCCGAGCGGGCCGACCGGCTCGAGGGGATGCTCGAGCCCCTCCGGCAGATTCTGGCCGGGTTGGACGAGGCCGAGCAGCGTACCCTACAGCAAATTCTGGCCAAGGTGGTCGCCGGCCTCGTCGCCCGGGGCTTGGTCCGGCCCTATTTGATGTGCTGGCAGTGCCGGTTCTTCAGGCCCTTCGCCCACCCGGATGACCCCGGCGGACCCCACCACTGCGCCTTTATGGACGCCCCCCTGCCGGCCGAAGACACCTACTTTGAGTGCCCCGA
>DAOTYJ010000169.1:0-2811 GCA_034434875.1 Dehalococcoidia bacterium | reverse complement strand
GTTCGGGCCTGGGTGCCCCGAACCGAGCAGGGCGAGTTCATCCCCAGGCCGCGGTTTCTGGCCATCCGGGAGTTTGCCCCCCACAACATCCTCTACCATGAAGGGGCCAAGTGGCAGGTGACACGGTTTCAGGCCCCGCCCGGCGGCCTGGCGGCCCGGCTGAGCCGGCGCCGAGTCTGCCGCACGTGCGGGGCCTTCTCCGACCCCGATGGCGAACTCTGCCCCGTTTGCGGGACCCTCTTCGACGGCATAAACAGCCAGCTCATTCCCCTCCTGGAGATGCCCAACGTCCGGCTGAGCCGCCGGGACCGGATCACCTGCAACGAGGAGGAGCGCCTCCGCCGGGGCTATCGGGTGGAGACCGTTTACCGGTTTGCGCCGGCGGAGACCGGCTACCGGGTCACCGAGGCCGACGCCGCGGCCGGGGACGGGCCCATCTTACGGCTTATCTATGCGCCGGCGGCCACCATCATGCTGATCAACCGGGGCTGGGTTGGGCGACCCGACGGCTTTCTCGTAAACCTGGACACCGGCGAACTGCCCACCGAGGGCGGCCCGGTCCCCGGGGGCAGCGTCCGGCGGGTAAACCTGGCCGTCCGGGAGGAACAGAACCTTTTACTCGTCCGGTTTCTCGACCCGGAACTGGGGGCCAACCCGGTTCTGGAGGCGAGCCTGCAGTATGCCCTGAAGCGGGGGCTGGAGCAGGCCTTCCAGCTGGAGGAGACGGAGCTGGCTGTGGAACGGGTCGGGGCGGGCCGGCACCGGGCGCTCCTCTTTTACGAGGCGGCGGAGGGGGGCGTTGGGGTCCTTCGCCGGCTGGTGGAGGAGCCGGAGGTCCTGGCGCTGGCGGCCCGGGAGGCGCTGCGGGTCTGTCACTTCGACGAGGCCGGCAGGGACACCAGGCCGGACTGTGCCCGGGCCTGCTACGAGTGTCTGCTGAGCTACGTTAATCAGCTCGAAGCCCGCCTGCTGGACCGGCGGGCCATCCTGCCCGTGCTGACGCGGCTCGCCGGGGCTCAGGTCTGGCCCCGGGTCGAGGGACGCAGCCGGGCCGAGCACCTGGCCTGGCTCCTCTCCCGCGCGGGGTCCGATTTTGAGCGCCGGTTTTTAGCGGCCCTGGAGGCGGGCGGGTATCGACTGCCGGACGAGGCCCAGCGGAGCGTATCCGAGCCCCGCTGCATCGCCGACTTCTTTTACGGGCCGAACATCCTGGTTTTCTGCGACGGTCCGCCCCACGAAGACCCCGACCGGCGGCGAAGGGACGAGGCCCTGCGGCGGGAGCTCATCGCCCGGGGCTGGCGGGTAATCCCCATCCGCTGGGATGAAGACCTCAGCGCCCAGCTGAGCCGGTACCCGGAAGTTTTCGGCCCGGGCCTGGCGGGCTGAGCAAGTCGCCAGGGCCCCTCACCCCGGCCGGAAGCTCCCCTGGGGTCAGGCTCCCGGCTTGCTCAGCAGGGCGGCAAGCGCCCGAATGTCGTCTAGCTTTTCCAGGCTTTCGACCGTCTCGATGAGCTGTTCGCACCGGGACCCGTCCAGCACCCGGCCGGCGCAGGCCCGGAACTTGGTCAGCCGCTCTGCTCGGGACATCGGGTTATCCGGCAAGCCCCGAAACCGGCGGCACTCGGCCGTGAGCCGCCGACCGTCTTTCAGCCGGACCGTTGCCCGGGCGAACATGTGGGCCAGGTCCATGGGGATGTTCGGGTCCGGTTTGAGGCGGACCTTCGCCAGGGCGGCCTCAACCTCCGGCCGGAACCGGGTCGCATCGGTAAACGAGTCGATGTCCACCCGGCCGGTGGCCAGGGCAACGGCGGCGCAATACTCAAAGCTAAACTTGCCGTCCAACCCGCTTTTCGGTCGGGGGCGGGAAAGCTCCGGCCGCAGGGCCGGCAGTTCCACCTCCAGGTATTCCACCTCTTCAGGTCGGAAGTCGTGGGCCGCCCGCAGTTCCAGGACCGCCTCGGCCGCCCACTGCAGGTAGATTTCAGCCGGGAACCGTTTGATGATAAAGCCGGGGTTTACCAGGTTCCAGGCGGAACCCAGATCCCGGGTGAGGAGCTCCCAGTCGAACTCGCCCTCAAAGAAGGTTTCCACGTAGCCCTGGTGGGCCTCCAGGATGGCGTCGTTGCCGACAAATCCGGCCGCCGCCAGCAGGGCGGCCTCCACCCCCATCCGGGCGGCGTTTCCGGGGTGGGTGGGTTTTACCATGGTACCGTTATTGGCGAATAGGCCGCCCGTCCGGGAGGCGGCTATCCCCAGGGCCATCCGAACCTGTCCCCGGTCCAGCCCCAGAATTCGGGCGGCCGAGGCGGCCGCCCCCATCGGCCCGAAGATGCCCGGCGGGTGGAACATCCGGCCCCGGTACCGGGCCGAGGCGGCCCGCAACCGCTGCTGCACCTCCCAGCCGATGGCGTAGGCCCCGATTACGGCCTTGCCGCCCGCCCCGAACGCCTCCCCCAGGGCCAGGGCCGGGGGCAAGATCGCCGAGGTGCCGTGGGCCGGGGGAATCCCCTGGACCTCAAAGTCCAGGGCGTGCAAGAAGGTCCCGTTGGCAAAGGCGGCCATGACCGCGTTGGTCTTGAAGTCATGGCCGGCCACCGTCGAGGCGGGGTTGCCGCCCAGCCTGCGGAGGTAATCGGCCACGATGCCGCCCAGGGGCTCGGCCGAGCCGGCCAGCAGGCAGCCGACGCCGTCAAGGATGGCGATTTTGGCCGCCTCGACCACGGCCTGGGGGAGGGCCTCATCGGGGGTCTCGGCGACGAAGGCGGCGACGGCTTCGGTCGGGCCCATTTTCAGTTCCGGATATCCTGCAAA
>DAOTYJ010000168.1:0-1726 GCA_034434875.1 Dehalococcoidia bacterium | reverse complement strand
CCATTTTCTTTCTTTTTCTTCAATTTTTTTAAAAGTAGTAATGCTGGTTTTCATTTCCTAATCTTAAAAATTAGTTTTAAATTATATTAAAAAAAACTTCTTTTTGTCAAATTAATTGTTTCTTAATTTTAGAAAATTTATACATTATTTTAAAATCTTTTTTCCTAATACATTCTTTAAAAAATTCATCAAAGGCTTTTTTAAGTTTGAACAATATTTTAAGTCTTAAATCCTCTGACCAATTATCATATAATTTTTTAAGAGGCTTATCTTTAAATAATTTTATTATCTCTTTAAATTTTCTCTTACAAAACTCCCACATATTTATCTTTAAAAGCGTCTCAAATTCAGCCAATTTAATCTCAAAATCTGAAAAATCTGTAATAAAATATAATCCCTTATTTATCAATAAATCTTCTTTTTTAGAAATGGAAATTAAGCGAGGGGGAATCTTAAGAATATTTTTTACTTTATATAAATAAGTTGAAAAAATATTAGAAGATTTTTGAGAATTAGGCCAAAAATTTCTCAAAATATCTGAAATTATTATTTTCTTATCAGGCTCCGGTATTCTTATAGCTAAGTGAATTATAAATGCCTTTTCTTTAGGAAATAAATTTAGTTTAAGATATTTTTTATCTCTATAGATTCTGAAATCTCCTAAAAATTTTATTTTGTAAACCAAAGGTTTTAAATCAAAGATGGGGAAATTTAACAATTTTTTTGGCAAATAAACTTTATTTCCATTTTTTAAAGTCCTTATTACTTTTTCAGGAAATAAAAGATTATAAATATAATAAAATAGTTTTATTCCATGTTTAATAGAATATTTAAAAGAATTTTTTAAATTTTTTTCTTTGAAAATTATTAAAAATTTAATAGAGGGTAAAACATCTTCTTTTAAAATCTTTTCACTTTTTTCACTTATTAAATTTTTAACTATTTTTCTCACTTTTTTACTAATATAATTACTAGGATATAATAAAATTTCCCTTAAGAGTTCAACCCCCTTTTGCCTTTCGCCAATAGAAGAATAAGCAGCTGCACCACATAAAGAAAGTAAAAAAATATCTTTTCTTATTTTCTCCTTTTCTAATATAGATAATCCCTTTTGAACAAATGAAATTGCTTCTATAGGTTTTCCTCTCATAAGTGATAAATAAGAGGAAAAAAGATAACTTTCATGAGGCGAAAAAAAATCATAGATCGCTGAATTTTTTAAAAATTTATTTAAACTCTTCTGATTCCCTTCAAAAAGTGAAATTCTTGCTAAATAATTAAAAATAAATTTTTTAGTAATTTCATCAACCTTATTTAAAGATTTTAAAAAATAATATTTTGCTTTTTTATAATTCTCCAAATTATAATAAAGAACACCAAGGTCAAATAGAAAATAAGGTGAAGGATTTTTAACCCTCTTTAACATTTCATAACACCTTTTTGCAATTTCTTTTGCTGATTTTATCTTTAAAAGAGAAGCATTAGCAATCCCCTCTGAAATTAAAACTGTAAAAGTTGTTTCATATAAGTTTCTATTTTTTTTCATTAAAGATTTTAATTCTTTTATTTTTTTAATTTGTTTATAACTTTCTCCTTTCCACTCTAGCGCTATTACTATACGGGTTCCTATTCTTAAAGCAGAATAATTTAAATTTCTTAACCTACATAATTTATACAAAATTTCTGTCCTTTTTAAATAAAAATTTATTGGTAATTTACCAAATAA
>DAOTYJ010000167.1:0-38704 GCA_034434875.1 Dehalococcoidia bacterium | reverse complement strand
AAGGGCGAGCAAGCGGTTATTACGGCTATTGCCGAGGGCCGGATCACGCACGTTTGCTGGCAGTACTGGCCATGGGTTTTGCGACCGGCCAGCTTAGAAGAGTTCGTCGCTAACCACCTCCGGCTCCTTACCCGGCTGGGCGCCTGTACGCTGTACTCCAGGTAGAACGGTGTTTTCGCAGGCGCCTCGTGGGACTGACGGGGTGGCCCACTAGTCGGGACGGAAGAGGCGGCCGCCGAACCTGAACCAGGTGATAGACCCGTCGGGGCCGCGCAGAAACTCGCCCCGGCTCCCTTTGAGGGGCTGGTCGAGGGCAACCACCCGGTCCTTGGCGTAAAAGCCCAGCCGGGAGGGGGGTGGGGCCGGCCGGGGCGGGGAATTCTTGCGGGGAAAGCCGCCCTTCGGCCTCTGCCGGAGCACCAGCCAGCCCCCCTCGACCGTCAGCTCCACGTCGGCCAGGGCCCCTTCATAGCGGCCGGCGTAAAGGGCCAGCTCCTCGGGCGGCCGGTTGTATACCGCCGGCTCGGGCCATTTCACCCCCAGAAAGGCCTCCACGGCCCACCGGGTAACCTCGGTGTTTATGGCCCCGCCCCGGTCGGAATTGGTCAGCACGACGACGGCAAAGTCCCGGCCGGGCACAAAGTTAAACAGGGATAGCTGGCCGTTGGTCCCGCCCCCGTGGCCCACCAGGCGGATATCCCCGGTGACCGGCTGGATGAACCAGGTGAGGCCCATCAGCCGGCCGGCATCGGCCTCGCAGACGGGCGTCTGCATCAGCCGGCGGGACTCGGGCTTTAAGAGCTCGGGGCCGCGGCCCAGGTGAAACCGGGCGTATTTAAACAGCTCCCGGACGGTGGTTATAAGCCCGCCGACCGGGTTGGCGCACCGGGGCAGGGCCCAGGGCCGGGCAACGAAGGGCCCCGCCTCGGCCGTAAGGTGGCCCACCGCAAACCGGTAAGTTATGACCTCGTGGACAAAAAAGTAAGCGTGCTCCAGGCCCAGGGGCCCCAGCACCAGCTCCTTAAGGGCTTCCTCGTAGGGCTTTCCCGCAACTACCTCGATGATGCGGCCGGCCACGTAAAAGCCGGCGTTGTTGTAAGCCCAGACCGTATCGGGTGGGGTAATCTGGGGCAGGTCGGCCAGGGAGGCCACCATCCGGGCCAGAGCGTCGTCCCCCAGGCCGAAATCGTCGAAGTAGTCCCCGACCCACCCGGCGGTGTGGGTGAGCAGGTGGCGGACGGTGACGGCCGCCGAGGCCTCTTCGCTTTTGACCCGAAATTCAGGGAGGTATTTCCGGACCGGGTCCTCCAGCCGGACCTTGCCGGCCTCGACCAGCCGCATGAGGGCGGTGCCGGTGAAGGTCTTGGTTATCGACCCCACCTGAAAAAAGGTGTCGGCCGTTACCGGCAGGGGATTCTCCAGGCTGGTTACCCCCAGCCCGGCAACGTATTCGCGCCCCTCCTGAAGCACCCCGAGGGCGACCCCCGGAACGCCCAGTTCGGCCATAAGGGGAGCCACCCGCCCGACCGGCGGCCCCAGCCGGCCTTCGTCCCTTATTTCATTAAACTGTTACGTTGAGACTGGTCATCGGCCAGACCTCCGGTAAAGGTTACCGCGAACGGCCGGCCGGGGCAACCCGCCGGGACGCACGGCCGTACACCCCTGCAACCGGGTAATGATGGCCGGCAAGGCCCGGCCCTGCGGCCGGGACTTGCGTCGGGGCGGGAACGGGGCTATCATTGAGCGAAACCGCCGAAGGTAGGGGCGGCAATGGGCGCGGTAACCGGAGCCGAATTTCTCCGCCGGGTAAGCTCCCACCCCCGGGACCTCTGGCACCGGGGGGAGCGGGTGGACGACCCGACCACCCACCCGGCCTTTAAAAACTGCCTGGCCTCCCTGGCCTAACTTTACGACCTCCAGTGGAAACACCCCGACGAGATGCTTTACGATTCGCCGACCAGCGGGGATAAGGTGGGCCTCGCTTTCCTTATGCCCCGGAGCCCGGAGGATGTCTGGCGGGTGGGCCGGATGATGAAACGCTGGGCCGACCACCACTTCGGGTTTATGGGCCGGACCCCCGATTACCTTAACCGGGCGGTGACGGCCTACGCCGCCGGGGCCGAGTTTCTGGGCTACGGGGAGCCGGCCTTTGCCGCCAACATCCGCCGCTACTACGAGCACGTCCGGGAAAACGACCTCTGCCTCACCCACACCCTTATTAACCCCCAGGCCAACCGGTCGGTGGGTCCGGCCCGGCAGGCCGACCCCTTCCTGGCCGCCAGGGTGGTGAAGGAGACCGACCGGGGGATCGTCATCCGGGGCGCCCGGATGCTGGCCACCCTCCCGGCCGTGGACGAAATCATGGTCTTTCCCTCCACCCTCCTCCGGAATACCGAGGAGGATGCCCCTTACTGCTTTGCGGTAAGCCTCCCCTGCGGTACCCCCGGCCTCAGGTTTATCTGCCGGGAGACGGTCGACTACGGCCGGTCCCCTTTCGACCACCCCCTCGGAAGCCGCTTCGACGAGCTGGACGCGGTGGCGGTTTTCCACGACGTCTTCGTCCCCTGGGAGCGGGTGTTTATTTACCGGGATGTGGACCGGGCCAACCGGGCCTACGCCGCCACCGGGGCCATCGTCGGCATGGCCCACCAGGTGGCGGTGAAGAACATCGCCAAGACCGAGTTCTTCCTCGGCCTGGCATCCCTTATCGTGGACACCATACGTCCAGGAGAAGGTGGCCGAAATCTGGGTTTACCTGGAGGCGATGCGGGCCTTTCTGCGGGCGGCCGAGGCCGACGCCGCCCCCGACGGGTGGGGCGTTTACCGGCCGGCCTGGCCGCCCCTGGACGCCGCCCGCAACCTCTACCCGAAAATCTATCCCCGTCTCGTCGAGGTCATCCAGCAGCTGTGCGCCAGCGGCATCGTGGCCATCCCCACCGAGGCCGACATCCGCAATCCCGAGTTGGCCGAAGATATCCGCCGCTATTTCCAGGCGGCCCGGGCCGAGGCCCTGGGGCGGATAGCCATATTCCGGCTGGCCTGGGATGCGGCCCTTTCGGCCTTTGCCGCCCGCCAGATCCAGTACGAGCGGTTCTTTTTCGGCGACCCGGTTCGGATGGCCGGGCTGGTCTTTCAAACCCACGACCGAACCCCCGATATGGACCGGGTCCGGGAGTTCCTGGCCCGGGCCAGAATCGAGGCCGCAACCGGGGGCGACGATGCCGGCCTTTGACATCACCCGGGCGGCCCACATCGAATACCGGGTCACCGACCTGGAGCGGGCCCGGGCCTTCTACGTCGAGGCCCTGGGCTTCGTCGAGACGGCCCGGGACCCGGACCGGATTTACTTGGGCGGCCTCGAGGAGCGGGACCTTTACAGCCTGGTCCTGCGCCGGGCCGAAAGCCCGGGGGTGACCCACCTGGCCTTCCGGGTCGCTGCCCCCGAAGACCTCGACCGGCTGGCCGAGCTCTACGCCGCCCAGGGGTGCCCCATCCGCTGGCTGGAGGCGGAGGCGGAAGAGGCCGGCCAGGGCCGGACCCTCCGGGTCCAGGAGGTAACCGGCCTTCCCCTCGAATTTTTCTGCCAGATGCGGCGGCGGGCCTGGCTCCTTCAGCGTTTCGACCAGTACCGGGGGGCAATGCCGATGCGGCTGGACCACTTTAACGTCCAGGTCCCGGACGTGGAGGGGGCCGCCGGGTGGTGGCAGGGCCGCCTCGGCTTCCGGTACTCGGAATATACCGTCGAAGATGAGCCGCCCCGCCTCTGGGCCACCTGGCTTCACCGCAAACAGAACGTCCACGACATCGCCCTGATGACCGGAACGGGCCCCCGCCTTCACCACGCCGGCTTCTGGGTGGCCGATACTCCGAGCGTCCTGCGGGCCTGCGATATCCGGGCCGCCCTGGGGCTGGGCGGGGCCATCGAGCGGGGCCCGGGCCGCCACGGGATCAGCAACGCCTTCTTTCTCTACCTTCGGGACCCCGACGGCAACCGCATCGAGCTCTACACCGGTGACTATCTGATCCCGGACCCCGACTGGGAGCCGGTGCGCTGGACCGTCAACGACCCCCGGCGGGCAACCTTCTGGGGGCACCTGCCGCCCCGCTCCTGGTTCGAGGAGGCGGCCCTGGTGGAGAATATCCTTACGGATGGGTTGATGCCCACCTATCCCCCTGACGAAGACCGGCCGGTCTTCGTCATCTGATAGAATTCCCGGCGGTGGGTGTGAATCGGGGGAATTCCGTCGCCGGCGTCCCGCGTTTGACCGGTTTTGCCTGGCTCTCCCTGGGCGCGGCCGTGGCGACCGTGGGCCTGAAGCTGGTGGCCTACCTGCTTACCGGCTCGGTCGGCCTCCTCTCCGACGCCCTGGAGTCCCTGGTAAACCTGGCGGCCGCCCTGCTGGCGCTGGGGACGCTCATCTTTGCGGCCCAGCCGCCCGATGAGGAGCACCCCTACGGCCACACCAAGGCCGAGTATTTTGCCAGCGGGGCCGAGGGCTTCCTTATCCTCGGGGCGGCCTTGAGCATCGCCTACGCGGCCTTCCAGCGGATTCTCAACCCAAGGCCCATCGAAAATGTCGAGCTGGGCCTGCTGGTATCGGCGGGGGCGGCCCTGGTCAACTGGGGGGTGGCCCGGGTCCTGCTTAGCGCCGGCCGCCGGTACCGGGCCATCGTGCTGGAGGCCAATGCCCGCCACCTTTTGGCCGACGTCTGGACCACGGCCGGGGTGGTCGTCGGGGTCCTCGGGGCCACCCTCACCGGCCTCTACATCCTGGACCCCATCCTCGGCCTGCTGGTGGCCGCCAATATCGTCCGGTGGGGCATCGTTCTGGTCCGCCGGTCGGTGCTGGGACTGCTGGATACGGCCCTTCCCCCCGGAGAGCAACAGGTGATCCGGGAGGTTTTAGACCGCTACCGGGAGCAGGGCGTTGGCTACCACGCCCTTCGGACCCGCCAGGCCGGCACCCGGCGGTTCATCACCGTGCACATCCTGGTCCCCGGCCACTGGACGGTGGCCCAGGGACACCACCTGCTGGAGGAGGTGGAGGCCGAAGTGCGTAAGGCCCTGCCCGGAACGGTCGTTTTCACCCACTTAGAACCCATCGAGGACCCCAGGTCCTGGCAGGATATCAACCTGGACCGGCCTTCGCCGGCCAGGACCGTAAAACCCCACGACTCAGCCGGCCATTAACGGCCGAAGGGGTGTAATTTCGTCCAGCCCGATGGGCACCGGCCTCCGGCCGAAGACCTGCCCGAAGGCCTCCACCACGGGACCCACGGCGGCCTCCCGGGGAAGGTTCATTCCCAGCTCGGCGCTTAAGGAAGTAACCCCGTAATCCCGGATGCCGCAGGGAACAATGTGGTCAAACCAGCGCAGGTCCGTTGAGACGTTCAGGGCGAAGCCGTGGCTGGTAATCCAGCCGGAACTGAGCTTTACCCCGATGGCCGCAATTTTCCGGTCCCCTACCCAGACGCCGGTATAGCCGGCCTTGCGGCCGGCCCTTACCCCGAAGACGGCCAGGGCCCGGATAAGCACCTCTTCAAGGCCCCGCAGGTAACGGTGCAGGTCCCGGCCCCAGGCGGAAAGGTCCAAAATGGGGTAGCCCACCAGCTGGCCGGGGCCGTGGAAGGTGATATCCCCGCCCCGGTCCACCTCGAAGACCTCGGCCCCCTGGCGGCGGAGCCATTCGATAGGGGCAAGGAGGTGCTCGGCCTTCCCGCCCCGGCCCAGGGTGTAAACGGGCGGGTGCTCCAGAAGGAGAAGCACGTCCCCGCTGAGCCCCCGGCGCCGGGCGGCCACCAGCCGGACCTGCAGCTCCCAGGCCTCCCGGTAGGGAACCCTTCCCAGCTCGCACCAGTAGAGGACCGGTTCAACCATTGGGGGTCGAGGCCCGCCGGCGCATCTCGTCGACCTGCTCCCAGGCGTGGTAGGAGCTCCGGACCAGGGGCCCCGACTCCACGTGGGCAAAGCCCATCTTGAGGCCCTCGGCCCTGAGCTCCTCAAACTCCCGGGGGGTATAGTATTTCACCACCGGCCAGTGGTTCTTGGAGGGACGAAGGTACTGGCCGATGGTGAGCAGGTCGACCCGGGCCGCCCGCAGGTCGGCCATGGTCTCCAGGATCTCTTCTTTGGTTTCGCCCATCCCGATGATAATGCCCGATTTGGTGGGAACGTCGGGGGCGATCTCCTTCGACCGCCGGAGAAGCTCGATGGACCGCCAGTAGCGACCGGCCGGCCGGACCTTGCGGTGGAGGCGGCGAACGGTCTCGATGTTGTGGTTAAGGATATCGGGGCGGGCCTCCAGCACGGTGCGGAGGGCCGCCTCAGAGCCCCGGAAGTCCGGGATCAAAACCTCGACGGTGCACTCCGGGTTGAGGGCCCGGATGGCCCGGATGGTCCGGGCGAAGACCTCGGCCCCGCCGTCGGGCAGGTCGTTGCGGCTCACCGAGGTTACCACCGCGTGCCTTAAGCCCATCACCTTGACGGCCTTGGCCACCCGGAAAGGCTCGGCCCAGTCGACGGGCATGGGCTTGCCGGTCTGGACGGCGCAGTAAGCGCACCGCCAGGTGCAGATGCTCCCTAAGATCATGTAGGTGGCCGTGCGGTGTTCCCAGCACTCGTAAATGTTGGGGCAGTGGGCCTCTTCGCAAACGGTGTGCAGGTTGAGGCCCCGGACCAGGCTCTTTATTTCCCGGTAGTTGGGGCCGGTGTGGAGCCGGATCTTCAGCCACTCCGGCCGGCGTTCGGTGGCGACTTCGGCTGCGGGGTCCATAACTGGGCGTTCCCTCCGGTTCGACTCGATCAATTATCCCACACCGGGGCCCGGCCCCGCCGGGGACCCTCAGTAGACGGAGGTGTTCTCGTCCACGGCCTCGAGGCGGCGCTTAACGGCCTGCAGGAACCGGGCGGCCATGAGGCCGTCGATGACCCGGTGGTCGAAGGAGAGGCAGAGAAACATCACCGCCCGGATGGCGATGGCGTCGTCCACCACCACCGGCCGGCGGACGATGGCCTCGCTGGTGAGGATGGCAACCTGCGGCTCGTTGATGATGGGCCGGCTGATGACCGAGCCAAGGGCGCCGGTGTTGTTCACCGTAAAGGTGCCCCCCTGGACGTCCTCCAAGGTCAGCCGGCCGGCCCGGGCCCGCTCCGTCAGGTCAGCAATGGCCCGGGCCAGGCCGGCGATGCTCTTCTGGTCGGCGTCTTTAATAACGGGCACGATGAGGCCGTCCTCGAGGGCCACGGCGATGCCCACGTTGATGCGCTTTTTTAAGATTATCTTGTCCTCGGCCCAAACGGCATTAAGGACGGGAAACTCCTTAAGGGCCTCCACCGCCGCCTTGACGACGAAGGGCAGGTAGGTCAGGTCCACCCCTTCCCGGCGGCGGAACTCGGCCTTGATGGCCTCCCGGAAGCGTACCAGCTTGGTCACATCGGCCTCCATCGCCAGCCAGGCGTGGGGGATCGTCTGGTAGGAGCGGACCATATGCTGGGCGATCTGCCGGCGCATGGGGGAGACGGGGATGACCTCCTCTTCGGGGGCCGGGGCGGGTGGGGCCTCGGGGCGGGGAGGCGGCGGGGCCCCTTTAGCCGCGGCCGCCCGCTCCCGCTCCGCCACATACCGGAGGACGTCCTCCTTGGTCACCCGGCCCCCCAGGCCCGTCCCCGGCACCTGGGAAAGGTCGATGCCGTATTCCTGGGCCAGCCGCCGGACGACGGGCGAATAGCGCTGACGAACCCCCTCGGCGGCCTCCGTGGTCTCCGGCCGGGCCGGAGCTTCCCCGGCCGGAGCCGGGGCCGCGACCTCAACCTCGGCCTCGGCTTCGGCGATGACGGCCAGCTCCCGCCCCACCGGAACCGTCTCCCCCTCGGGCACCAGGATCTCCCGGAGGATGCCGGCTGCCGGGGACGGCACCTCGGCGTTCACCTTGTCGGTCATCACCTCCAGCAGGGGCTCGTACTTCTCGACCCGCTCGCCCACTCTCTTAATCCACCGGACGATGGTTCCTTCGGCCACACTCTCCCCCAGCTGGGGCATCACCACTTTAACCGCCATTCCCACCCTCCTCAGTAAGCCGCCAGTTGCCGAATCTTGGCCAGGATCTTCTCCGGATTAACCATGAACGCCTCCTCCAGGGGGGTGGCGTAGGGGATGGCCGGCACATCCGGGCCGGCCAGCCGCATCACCGGGGCGTCCAGGTACGGGAAGGCCTCTTCGGCGATGATGGCCGCAATTTCGGCCCCGAAACCCCCGGTCAGATTGTCCTCGTAAACCACCAGGGCCCGGCTGGTCTTCTTGACCGAGTTGAGGATGGTCTTTTTGTCGGGCGGATAGAGGGTCCGCAGGTCCACCACCTCGACGTCAATGCCCTCGGCGGCGGCCTTGTCGGCCGCCTCCAGGGCGTAGGTGGTCATCAGGCCGTAGGCGATGACCGTCAGATGCCGACCCGGCCGGGCGACTTTGGCCGGGCCGATGGGGACAACGTAGTCGCCGTCGGGGACCTCCCCTTTGACCAGCCGGTAGGCCTTTTTGTGCTCGAAGAAGAGGACGGGGTCGTCGTCCCGAATGGCCGCCTTGAGGAGGCCCTTGGCATCGTAGGGGTCGCTGGGAACCACCACCTTGAGGCCGGGAACGTGGGTAAAGTAGGCCTCCACCGACTGGGAATGGTAAAGGCCCCCGTGGACTCCGCCCCCAAAGGGCGCCCGAATCACCAGGGGACACCACCATTCCCCGGCCGAGCGGTAGCGGAGGCGGGCGGCCTCGTTGGCGATCTGGTCGATGGCCGGGGCGATGAAGTCGGCGAACTGGATTTCGGCCACGGGCCGGAAGCCGTTAACGGCCGCCCCGATGGCGACGCCCACAATGGCCGACTCGGCCAGGGGGGTGTCGATCACCCGCTCTTCCCCGAACTCCTGGATGAGCCCTTCGGTGGCCCGGAACACCCCGCCCCGGTAGCCGACATCTTCCCCGAGCACGATAACGGTGGGGTCCCGCCGCATCTCCTCGAAAAGGGCGTCCCGGATCGCCTCGATGAGGGTCTTGACGGCCATGGCTCCCTCCTAGCTTTCGGCGTAGACGTGGGTGTAAAGCTCCGAAACGTCCGGATACGGGCAGGCCTCGGCCCGGTCGGTGGCCTCCTCCACTTCGGCCCGGGCCTGGGCGAAAATCTCCCGGTCCAGCTCCTCGTCCAGCAGGCCCGAAGCCATCAGGTACTGCCTAAAGAGGACGATGGGGTCCCGCCGGCGCCAGGCATCGACCTCCTCCCGGGGCCGGTAGCTCCGGTCGTCGTCGGCGCTGGAATGGGGGGTGAACCGGTAGCATTTCGCCTCGATGAGGGTCGGCCCGCCGCCCTTTCGGGCCCGGTCGACGGCGGCCTTTACGGCCGCGTAGGTGGCGATGGGGTCCATTCCGTCCACCACAACCCCGGGCATCCGGTAGCCTGGGGCCCGGTCGGCCACGTTATCGCAGGCCACCTGCTTGCGGTAAGGCACCGAGATGGCGTAGCCGTTGTTCTCGCAGAAAAAGATGACGGGAAGCTGGTGGATGCCGGCGAAGTTCAGCCCCTCGTGCCAGTCGCCGGTGCTGGTCGCCCCCTCCCCGAAGGAGACGAAGGTGACCCGGTCTTCCCGGCGGAGCTTGCAGGCGAGGGCCACACCGGCGGCGTGGGGCACCTGGGTGCCGACCGGGCTGGACCCCGAAACGATGTTGAGCCGCCGGGCCGACCAGTGGACGGGCATCTGCCGGCCCCGGGAGCACGGGTCGTCCCGCCGGCCCAGAAAGTTGGCCATGATCTCGTAAGGGGTAAGGCCCAGGGTAAGCACCAGGGCCATATCCCGGTAGTAGGGGAGAATCCAGTCGTGGCCGGGCCTGAGGGCGAAGGCCGCCCCGACCTGGGCGGCTTCGTGGCCGGCGCTGGTAAGGACGAAGTGGACCCTGCCCATTCGGCCGAGGGTCCAGACCCGCTCGTCGATGGTCCTGGCCAGGACCATCTTTTTGTACATTTCCAGGACCTGCCCGTCGCTGAGCCCCACTTCCCGGTGACGGCCCGGCGTGGTGTAAGCCTCGGTTAAAGTCTGGTCCCTAAGCATTGCGCACCTCCCGAAAATGTTTTGGCCCCCAAACCCTTCCGGGTTTGAGGGCCGCAACCCCGCGCCGCGGGGCTAATAATGGCGCCGATAATAATCGCCGGCCCGGGGATGCCGCCTGCGGCAGGACCCCACCCGGCACCCCGTTGTGCCCGGCCACCAGCACGGTGAATCATCGCAAAGCCATCCAGTGCCGGCATCACTTTTATGATAGTATTTCGGGCGGCGAAACGCAAGGGCGGCGGGGCCTGAGGGCCTTGTTGGGGGCCCCACAACCGAGCCCGGAAAGCCCTGCCCCGGGCCTGGTCCCTTTGACGGACCTGGGCTCGGCCCGTATAATTGATACCGAGTATCAGGAATGGGATCCGAACTGGAGGGGCTTCGAAGGCGGCTTGCGGCCGGCGGTTACCGCCTCACCCGGCCCCGCCGCCGCGTCCTGGAGTTCGTCGCCCGTCGCCGGGCCTTCACCCCCAACGAGGCCTTGACCCAGCTCACCCCCGGCCTGGGCCGGGCCACCATCTTCCGGACCCTGAAGCTCTTTGCCAAGCTGGGCATCATCGAGCAGGTCAGGACCGCCCTGGGCCGGCCCACTTACGTCCTTTGCCTCCCGGACCACCACCATCAGCTCATCTGCACCGGTTGCGGCCGGGTGGTGGAGGTCCCCGGCTGCGACATCTTCCCGGCCGTCAGCGCCCAGGCGGCCCAGGCCGGCTTTATCCCCACCGGCCACCGGCTGGAGATTCTCGGTCTTTGCGCCGCCTGTCGGGCCTGAGGGGGGGTTCCGGGGTGCGGATTCTGGTGACCGGGGGGGCAGGGTTTATCGGGTCGGCCGTGGCCGAAGCCTACGTCCGGGCCGGCCACGAGGTGGCGGTCGTCGACAACCTGAGCACCGGCCGCCGGCAGTGGGTTCCGGCCGGGGCCGCCTTTTACCGGCTGGACATCCTCGACCCCCGCCTCGACGACGTCTTTTCGACCCACCGCTTCGACGTCATTAACCACCACGCCGCCCAGGTAAGCGTTGCCCGCTCGGTGGCCGACCCCGTAGCCGATGCCAGGACCAATATTCTGGGCAGTCTGGCCCTGCTGGGCCTGGCTCTGCGCTGGGGGGTCCGGCGGTTTATCTTCGCCTCCTCCTGCGCCGTCTACGGCGAGGCGGAACTCCGGCCGACTCCGGAGTCGGCCCCCCCGAAGCCCCTCTCCCCCTACGGCCTGGCCAAGCGGGTCGTCGAAGATTACCTGGGGCTTTACGGCCGGCTTGCCGGGCTGGAGTGGGTGGCCCTCCGCTACGGCAACGTCTACGGCCCCCGGGCCAAGGCCCACACCGAGGCCGGCGTCGTCACCATCTTCGCCGCCGCCTTCCTTCGGGGCGAGCGGCCCACCGTCTTCGGCGACGGCCGGCAGACCCGGGACTTTGTGTATGTCGACGACGTGGTCGCGGCCAACCTGCTGGCCCTGGGGCGGGGGGAGGGGGTTATCAACGTCGGCACCGGCCGGGAGACGTCCATCCTAGAGCTTTACCGGACCCTGGCCGGGCTGGCGGGCTTTGAGGCCCCGCCGGCCTTCGGCCCGGCCCGGCCGGGTGAGGTGCGCTTTAGTTGCCTCGACCCGGCCCGGGCCCGCCAGATGCTGGGCTGGCAGGCGCAGGTGGACCTGCCGTCCGGCCTCGCTCGGGTCGTAGAATCCCTGCGGAAAGGGGGAGGTTAAGGTGAGTCACATCCATCTGCCCGACGGAATCTTGCCCCTCTGGCTGGTCATTGCCGGCTGGGCGGTCACGGCGGTCCTCCTGGGGGCTACCCTCTGGTATCTGCGCCGGAACCCCGAGGAGCTGGCCCGGCGGGTGGCCCGGCTCGGGGTGGTGGCGGCCATCATGATGGTGGGGATGTCCCTGGAGGTGGTCCCCATCGCCTACCACTTCAACCTCAGCGTCCTGGCCGGCATCCTCCTGGGCCCGGCGGCCGGCTTTCTGGCCGCCTTCGTGGTGGTCTTCATCTTGGCCCTCTTCGGCCACGGGGGTATAACCGTCGTCGGCCTCAACACCCTGGTTATCGGGTCCGAAGTGGTTTTGGGCTCCCTCCTCTTTCGGGCCTTCGGCCGGCTGGTGGGCAACCGGCCCTTCTGGCAGGCTTTTCTGACCACGGTGGCGGCCCTGGCCGTAAGCACCACCCTGATGGTGGCCATTATCGGGGTGGCCCAGATCAACCCGGCCGAGCAGGCCCCCCGGGCCGTCATCGCCTTTAAAAACCCCTTTGAGGCGGGCCTTTTCCGGGTGGAGGTCTTTACCGAGGAGCCCCGCGAGGCCGAAGCCGAGGGCCTCGACCTTCCCACCTTTGCGGCCGTGGTTTACACCCTCGGGGCGGTCGGGTGGATCCTTGAAGGCGCCCTCACCGGCGTCATCGTCCGGTATTTAAGCCAGGTGAGGCCGGACCTCTTGCCGGCCAGGCGGGTTGCGCCGTGATCGAGCTGGTCGATTTCTGGGCCATTAAGCTCACTAGCCCCGTCCACCGGCTGGCCGCCGGGCCGAAGTTCGTCGCGGCCGGCCTTATCCTCTTCGGGATCATCGTAAGCCGGGACCTGGTCTTTCTGCTGGCCACCTTCTTCCTGCTGAACGGGGTCGTCCTTCTGGCCGGCCTCCCCTGGGTTCGGGTCCTGGTCCCCGCCTTTTACCCGGCGGTCCTGCTGGTGCCCCTCCTCATCGCCCAGGGTGCGGCCAGTCCCCTGGGAACCCTGCTCATGGTGGGCAAGGCGGTGGATGCGGCCCTGACGATGCTGGCCCTGATCACCATCACCCCCTACCCGGTCCTCTTCTCGGCCCTGCGCCGGGTTGCCCCCGGTCTGCTGGTGGACCTGCTCTTTCTGGCTTACAGGTCCTTTTTCATTCTGCTGGGAGTCGCCCGGGACGTGCTTACGGCCCTGCGCCTGCGGGGCGGGCTGGGGGCCCGCCCCTGGGGCCGGTGGCTGGCCAGTGTCGGCCAGGGGATCAGCCTCATCATCGTCCGGGGCATCGACCTGAGTGAGGATTTCGGCCGGGTTCTCCGGCTGCGGGGTTACCGGGGGCGGCTGGCCGCGGGGGGAACCGAGTGGCGGCTGGGTCCCCCGGAGCTGGCCGGCCTGCTGCTGGGCCTGGGGACGGCGGTTTTCGGGGCCGAGCACCTGCTGGGCGGGGGCCTGGGGGCCTACAACGGCTACTGGCTGATTCTGGGGGCGGTCCTCTTCCTGGTCCCCGGGACCCTCCGACTCTTTAGGAAAGGCGGTTGGGTCCGGTGGAGCTGATCGTCCGGTTCAAGGACGTAAAATTCACCTACCCCGACGGCACCGCCCTTTACTTTACGGGCGAAGAGCTCACCGTCCGCCGGGGGGAGCGGGTGGCCCTGCTGGGGCAGAACGGCAGCGGCAAAACGACCCTCTTTCAGCACCTGCTGGGACTGCTCCGGCCGGAGTCCGGCACCGTGGAGGTTTTCGGCCTCGACCCCCACCGGGACTTTGAGAAGATCCGGCCCCGCATCGGCTTTCTCTTCCAGGACCCCGACCGGCAGATCGTGGCCCCGACGGTCCGGGACGATATCGGTTTCGGCCCCCGCAACCAGGGGCTTCCCCCGGCCGAGGTGGACCGGCTGGTCCGGGAGGTCGCCGCCGAACTGCGCATCGAGCACCTGCTGGACCGGCTGGCCCACTACCTCAGCGGCGGGGAACGGCTTAAGGTGGCCCTGGCCGGGGCCCTGGTGATGCGGCCCGAGCTTTTGATCCTGGACGAGCCCTTTGAGGGGCTGGATGCGGCCTCCCGGGTCGAGCTGGTCGACCTCCTTAACCGGCTCCACCGGGAGCGGGGGTTGAGCTTTATCATCTCCGTCCACGAGGTAAGTCTGGCCCCCCTCTTTATCGACACCATTTACGTTCTCGGCCGGGGGGGACGCTTCGTGGCCAAAGGTTCGCCCCGGGAGATCTTCGGCCGGCCGGAGCTTCTGGTCGAGCACCGGCTGGAGCCGCCCGTGGTGGGCCTTATCTGCCAGCGGCTTCGGGCCCGGGGCTTCGACGTGCCCATCGCCCTGACGGCCGATGAGGCGGTGGAGGTGCTGGCGGGGCTTCTGGCCGGAACCCCGGCGGCCAAGGCCCAGCCATCGGACCCTTAAGGCCCCACGCGGGGTTATAATTAATCGAGATGACCGGAGAAGTCGTTGCGCTGGCCGAAAAGCGGTGCGTCCCCTGCCGCGGGGGGATTCCGCCCCTCACCCCGGAAGAATACGCCCCCCTGCTGGCCCAGGTCCCCGGCTGGCAGGTGGAAGATGGCCGCCGACTGGTAAAAAGCTTTAAGTTTAAAAACTTCAAGCAGGCCCTGGAGTTTGCCAACCGGGTGGGCGAGCTGGCCGAGGCCGAGGGCCACCACCCCGACCTTTACGTCCGCTGGGGCGAGGTTCGGGTCTACTTCTGGACCCACAAGATCGGCGGCCTGCACGAAAACGACTTTATCATGGCCGCCAAGGTCGACCGCATCTACGACCAGCTCCGGGCCGGCCTGGCCGGCTGACGCCGTGGCCGGTTACGCCGAAGGCCGTGGCCGGCGGCCTCGGGTTATCGGCCGGGAGGTTCGCCATTTAGCCGCGGTGGGGTCCACCATGGATGTAGCCCGGGAGCTGGCCGCGGCGGGCGGCCCCGAGGGCCTGGTGGTCCGGGCCGAGGAGCAGACGGCCGGCCGGGGCCGCCACGGCCGCCGCTGGGTGGCCCCCCCGGGAACGAGTCTGCTCTTCACCGTCCTGCTGCGTCCCCCCGTTGAGGTCGCGGAATGGCTGCCCATGGCCGCGGCGGTGGGGGTGGCCCGGGCGGTGGAGCGGCTGACGGGCCTTAAGCCGGCCGTCAAGTGGCCCAACGACCTGGTCATCGGCGGCCGCAAGTTTGCCGGGATTCTCGTCGAGACGGAGTTTTTCGGGGGCGAGCTGGCCTGGGCCCTGCTGGGCATCGGCCTAAACGTAAACTGGGACCCGGCCGAGGTTCCCGAGCTGGCCGGGCAGGCCACCAGCCTGGCCCGGGAGCTGGGCCGTCTGGTGGACCGGGAGGCCCTCTTCCGGGAGGTGCTCCGGGAGCTGGACCGGGCCTACCGGCGGCTTCGGGCCGGCTGGTCGCCCCTTCTGGCCTGGCGCCGCCGGCTCATCACCGTGGGCCGGGAGGTGGAGGTGGTGGCCGGGGGCGAAAAGCTCAGGGGGCTGGCCGTGGGGGTGGACCGGTCCGGGCGGCTGCAGCTCCGGACCGATGCGGGCCAGACCCGGCTTATAAGTTTTGGGGAGGTGTTTAACCTGCCCCGGCCGGGCCAATAGCCTCCACCGTCTCGAAGACCTGCTCCAGGGCGCTTCCGGCCGGGTTTATAAACCGGGTCCGGTATTCATTAAGAAAGGCCCGGTAGGTTTCGGACCCCAGGTAAGCCTGGAGGGCGGCGGCGCTTTCGAAGACGAGGAGCTGGGCCAGCTGGGGCGGGGCCGACCGCAACATAAGGAAGCCGTATTTTAGGCCCTCGGTTTTGGCGTACCTGGCCTTCAGGTCCTCAAACCAGCCCCTCACCTGGTCCTCCTTGCCGGGTTCGACGGGGTAAACGATAAGCCTGGCGATCACAGGCGCCTCCTGGGCAATGGACTCCGGTTATGATGTTATACTGAATGGGATGGCCGGTCTGTCCATCGTCGACGCCTTCGAGCGGACCCGTCGCAACCACGCCCTGGAGCACGCCACCGTTGGGGTGCTCCTTCAGCGGCTCGGCCCGACCATCCGGCTGATCGCCCGCTCCACCCCCCACGGCTTTTACATTTACGGCCAGCTTCCCACCGATGCCGTCCAGGCCGCCGTCGAAGAGGCCCTGGCCCGGCTCCGGGCCGGCGAGGCCGACCTGGCCATATCCCCCCTGTGCGGAACCAACATCGCCGTTGCCGGCCTGCTCGCCGGCCTCAGCTCCCTGGCCGTAGCCGGGGCGATCCGGCGGCCCCTCGACCGCCTGGTGGGGGCGGTGGTGGCCGGGACGGTGGCCGTTTTGCTGGCCCAGCCCATCGGCCGACTGGCCCAGGCCCGCCTGACGACCTCGGCCGACGTGGGCGGGCTGAAGGTGCGCCGGGTGGAACGGCTCAACATCGGCCGGCTGCCGGTTCACTGGGTCGAGACCGAGTTCAGTCCCGGTTAGGAGCGGCCGTGCCCGGGTCGACGGGAGTCGAAGCCCTGGACCGGGCCCGCCGGACCCTGGCGGGCCCGGCGGCGGAGGCCCCCCGCCGGTTCCCCGACCTCCACTACGCCGACATCCGGCTCCAGGCCGTGGAGGTGAGGGGGGCGGTGGCCGAAAACGGCCTGCCCAAGGCCGGCATTGAAGAAACCACCTATGCCCTGGGAATCCGGGTGCTGGCCGGCCGCCGGCTCAGGGCCCCCGGCTACTACGGGGCTTACCTGGGGGAGCCCGACCTGGCAAAACTGACCCGGGTAGTCCGGGCCGGCCTCCGGGCCGCCTACGAGCGGGCCCTGGCCAGCGCCGAGCAGAAGGCCCTGGCCGCCGGCCGATTCGGCCCCCTGGGCCGGAGCCTGTGGGATACCGAGCTGGCCCCCGTCCCGACGGTGCGGGACACCGTGGGCCCCGTTTTCGGCCGGGACCCCCGGTCGGTGGACCCCGGTGGGGTGGTGGCGGCGGTGGTGGCCGCTTCCAAGGCGGCCGCCGGCGCCTCGGCCCTCATCCGCTTCAACCTGGTGGCGGCCCAGACCGGTTTTGAGCGCCAGCTCTTCGTAAGCAGCGAAGGGGCCGATATCGACGAGACCTTCGCCCTGACCGAGGGCTTCGTCTTCGTGGTGGCCCAGGGGGAAGAATCGGCCCAGGAGTTCTACGAGACCATCGGCCACCAGCGGGGCTGGGAGATAATTGAGGCCGGGGCCGACGACGGCGTCCTCAAGTTTCCGGGCCTGGCGGACTTTGCGGTCGGGCTGGCCCGGGAGGCGGCCGAGGTCGCCAACGCCCCGCCCTGCCCGACGACTCCGGGTGAAGTCGTGGTGGTCACCGACCCCGATTTCAACGCCCTGCTCTGCCATGAGGTCATCGGCCACCCCACGGAGCTGGACCGGGCCCTCAAGATGGAGACGGCCTACGCCGGCCGCTCCTGGTTTTTCCGGAGTTTTGAGGACAACGAGCTGGGCCGGCAGGTGGCCTCGCCCCTGGTGACCTGCTTTTCCGACCCGGCCCTGCCCGGCTTCGGCCACTACGCCTACGACGACGAGGGAACCCCGGGCCGCCGGGTCGTCCTGATCGAGGGGGGTATCTTCCGGGGCTTTATGAACAGCCGGCAGACGGCGGCGGTCATCGGGGCCGAACCCAACGGCCACTACAAGGCCAGCGGGGCCGCCTACGTTCCCCTCATCCGGATGTCCAACACGGTGTTCGCGGCCGGGGACCGGGACCCCCAGGCCATCATCGGGGAGGTGGACCACGGCTATTACGTGGTCGGCAAGCGGATACCGTCCATCGCCGAATCCCGGGAAAACTTCCGGATCTCGGCCCGCAAGGTCTACGAAATCCGCAACGGCCGCCTGGAGCGCCTTTACCGCAACGGCGGAATCACCGCCGACACCAGGGATTTTCTGATGGGCATCGACGCGGTGGGCAGCGACTTTCGCCTTTTCCCCATTCCCAACTGCGGCAAGGGCCAGCCGATGCAAACCAAACGGATGGGCAACGGCGGGCCGACCTTGCGGGGCCGGGCCCGCCTCACCGGGGAGGCCCGGTGATGGTGGGCGCCGCCGAGCTTCGGCGGGCGGCAGAGCGGGCCTTCGCCCACCTCCGGCAGAAACCGGGGGTTCGGGAGCTGGAGGTTTTTGTTTCGGCCAACACCAGCCTTTTTGTCCGCCTTAATTACACCTCCCACATCCCCTGCAACGGGGTGGAGGAGCCCAAGTCGGTCTACGCTTACGGGATCGGGGTGCGGGCGGCCTTCGATTCGGCCGAGGGGGTGCTCTTCGGGTTCGGGGCCGAGCCCGGCCGGCTGGAGCTGGCGGGGGCCGAGCGGGCCCTGGAGAAGGCCCGGCGGGGGGCCGTCCGGGACCCCGAATTTACCTCCCTGCCCAGGCCCACGGGGGAGCGCCGAAGGCTCCGGCGCTACCACGACCCGGCCCTGCTGGGCCTTTCCGGCCGGGACCTGGTGGAGGCCGGCTGGCAGGTTATAAACTCGGCCCTGGGGGTGTTTGCCGCCGACGAAACGGTGGGCCCCGCCGACGGCCTCATCGTCGGGGGCGACGTTACGGTGCTCCAGGAGCGGGTGGCCGTCGTTTCCACTTACCTGCCGGAGGCCCAGACCGACCAGAGCGCCGTCATCTTCTCGGCGGTTACGGCGATGGTGGAGGCCCAGGACGCCAAGGGGACGGGCTGGTCGGCCCACACCCGCCTGGCGGAATTCGACGGCGGGGCCGGGGCCGAGGCGGCCCGCAACGCCTTAAGCTCCCGCCGGGGCGTTCGGGTTCCCACCGGCCGCTACCGGGCAATCCTGGGCCCCCAGCCCGTGGCCGACCTGGTAAACAATCTGCTGGGGCCGGCCCTGAGCCTGGAGGCCTTTTACGCCGCCGCCAGCCCCTTTACCGGCCAGCTCGGCCGGCAGGTGGCCCACCCGGAGCTTAACGTCTACGACGACGGGGCCGCCCGGGGCCTGGTGGGGAGCAAGGGCATAACCTGCGAGGGCCTGCCGACGGGCCGGACCTGGCTCATCCGTCGGGGCCGGCTGGTGGGCCTGCTGGCCAACTGGTACGAGGCCCAGCGCATTCGCCTTGACCCCCGGGGCCGGGAGAAGCTCGGGGTCGACCCGGCCCAGGTCCCCAGAGCCCTGGTTCCCCGCAACGGCTTCCGATTCGGCCGGGGTGGGGGGCGTCACTTCGATATGCCCCCCGGAATTTACCCAACTAACATCGTGATAACCGGACGCAACCCGAAATCCCGGGAGGAACTGTTCAGGCTGGTAGGGGACGGCCTCTACATCGGCCGGATCTGGTACACCTACCCGATAAACGGCCTTCGGGCCGGCGACTTTACCTGCACCGTGGTGGGCGACTCCTACGTGGTCCGGGACGGGCAGGTGGTCGGGGCCATTAAGCCCAACACCATCCGGATTAACGACAGCATCCACCGGGTCCTGAACGGCATCCTGGGCATCGGGGCGGCCGTCAGGCCCACGGTGGTGTGGGCCTCCGACGAGGTAACCTACGCCCCAGAGGTTGGGGTGGAGGGGCTGCAGGTGGAGGAGATTGCCGGCTTCCTCGAGCCCGGCCGGTAAGGGCGGACGGCCCGGGCTGCCGGGCGTTTGCCTGGGGTCCGTCGGACGGGTATAATCTAGTCGCCGGTTAGCCACGGAGCGGTCTGTTGCGGCCTTCACATCCACCCGAGAGGAGGTACGGTGGGAAATGACGGTAACCGGGCGTCCCGCTCAGCAGTTCACTCAGCCGTGGCTCGTCAGCAGAAACTGGGACCTCACCTTTTTGATTTTCAGCGCCGCTCTCTTTTTTGCTCCTTACCTGGTCTACGTGGTCCTTGGGGGCGACCCCTTTGCCCGGGCCGACCAGCCCGGAACCCCCGCTTACCAGGCCAGGGTGGTGGTGAACCTGCTGGTGGCCGTCCTGGTGGGCGGGCCCCACATGTACGCCACCTTCACCCGCACCGTCTTCGACCCGGGGTTCCGGCAGAAGCGGTCGGCCTTTTTGCTCTCGTCCCTGCTTATTCCGCTGATGGTTATTATCCTGGCAACCGGCAGCTACGAAAGCTACGTCTGGCTTCTTACCCTCTTCTTCGGCCTGGCCAGCCTCCACGCCCTCCAGCAGATCGCCTGGCTGACGGACGCCTACACCCTGAAGGCCCGGGGCACGGTGGGCCTGCGGGACCGGCTGGTGGACTACGGGCTCATCTTCAGCAGCCTTTACCCCCTGGCCCTGGCCAAGATGGTCAACGGCCAGTTCTGGATCGGCCCCGTTAACCTGAAGGTTAACGACATCCTTTACGGGCAGTACTGGCTTGCCTACCTGGCCGGCGCGGTTTTTGCGGCCTTCTTTGCGGCGTTTGTCGGCCGGACGGTGCGGGAGTACCGGGAGGGGGTGCTCAACGTTCCCAAGACCCTGCTCGTCCTGATAACGGCAACCGTCATGTTCTTTGCGCCGGCCCTGCCCAACCTGGATACGGCTTTTCAGGGGATAAACGTCTGGCATTCCTTCCAGTACCTGGCCCTCACCTGGCTGGCGAACCGGCTTCGGGAGGAGGCGACGGGTCGGCCGGCGACCCCCCTTGGTCCGGTCTCGGCCGGGCCGGTGGGTTGGGTGCGCTTTTACGCCTTCTGCCTGGGGATGCTCCCCGTATCGGGCCTCCTCATCCTTGGGGCCGGCCTGCTCTGGCCGGGTCTCCACTGCCCGGGCGGACAGTGTTTGCCCGGGGCCGACGAAGCCTATACTTACATCGGCATCCTTTCGGTCCTGCTGGTCCACTACTTCCACGACGGGGTGCTCTTCACCGAACCGCAGGCGATCATCGCCGAGCGGGCCCTGGGGGGCACCCGGGCCGCCCCGGAGGCTGCCTGACCGGCCCGCCGGCCTTTGACGCCGGTCCCGGGGGCTTTTACAATGGGTTGGGATGGGTCCGGTCAAGGATTACTACGCTGCCCTCGGGGTAGACCCCCGGGCTTCGGAGGCGGAGATTCGGCAGGCCTTCCGCCGGCTCGCCCGGAGGTTCCACCCGGACCTTAATCCGGACAGCCCCGAGGCCGAGGCCAAGTTTCGGGAGATAAACGAAGCTTACCAGGTGCTGACGGACCCCCAGCGGCGGCGGGAATACGACCAGGCCCGCCGTCGGGCCGTTCCGGCCGACTTCGTGGACGGGTGGGTGAGGGGCCGGCGGATTTTCGGCGGCCTTTTCGGGGGCGGCACCCGGAGCCGGACCGGGTTTCAGACGGCCGGCCGCGGCCGGGGAGAGGACCTGGAGGCCGAAGTCGAGCTTACCCTCGAGGAGGTCTTCCGGGGAACGGTCCGGCAGGTTGAGGTCGAGGCGGAGCAGGGGTGTCCCTCCTGTCGGGGCTCCGGGGTCTATCTTAACCGGCGGTGCCACACCTGCGGGGGTGGGGGCACCGTGCGCCGCAAGCGTCGGGTTGAGGTGGGGATACCCCGGGGGATCGCCGACGGGGTGAGGGTCCGGGTGCCGGAGGCCGGGGGTGCCGGCCGGGGCGGCGGGCCCCCCGGCGACCTTTATCTTAAGGTCAGCGTGAAACCCCACCCCGTTTTCGAGCGCCACGGCCCGGACCTCTTTGTGGAGGTCCCGGTTCCCCTCACCACGGCCGTCCTCGGGGGCGAGGTAGGGGTGCCCACCCTTGATGGCCGGGCAAGGCTCCAGATTCCGGCCGAAACCCAGAACGGCCGAACTTTCTGCCTGCCGGGCCTCGGCCTGCCCGACCCCCATAACCCCGAGCGGCGGGGCGACCTTTACGCCCGGGTCCGGGTTGTTCTGCCCCAGAACCTCAGCCCCGAACAGCGGGAGCTTTTTGAGCGTCTGCGCCGCCTGGAAGCGTGCGGCTAGGGCTGCCGCCCGGGCGCGGGGCCTTTACCGGCTTGGCGGCCCAATGCCACCAGCTCGGCCCCGAAGATAACCACCACCGCCGCCAGGTAGGACCAGAGCAGAAAGGCCAGCACCGCCCCCACCGACCCGTAGACCAGGTTAAGGGCGGCGAATTTTTCTAAATAAAGCAAAAAAAGGTGCTTGCCCCCCTCGACCCCCAGGGCGGCGAAGGCGGCCCCGGGCCAGATTTCGGCCCAGCCGAGCCGAACGGCCGAAAGAAAGCGGTAAGTTAAGGCGAACATGCCGAAGGATAGGCCGACAGACAAAACCGCCCCCAACCCGTAAGCCCCCAGGCTGGCCGCCGGGGAATCGGTTAAGCGGGCCAGGAGGCGGATGGCGCCCAGGAGCAGGGTCGAGCCCCAGAAGAAGAGCCCGGCCCCCACCACCACCCCCAGCTCCACCAGCTTCTGGCGCACAAAGGGCCTCGGGGCCTCCGCCTCAAGGGCCCGGTTTACCGCCCAGGAGACCGCCCCCACGACGCCGGTCGCCGACCAGAGGAGGAGAACTGCCGAGAGCAGGCCGACCGCACCCCGGGCCCGGGTGGCCTCGTCCAGGGCCGAGCGAACGAGGGTTTCGGAGCCTGGAAGATAGGCGCTTGTTCGCTCGAGCAGGGCCGCCCTGACCTGCTGGGCCTCAAAGACGATGCCTAATAGGGCGATAACCCCGAGCAGAAACGGAAAAAGGGACGATAGGGCGTAGTAGGCGACGGCCGCCGCCAGGTAGGTGCCGGAGTGGGCCTGAAACCGCCTGAAGGCTTGGATTAAGAGGTCGATGAGCCGCCGGATTTTCCCGATGGGACCCCGCCCTCAGCCGCCATCAGCAGCAGTATATGTTTACCAGCCGGAAGGCCGCAAACCAGAACATCGCCTGAACCACCGGCGCGGCCCACAGGAGGACAAGGGCGGCAAACCGGTCCAGGCGGTAAAGGGCAGCCCCGAGGACAGTATTTAACAAAAGCAAAAAGAGGCCGAAGGCCGGGAGCCGGAAGATGTCGGCCCGGTAGCCGATGAAATCCGGCTGGCCGAAGGCGTTAAAATGCAGGGGAATTATTTCGGGCAGGCGGGGGTAAACGAGACTCAGGTACATAAAGAGGCCGAGGCTTAGGCCGGCCCCGACGGCGACGGGGACCAGCGCCAGCATGTCGTCGAAAATCACCGGCCTGGGCGGGCCCTCCCGAAGGGCCCCTTCGGCGGTGGGTATCAGGGGGCCGGCCAGCTGTAAGGCCCCCAGCTCGGCCTCAAACCGGGCCCGGTCGGGCACCCCGAGCACGTAGACCAGGCTTCCGGTGGTGAGGCGGACCAGCTGGGCGGGATGGTGGGCGGCGGCCAGGTAAACGGGCCCCTCGGGGTCCCGGTCACGGCCGAACCAGAAGCCGGGCCAGGCGACCCCCCGGACCTGGCGGAATTCGGGGAACCCCGGGGGCTGGTCCAGGATTCGGAGCCGGTGGGTGGGGAGCTGGATGCTTCCGCCGAGCCAGGTTAATTTCAGCCGGTTGCGGTCAAGCCGGTAGCGAAGGCTGGCGCACACGAGGGTCCAGTAGCCCAGGTAGGCCGCCACCAGGGCCAGAATCAGGCCGGCGGCCCCGTAAAGGGGGGACCAGACCCCGACCGGCTGAGTGAAGGGGGTTAAGAGCAGGACGGCGGCCGCGGCCAGTCCCAGGAAGGTCAGGGCAAGGCCGGTGGCAAGCCCGAGCCTGGCCGGGGGCTTAATAACGGTCTCAGACGGAGGCGAGGCTGGGCGCGACGGGCGTGCACCAGCTAAGATACTTCGGATGCTGACCACGGATAACGGCAAAATAAAGGTCCATAAGCTTACGGGTGACGGGGCCTACCCGGCCGTCGCCCACCGGCCGGCGGTCGATTTCGACGACGGGGGTGACGTGGGCGGCGGTGCCGGTCATGAAGACCTCATCGGCCACGTAAAGCTCGCTGCGGTCCACCGACCGCTCGACGGTCTCGATGCCCAGCTCTTCGGCGGCCAGGTGAATGACCGTATCCCGGGTGATGCCGACCAGGATATTATCCGTGACGGGCGGGGTTACCAGCCTGCCCTTCATGACGAGGAAAATATTCTCCCCTGAGCCCTCGGAAACGTGGCCGTCGGAGGTGAGGAGGATGGCCTCGTCGAAGCCGTTTTCGTTGGCCTCGGTCTTAGCCAGGGCTGAGTTGACATAAATTCCGGTCACTTTTGCCCGGGCCGGGATCATGGCATCGTCGATGCGGCGCCAGGAGGAGGTGCAGGCCCGGATGCCGCCCTCGGCGTCGAGGTAGGGTCCGAGGGGGGTTACGAAGATGGCCAGGTCGTCTTCGAGGCCGTGGAGTTTTACGCCGATGGCTTCGCTGGCCTTGTAGGCGATGGGCCGGATATAGACGTCTTCCCGGCAGCCGTTGCGGGCGACCAGGTCCTTGGTGATTTCGCAGAGGTCCTCGACCGAGTAAGGCAGGTCGATGCGGAGGATCTTGCAGCTGGCTTTAAACCGCTCGTAGTGTTCGGGCATGCGGAAGATAAAGATTTTATTTTCGGCGGGGTTCCAGTTGCCCCGGATGCCTTCGAAGACGCCGGTGCCGTAGTTAAAGGCGTGGGTCATGATGCTGATTTTGGCCTGTTCGAGGGGTACGACCTGTTTTTTAAAAAAGGCGAACCGTGTCACGGTGGCCGACTCCTTCCCGGAAGTTCGGGTAACACCCGCAGATTATAGCACCTGGTCGAAATAATTTAGGCCCTTTTGCGGGCCCTGGGGGCGACCCCGAGGGGATTTGAACCCCCGATCTCCACCTTGACAGGGTGGCGTGTTAGACCTGGCTACACCACGGGGCCAGCCACCTTCTTTTTAGCACAGTCTTAAACCCCTTGTCAATTTCGGCCGGGGTAATTGGGGGTCCGGCCTCCGGCAAAGGTCCCCGGCCGCGGGCCCGGTCGGCTTGGCCATTGCCTGCCGGAGGCCCGGCCGTAGTTCTGGGTTTCCATCCCGCCTGGTTGGGACCCGCGGCCTTGCGCCCCCACAAGAGGCGGTTGGCTGCAGCCTCGCAGGTGCTTCCAGGGGCTTCCGTGCCGAATAAAAGCCCTGGGGTTGGTTGGCCGGCGAGGTTTGACAGGGGCGTGGGCCGTGAAGTAAGATGAGCCTAGTACCGGGTGGGAGGTTGGACTCCATGCTTTACGCCCTGCCGAAGTGCCTGGCCTGCAACGACGGCGACCTGGTCCCCCTCTCCGATTACGGCGGCCAGGGGGCGCCCGTGCACTTTAAGGCCTGGGTCTGCACCAACCCCGACTGTAGCTTCACCATTAAAATTCGCGGCGGCGAAATTCACTTTAACGAACGGGTAAGAAACCTCCGGGATACCCGGCCTTAGTCCGCGCCCCCCGAGTCGGCCGGTTAGTATATATAAAAGGGCCGCCCAATGCACGAGGCCGGGGCCATCCTCCTGGACCTTTTTATCATTTATGCCGTTGCCCGGCTGGCCGGAGAACTCTTTGAAAGGCTCCGGCAGCCGGCCGTCGTCGGCGAGCTTCTGGCCGGGGCCCTCATCGGCCCCTACGGCCTCGGCATCATCGGGGTGCCCAACCCGGGTCTTATCGACCTTTTCCACGGCGACCCGACCGCCGCCCAGGAAGCCCTCGACTTGGTTTATAACCTGGTCTCCGAGCTGGGGGTGGTGGTTCTCTTGTTCATGGTCGGTTTGGAGACCCGGCTCGACCAGGCGGTCCGGGTCGGGCCCCGGGCCCTGGCGGTGGCCCTTGCCGGGGTGGTTGTTCCTTTTGTTCTCGGTTTCGGTCTAACCGAATACTTGGGCCACCCGCGGGCGGAAAGTCTCTTCGTCGGGGCGGCGATGGTAGCCACCAGCGTCGGTATCACCGCCCGGGTGCTCCGGGACCTCCACGCCACGGCCACCCCCGAGGCCCGCATTATCCTGGGGGCGGCGGTGATCGACGACATCCTCGGCCTGATGGTCCTAGCCGTCGTGGTGGGCCTCTCGGCAACCGGACAGGTCAGCCTTTTAGAGGTCGGCCTGATCGTGGCCCAGGCCGTAGGATTTACGGTTCTGGTGGTCCTTATCGGGGTCGGCGCCATCCGCAGGCTCGACCTGCACCTGGACCGGCTCCGGGTCGAGAATGCGCCCCTGGCCGTCGCCCTTATCACCATGCTGGGGTTGGCCGCCCTGGCAAGCCAGGTGGGCCTGGCGGCCATCGTCGGGGCGTTCCTGGCCGGGATGGTCTTTGCCGAAAGCCGCCAGCAGCACAAGCTTCACGAGGAGACCCAGCCCATTTACCAGTTCCTGGCACCCTTTTTCTTTGTGATAACCGGTAGCCACGTGGACTGGCGGGTCTTCCTGGACGGGTCGGTTATCGGCCTGGCTCTGGTCATCACCGCCTTGGCCATTTTGGGCAAGGTGGTCGGCTGCGGACTGCCGGCGGCGGGGCTGGGGTTGAGGTCGATGGCAATAATCGGGGTAGGAATGGCGCCCCGGGGCGAGGTGGGGCTGATAATCGCCAGCGTGGGCCGCAGTTTAGATGCCGTCTCGGAAGCTATTTTCAGCGTGGTGGTGATTATGAGCGTGCTTACCACCCTGGCGGCCCCGCCCGTCCTCCGGTTGCTCGTTCGGCCGGCGGCTGAGGGGGCAAAGGGAACCCGCGGCCGGGCTCAACCCGGCTAAAATTTGCCCAGAGAAGCCCCCCGGGAGGCCCTTTCGGTGAGCTATCGTCAGATTCTTTACGAAGCTGACGGTCCCGTTGCCACAATAACCCTGAACCGGCCGGAGGTGTTAAACGCCATCTCCCCGGAGCTCGAAGCCGAGCTTCACCGGGCCCTGGACCAGGCCGATGCCGACCGTTCGGTCCGGGCCATTATTCTCACCGGGGCGGGCCGGGCGTTCTCGGCCGGCTACGATATGACCCCAAAAGCGGGGCCGGATGTGCCGACCCTGGACCCCACCGGCCTTGAGCCGGCGGAGTATATTCGGCGCTTCTGGTTGAACGACCTCCGCCACCAGCAGAACCTCCTGCATATCTGGTACCTTTCAAAGCCGGTAATCGCCGCCGTCCATGGGTGGGTGCTGGGTGGGGGACTCTGGTACGCCCTGGCCTGCGACATTACCATTGCGGCCGAAAACGCCGTCTTCGGGCAGCCGGAGGTGCGCCACGGGGCCAACACCACGTTCCTGGTGGCGGCCCTGGCCGGGTGGAAGGCGGCCCACCGGTACGCCCTCACCGGCGACCATTTCGACGCCTGGGAAGCTTACCGGCTGGGCCTGGTCCACGAAGTGGTTCCCCCGGACCGGCTGATGCCCCGGGCTCGGACCGTGGCCGAGCGGATTGCCCGGGTGCCGGAGGCTTCCGTCCGGTTTAACCGGGCGATAACCTTCTTTGGTCTGCTGGCCTCGGGCCTGGGTTCAGGCCTGCTGATGAACGCGGCCCTTTCCACCCTTGTCCACGCCTCCCACGACGCCTCCCGGGCGGCCCTCCTGGAGGCGCTGCAGGGTGGGGGCCTCCGGGCCTTTCTCGAGGCCCGGGATGGGCCGTTTCGGCCTGAGCCTTTTGGGCCCAAGTCGGCCCCGCCGGCCGGAAGGGAATAAACTTCTCGGCCCGCCCAGGCGGCCTAACGCAGGCCGGTCTTGACGTGCAGTCCGAGACGGCCCAGCTTGCTGATGTACATTGACCGCCCGACGACGACCGGCTGGCTGGCTTCCCGAAGTTGATGTTGACCGTCGCCGGCTCGCTTCCGGGGTTGGGGAAGGCGATTACGGCGTCGAAGGGCGGGGCCGTCGAGCCCTCGGCAAAGTACCAGGTTACCACCGGCTGAAAGGCCGGGGGCGGGGCAGGGGTTGGGGTCGGGCTTGGGGTGACCGTTGGGGTTGCCTTGGGGGTCGCGGGCACAGGCGTGGGCGAAGGGGTCGGCGTTGGGGTTGGAGTAGCCGTCGGGCCTGCGGTCGGCTCCTGGGCGTGGGCCGGGCAACCGGGGGTCAGGAGTAGGGCTGCCAGAGCAGCCCCCACGGTAACCCGCAACGTACGCCGCAGGAGACATAACCTCTCTTTGTTATTAGGGTGCTTCGGCCCGGGCATTGGTGGTCCGGCCGCCCGCGGTAGAGGGCACACGGCCGTGCGCCCTTTCGGCCGCAATTCCCGGCCGAACCGGAAGGCCTTGCGGGAGGCCGGGTCTGGCTGATTAACACCGAAAGCCCCGGGGTTCGGGGGAGCCGAGGGGGGTGCCCGCCGTGCCACCGCCTACTGCCGGGCTGGATTATACCACATCCGGCCGGCCTTCGGGTCGTTGACCTGGCTACGGGAGGAAAACCGTTAAAATCATACAAAGCCCTGGGGGGAAAGGAGACGGCCTGTGTTCGGCAACCTGCGGGACGTGCCCCCGGAGCTCTTCGGGGTTGTGCTGCTGGGCCTGTGGTTTTCGGCCCTGGCCCTGGTTCTCGTCTACTTGATTGCGCGCATCGTCGCGGCCTGGGTCGGCCTGCTCTAGGCCCACGAAAACGTTGCGGGCCGACCCCCTGGGTCGGCCCGCAACCGGACGCCGTGAAGGGCGCCCGTCAGTATTCGGTTGTGGTTAAGGGGTCTGGTTGGAGTTGGTTAGCCGGTCCGGACCCGGGTGGCCCGAGGGCCCCGGCCCCGGCGGTCGGCCTCAACGTCGAACTCCACCGACTGGCCCTCGGAAAGGGCCTCGAAGGTGGTTCCCTCTACGCTGGACCGGTGGAAGAAATAGTCTTTGCCGTCGTCGCCGCGGATAAAGCCGTAGCCCCGGTCCATGATTCGTCGAATTTTGCCCAACATTTAGAAGCTCCTTAGTGTTTGAGAATTCCCTGACCGGTTCAAGCCAGGGTAAAAGTTACGCCCTCGTCGGTCTCTTCGGCATCGAGGGTCCGGCCCTCAAGGCCCTCGGCGAGGATCGGGTCCAGGAGCAGCACGACGGTGCCGTCGTGCTCCACGACCTGGTCCCCCGGCCGCTGGATGTCGACTTCGAAGCCCAGCTCGTTGTTAGGACCTGCCACGATCCGGAAGGCCTGCTCGGGGGCCAGGGCGTACGCCCCCCGGGCATAGGCCAGCTCCTCTTTTGCCCGGTCGGTTACGTTAAGCATCAAAACCTCCTTAGAATAGATTTAGGCCTGCCCAAGGCGACATAGGTACCCTTGGCAGGCCTAAGTTCGACCCAGAGCAGTTTCCGGCCCTTGCGGGCCGGTATCCAGTTTTTAAGCAAACCAGACTAAGCTCATTATAGCACCCCACCGGCCCCGGCGCAAGGGCCGCCGGCCAAAAAACGCAGGTGATTTTCCCCTTGGGGTTGCGCCGCTGGCTGGGGGCCGCAGCCCTGGGGTATAATCGGCCGGTATGGCCCGTTATAAGCTGGTGACCTTTGACGTTTACGCCGCCCTCTTCGACCTCGAAGGCAGTATGGTGCCGGAGGTCCGGGACGCCCTGCCCTCGGCCGAGGTCGACCCGGTGGCCTTTTTCCGCCTCTGGCGGACCAAACAGCTGGAATTTGCCCTTATAAGCAACTCCCTGGGCCGGGGACATTATAAGTTTTACTACCTTACCGAACGGGCCCTCGATTACGCCCTTAAGCGCTATGGGGTCGACCTTCCGGCCGAAACCCGCGCCCGCCTGGTGGCCGCCTGGAACCGGCTCAAGCCTTGGCCCGAAGCCGGGCAGGTGCTGGCCGGGGTGAAGGACCGGGGCTGCCTTACGGCCCTGCTCTCCAACGGGGACGCGGCGATGCTCCGGGAGCTGGCCAAACAGCTTCCGGTGGGCGTCGATTATATCTTTGCGGCCGACCAGGCCGGCTTCTACAAACCCCACCCGGCCATTTACGAGCTGCCCCTTAAGACCCTGGGCCTTGACCGTTCGGAGGTCCTCCACGTGGCCGGGTCGGCCAGCGACGTGATGGGGGCGCGGTCCTTCGGCCTGCCCTGCGCCTGGTCGAACCGGACCCGGGACTTCGTGCTGGAGCCGCAGCTCGGCCCCGATTTCGAGTTTTCCGACCTGACGGGCGTCCTGGGCCTGCTCTAGCCGACGAGGACTGTGGGCAGGCCGGCCCGCCGGGCCCGCCGGTTAAAGGCCGCCAGCTCCGTCCGGTAAAGGCGCTCCAGCTCCCGCAGGTGCCGACGGATTCGGCCCCACAGGTCCCGGAAGGCCTCAAGGTGCTGCCGGGCCGGGGCATAATCGGCCGAATTGACGAAGGTGGAGAGGGCGGCCAGCCGGAAGTTGAGGGCGCTGGGCGGGGCCAGGGGGCGGTCGGCATCCTCCCGCCAGAGCTCGGCTTCGACGGCCCGCAGTTTGTCGGCCAGCTCCCGGGCGGCCCGGACGAGTTCGGCCGCCCCCGGCCGGTCCTGGAGCCGCCGGCCGAGCTCCTCCAGCTGGCGGCGGACGTCCCGGCAGCGAAGCACCGCCTGGTGGGTCGCCGAGACCCGGTCCCGAATCTGCAAAAGCAGGCGGAACTGGGCCTCCAGGTCCCGCCGGGTGGCCCTGACCCGGGGGTCTTTAACGACCTCAAAGGGTTGGGTGAGGGTAAGGTCCCCGACCTTAAGCTGAACCTGATAGCTTCCGGGTGGGGCGACGGGGCCGAGGAGCAGGTTTACCCGGGGAGGATTAAAGGTCGCCCGGTCCTCGGGAATGGGGACGGCGTCGGGGTACCGCATGTCCCAGACGAAACGGTTAATCCCGGCCTCGGCCGTAACCCGGGGCTCCTCCTTCCGGGGCGGCTCGCCGGGCCCGGGTTTTTCGGGCTCCCGGCTGGTAAAGGTCTTTATGACGTTTCCGGCCGCATCCAGAAATGTTAAATTAACCTCCCCTTCGGGCTTATCTTTTAAGTAATAGGTGACGATTACCCCGTCGGGCGGGTTTTCACCGGCGTCAAGGTAGACTTCTTCGGTCCGGCCGTCCGGCTTTTTTACCACCTTGTAGGTGGTGACGACCGGCCCGGCCATCCGGTAGTTTTTCTGGCCCACCAGGGGCCGGTTGCCGAACCCCCGGTAGGTTTTAAACCGGACGGTCTTCCGGGGGGCAAAAAGATAAGCCGGGCCGGAAAGGGCCTGCTCCCCGAGCTGGCGGAGGGGGGTTATGTCGTCCAGAATCCAGAAGCCCCGGCCGTGGGTCGCCACGACGAGGTCGTCGTCTTTGATGACCAGGTCGTAGATGGGGACCACGGGGAGGTTGGCCCCGTGGAACCGAACCCAGCTCTCCCCGTCGTCGAAGGAGACGTAAAGGCCGGTTTCGGTGCCGGCAAAGAGCAGGCCCCGCCGGACGGGGTCCTCCCGGATGCACCGGGTGAAGTCGTTTTCGGGGATGCCGCCGGTTATCTTCGTCCAGGTCCGGCCGTAATCGTTGGTCTTGTAAAGATAGGGCCGAAAATCGTCCAGCTTATACCGGGTTGCCGCCACGTAGGCGGTGGCGGGGTCGTGGGGAGAGCATTCGATCAGGCTGATGAGGGTCCATTCGGGCAGGTCGGGCGGGGTGACATTCTGCCAGCTCTTGCCCCCGTCCCGGGAAATGTGAATCAGGCCGTCGTCGGACCCCGCCCAAAAGACCCCGGGCTCATGGGGGGATTCGACGAAGGCGAAAATGGTGCAGTAGACCTCGGCCCCGGTGTTGTCCCGGGTAATCGGGCCGCCCGAAGGCTCCAGCTTGGTGGGGTCGTTGCGGGTGAGGTCGGGGCTGATTATTTCCCAGCTCGAGCCCAGGTTCCGGGACCGGAAGACCACGTTGGCCGTCACGTAGAGGGTGTCGGGGTCATGGGGCGAAAAGAGGATGGGGAAGGTCCACTGAAACCGATACTTTAAGTCCCTGGCCCCAACCCCCATCCCGGTGGCCTCCGGCCAGACGGTGATGTTGCGCTCCTGCCCGGTCCGCCGGTCGTATAAGATGAGCCGGCCGTTGCCCAGGCCGCTGCCGATGGCCCCGCCCACCACGATGTTGGGGTCGTCGGGTTTTACGGCAATGTAGCCGCTTTCGCCCCCGCCCGGCTTGTACCATTCGGTCTGGGTTATTGCCCCGTTTACCGACCGGCTGGGGATGCTGATGGCGGTGTTATCCTGCTGGGAGCCGTAGACCCGGTAGGGGAACTGGTTGTCGGCGGTTACGTGGTACATCTGGGCGGTGGGCTGGTTGTCGATGGGGGTCCAGGAGAGGCCCCCGTCAAAGGTCACGCTGGCGCCGCCGTCGGTGCCCAGGACCATCCGCCTCGGGTTGCGGGGGTCAATCCAGAGGTCGTGGTGGTCGCCGTGGGGGGAAGCCATAGTGTTGAAGGTCCGGCCGCCGTCAACGGATTTCCAAAGCTCGATGTTTAAGACATAGACGGTTTCGGGGTCCTGAGGGTCGGCCACAATGTGCTGGTAGTACCAGGCCCGGCGGCGCAGGTCTCCCTGCTCGCTCAACCGCTCCCAGGTGGCGCCCCCGTCCTCCGACCGAAAGACGGCCCCGTCCACGGCCTCGACGATGGCCCAGACCCGCTCCGGCCGGGCCGCCGAAATGGCCAGGCCGATGCGCCCCTTAACCCCGGTCGGGAGGCCGGGGTTGTTGGTAAGCTCGACCCAGGTGTCCCCGCCGTCGGTGGATTTAAAAATCCCACTTCCCGGGCCGCCGCTGGTGAGGTTCCAGAAGGTGCGGCGGGCCTCCCAGAAGGCGGCGTAGAGGATGCGGGGATTGGCGGGGTCCAGGATAAGGTCGATGGCCCCGGCGTTCGGACCCCGGTAAAGGATTCGCTCCCAGGTCTTGCCGCCGTCGGCGGAGCGGAAGACCCCCCGCTCCTCATTGGGGCCGAAGGCGTGGCCCAGGGCCGCCACGTAAACGAGATCCGGGTTCGTCGGGTGGATTCGGATTCGGGCGATGTGGCGGGTGTCCGAAAGGCCCAGGTGGACCCAGGTCTTGCCGCCGTCCGTCGACTTGTACACCCCGTCCCCATGGGAGACATTGCCCCGGATGCAGCATTCGCCCATCCCCACGTAGACGACGTTCGGGTCGGATTCGGCCACCGCAATGGCCCCCACCGCCGCGGTGTTGAAATAGCCGTCGGAGACGCACTCCCAGGTTAGGCCGCCGTCGGCGGTTTTCCAGACGCCCCCGGCGCAGGCCCCGAAGTAAAAAGTTAATGGGTCGGTGGGGTGGCCGGCCACCGCCACCACCCGGCCCCCCCGGTAAGGTCCGATGGTGCGCCATTCCAAGCCTTTAAAGAGGATGGGATTAACCTTGGTCATTTACTTCCTCCGGCCGGTTTTTTCTTAGCCGACAACTTCCCGGAAGACCCGCAGGAAGTTGAGGCCGAGGAGTTTTCTAAGCTCGTCTTCGTTAAAGCCCCGCCGGGCCAGGGTAACGGTAATGTTGGGCCAGTCGGCGAAGGTCTCGTAGCCGTGGAGCCGGTACTCCGGGGTGAGCCGGTGCTCCTCCCGGCGGAAGCCCGACCAGTCGAAGGTGCCGGGCCGGCGCATGGGCATCTCCGGCGGCCACTCGATGAGGGATTCCGTTCCCGGCCCGGGTCCGGCCTTGTCGGTGCCGATGCCCACGTGGTCGATGCCGCAGACCCGCACCAGGTGCTCGATGTGGTCGGCAAAGTTTTCTAAGGTTGCCTCGGGGCTGGTGCTGATAAAACCGGGCACAACCACCACCCCGAAATACCCGCCCCGGTCGGCGATGGCCCTGGCCAGGTCGTCGCTCTTGCCCCGGTCGTGGTAGGCCACGGCTTTGGCGGCCGAGTGGGAGACCACAATGGGGGCCGTCGAGACCTTGAGGGCATCCCAGCCTACCTGCTCGCTGCAGTGGCTCACGTCCACCAGGATGCCCAACTCATTCAGGCGGCGGACCACCTCCCGGCCGAAGTAAGTGAGGCCGCCCTGGTAGGCCTCGGTGCACCCGTCCCCCACCAGGTTCTGGAGGTTATAAGTGAGCTGAACCATCCGCACCCCCAGGTTGTAAAAGAGGTCAACCCGGTCCAGGTCGTCCTCAAAGGCGATAGTGTCCTGGAAGTCCAGGATGATCCCGTGTTTGCCTTCCCGGTGGACCCTTTCGATGTCGGCGGCCTTCTTGACGATGGTCACCTCCCCGTTCAGGGCCTCGACGATGCCGTAAGCCTGGGCAATGCGCCGGACGGCCCGTTCAAAGGCCTGGCTTATCGGCCCGGGGCCCGAGTAGGTCCCGCAGGCCACGGTGACCCCGGACCTTTTCCAGAGGTCCAGGTATTGGCGCCGGGCCTCTTCGGAGGTCTGAATCTCCCGGCAGGCCATCGCCTCCAGGATGGGCTGGACCTCCTCCCGGGAGCGGCCCTGCCGGGCGAACTCCTGGAGGGCCTGGCGCATCCTGTCGGTGAAGACCATGCCGTAGGTGATGGGCGGCTGCTGGGTGTCGATGACGAGGGCCTCATAATGGAGTTGGCGGGCCTCGTCGGGGGTGAGGGAGGGTTGGGAACGCCAGACCATTTTTGCTCCTCCTTTCTTGGGCCGCTGGGCGGTTCGCTGAAGTTTACTCGGCAGGGCTTAAAGTTCGCAAGTGCCCGAAAAGCCGTCCGGTTCGGCCCGATGGGCTATACTCAAAACCGGCCGGGCCTCTTTCCGGCCCGAAATCTCGGTTTAAGGAGAAGGCCAGGGGTGTGGGTTATCGTCGTGTTGCTGGCCCTCGGGGCCCTTTTGAGCCTTTATTTCTTGCTAATTCTGGTGGGGGCGGTCCTGGCCCTTTTGCCGTGGGTCATCGCGGGCCTGATCGCCGGCTGGGTGGCCGATAAGCTTATGGGCAACCGGTACGGCCTGATGGGAGACCTCCTGATCGGGTTGGCCGGGTCCCTTATCGGAACGGCCCTTTACATTCTCCTTACGGGCCACCGCCCGGGCGGGCCGCTGGGGATCACCCACCTCATAATGGCCATCATCGGGGCGGTGCTTTTGCTCGCGGTAATGCGGGCCATCGGCCGCCGCCAGGCCGCCTGAGGGCCGCCCTCAGCCGGCCCTGGACCGGCCGTTGGGGGCCGCCCCCCGGAGGAAGCGTTCGGGGTCATCCTCGAATTCTCGCCGGCAGGCTGCCGAGCAGAAATGATACGTCTCCCCGGCATGCTCCGCCGGAAGGGCGGTTTCGGCCTCCAGGCGGCGGCCGCAGACCGGGTCCCGCAGTTCGCCGGGAAGGCCCACCTGGGCCGCCGGCGAGACATCCGCAGGCCGAAGGCCCAAGAGGTCGGCGGCCAGCCGCAGTTCGTCGGCGATAAGCCGGGGCAGGAGAAAGTGCCGGCGCACGTGCTCCCGGCCCCGGGCGCCGAAGGCCCGGGCCTCTTCGGGGTGGCGCAAAAGCCAGACGGTCCGCTCGGCGCAGGCCTCAACGGTGTCCACCAGAAAGCCGCTCACCCCGTCCTGAACCTGGAGGGGGATGCCCCCGGCCCGCCCAGCAACCACCGGGGTACCCTTCCAGAGGGCCTCGGAAACCACCAGGCCGAAGCCTTCCCGGATGGACTTTTGCAAAACGACCCGGGACAGCCGCTGAAAGGCGTTGACTTCGATGTTGCTCACCCCGGTCAGGTTTGTGAAGATATAGATTCCGGGGTCCCGGCGGGCAACCTCTTGCACCTGGTGGTAAATTTCCCAGCCCTCGGGGTCGTCCAGGGCCATGGAGCCCACCAGGGCCAGCTGGAGGTCGGGGACTTCTTGCCTGGCCAGGCGGTAGGCGGCGATAACCCCCAGGGGGTCCTTCCAGGGGTCGAAGCGGCTCACCTGGGTGATAAGGGGCCGTTCCAGGTCGACCCCGATCCACTGGAGAACCCGGCGGGCCAGGCCCGGCTCGAGCTCTAAGTTTTTGGGACTTTCCGGGTCGATGGCCGGGGGTATTATCTCCACCCGCCCGACGGGAAGGTCCGGGGGGACAAAGGCCCCCATGGTGAATACGGCCGCGTCGTAGTCGGCCACGTAAGGCCTGAGAAAGGCCCAGACCTGGGGATTGGGCTCGGAGGTGTCGATGTGGCAGCGCCAGACCCACTTGGCCCGACCGGGCCCGTGGAAGTGGCGGAGGGCGAGGGGCTGGGGGTCGTGGACGAAGATTACGTCATAGTCGTCTTCGAGAAACCGGGCGCTCCGCATGGAGTGGGCCAGGTAGACCTCCTGCTCGGTCAGGGTGAGCTCCCGTTTTGCGCCCTGCAGGCCGTTGTGGATGGCCTTGGTCACCCGAAAAAAGCTTTCGTCCCCGGTGATCACCCGCCACTCGGCCTTGAGGCCGAGGTCCTGAAGGAGGGGGACCTCCGACCGCAGGATTTCGGCGACCCCCCCGCCGTAGGGGGTGGCGTTCAGGTGGAGGACCCGAACGCCCCGCAGGTTGGCGGCCAGGGCCCGGAGCTGTTCGATAAACTCGGGCCCAACGCTCGCCTCATAAAGGGAGACCGACTGCCGTCCGACGTCGATAAGCTCCAGCATAATTCCCCTCCGGCTCGACCCCGCCGGAAAAGTTTACCATAGGTTTGTCCGCAAACCGGGGCGGCTAACTTCTCGGCTTAACCCCGGGCCGGCTTCGGCCCAAACCGGCCCCGAGAAATGCCAGCTCGATGAGGGTAGCCCCCAAAACGGCCGGGGCGGCCGCCATAATGCCCGGCAGCCCGGTAAAGAGGGTCAGGGCGGTGATGAGCAGGGCTAGGCCCACCAGGTAAGCCGTCACGGCCAGGCCCACCGGACCGGTGCGGCGGCGGGCGATGAGCCGGCCCCGCAGAAGGGCCCGCAGGCCGACCAGGACGGGCAGCGCGGCCAGCACCTGGACGGCCGGGCGGGCGAAATCCACCAGCCGAGCGGGCAGACCCAGAAGCCCGCCCAGATACCAGTCGAGGAGGGGGGTGAAGGCAAGGAGGCTGAGGATCCCTGACCCTAGGCTCCCCGCGCCGAGGATAAAGCCGGCGACCCGACGGCCCTGTCCGGCCCTGCCTACGGCGATGACGGTCTGCTGAAGCATGCTGAGGGGGCTTCCCACCAGGTTCAGGGTTGAGTTTACCACCGGCCAGGCGGCCAGGGACAGCTCCGGCTGGGGCGCCCGGCCGATGCCGGCCGTGATGACCGGGGGCGCGGCGTTTAACAACACCTGCATCCAGACAAGGGGCAGGTAAAATCGGAGGATGGCCCCGGAGGTCAGGGGGACTGGGCCCCGGGGTGGGTCTTCCTGGAGCACCCGGCCCACGGCGGGCCGGGACCACCAGGCGACGAGGAGGGATTCGGCGGCCACCCCTACCGCCTCGGCCAGGGTTCCCAGGGCCGCCCCGGGCAGGGGGAAAACCATCGGCCCCCAGAAAACGACCGCCCCCAGGACCCCGAGCCGGACCAGGACGGCCCAGGCGATGGGCTTGGTCCGGCCGAAGCGGACCATAATCCCCTGCAGGAAGCGGCGCAGGCCGATGAGGGGCGGCCAGAGGACGAGAAATCGGACGGCTGCGGCCGCCTCTCGGCTAACCTCGGGCGGGGCTCCCAGCACCCGGCCCATGAACCAGTCGACGGCCGGGGTAAAGTAAAAGACAAAGCCCAGAAGGGCCAGCCCCAGGCCGGCGGCCGCCATAAAGAGGCCGAAGGCCAAAAAGCTCTGGCGGTCGCGGACGAGGGCGATGCTCCCCTCCAGCATCGAGATGATGGGGCTTTCAACGAAAACGGCCAGGTTGAAGGCCACCCCGAAGGCGGCCAGGGCGATGGCCGGCTCGGGCAGGCGGCTCAGGCCGGCGGCCACCACCGGACCCTCCAGGTTCATTACGAAGGCGCTGAAGGCCAGGGGGGCCGAGACAACGAAGAGCTCCCGGTAGGCCGGGTCGGCGGGTATAGCCTCCCGGCTACTGCCCATCCTCCTCCCGCTCCACCTGCCGGACCACCTGCTGGATGGTGTCCGGGGCAAAGCCCCGGCGGGCCAGCTGGCCCCACAGACGTCGGCGCCGCTCCTCGGGCGGCAGCTTGTCAAGGCGCCGGCGGAGGGACCGGGCCACCTTCAGGGCCGATTCGGCCTCGTCAAAGTCGGCCAGCACCTCGCCGACGGTTTCGGCCGAAAGGCCCTTTTGCCGAAGCTCGGCCCGGAGCAGGTATTCGCCCCGGGGACTGAACGCTTCCCGGCTTTCCTGCCAGAACCGGCCGAAGGCGAGGTCGTCCAGGAGGCCCTGGGCCCGGAGCTTTTCTAGGGCCGCCTCGGCCGTTGCCGGGTCGAAGCCCTTTTTAAGCAGGCGGGTTCGGACCTCCGCTTCCGACCGGGGCCGGTAGGTTAGGAGCCGATAAGCGGCGGCTAGGGCCCGCTCCAGGGCCGCCTGCCGCTCCAGTTCGGCGACCTCCCCCTCGGAAAGGACCCGGCCCACGGCGAGGGAATGCCGGCGGGCGGTGATGGGGTCTAGGCTAAAGGCGAAGCGGCCGTCCAGGAAGACCCTGACAACGGGACCCGAGCGGGTTTCGGCGGTTTCGAGGGCGGTGACCGTCGGCATCCAGCTTGATTATATCCCAGGGACCCACCCGACCCGGGTGGGGGCATACTTGCCTGGGGGCTAAAATTCCGGGGGACGGCCTGTGGGACCCGGCTGGGGGCCGGACGGTGGCGGTCGTGGAGATTTCGGCCGATCCCTTACCCGGGGCCATATCCGGCCGGGGTGGTGGTTTTCGACGTCAAGGCCGGACGGGTAAGGCGGGGTCTTGCCCTGACCGGACCCGGTTCGTGGCCCCTATGGGGAGGCGGCCCTGGTTCTTAAGGCGAACCGGAGCCTGGAACTGGTCAACCTGGTGAGCGGCCGGATTGAGGCCCTGCCCGGCCGAGGTAATCCTGCCTTAGCGGGCTCAAAAGCAGGGGCCGGACCGGGGTCAGCCGCCGGTTTGCCGGGTCCGGGGCCAGCTTGAGGCCCCCGGAAGGGCTGGCCCCTAACCTGGCCGCCTGCTCCTGGCCCGCCCCCGGCGGCCGTAGGGTGCCGGCCGCGTTCGGCTAACTTCACCGGGGCGGCAGGGCTTTCCAGTTTTCATGGCTTTCGGCGGATCAGCAGGCTTAGACCCCGGTCAGGCCGGGCACTTAAGGCCCGGAATCCGTCGACTACGAACCGGTAACCCAGGGTTCTTAGCAGGTTAAGGGCCAGGTTCCGG
>DAOTYJ010000166.1:0-10115 GCA_034434875.1 Dehalococcoidia bacterium | reverse complement strand
CTGGCCAACGCCGGCGACCCCGCCCAGGATGCCTGGTACCGCCAGCTCCGGGGCCTGCTCACCGCCGACCCCCGCTGGGAAGACTCCGAGTGTCTGATCGCCCACTCAAAGGTTTAAGGGGGGATACCGTGAGAGACGTTGGCGCCCGAACCCTTGAAGGCCGGGAGGTCACCCTGAAGGGGTCCGAAATCGAGGCCCTGCAGGAGGGCATTCGCGGCCGGGTCATAACCCCCGAATCCTCAGATTACGACGCCGCCCGCCGCATCTGGAACAGTATGATTGACCGCCGGCCGGCCCTGATTATCCGGCCGGCCGGGGCCGCCGATATCCTGACGGCGGTTCGATTTGCCCGGCAGAAGGGCCTGCTCACCAGCATCCGGGGCGGTGGCCACAACATCGCCGGCACCGCCGTCTGCGACGGCGGCCTGATGGTCGACCTCTCGGCCATGCGGTCCGTCCAGGTTGACCCGGCCGCCCGGCGGGCGACGGTCGAGGCCGGGTCAACCCTGGGCGACTTCGACCGGGAGGCCCAGGCTTTTGGGCTGGCAACACCTCTGGGCATAAACTCGACCACCGGTGTCGCCGGGCTCACCCTCGGGGGTGGGGGCGGGTGGCTGAGCCGCCGCCTCGGCCTGACGGTGGACAGCCTGCTCTCGGCCGACGTTATCACGGCCGACGGCCGACTGGTCAAGGCCAGCGCCCAGGAAAACCCCGACCTCTTCTGGGCCATCCGGGGCGGGGGCGGAAACTTCGGCATCGTAAGCCGCTTTGAATTCGGGCTCCACCCCATCGGGCCCGAGGTTTACTCGGGCATGTTTGTTTACCCCCTGGAGCAGGGGCGGCAGGTACTCGAAGGCTTCCGGGACTTCTGGGCGGACGCCCCCGACGAGCTGACGGCGGCCCCATTGCCCCGGAAAGCGCCCCCGCTCCCCTTCCTGCCCCCCGAGGTCCACGGCCGGGACATCCTGGCCCTGCTCTTTTGCTATTCGGGCGACCTGGCCAGGGGCGAGGCTCTCATCAGACCCCTGGGGGCTTTCGGAAAGCCGTACGGGAGTCTGGCCGGGCCGATGCCCTATGCCGCCTGGCAGCAGATAACCGACCCCCTGAACCCGCCCGGGGCCCGCAATTACTGGAAGTCCCACAACATCACGGCCCTGAGCGACGGCCTCATCGATACCGTGCTGGAGTTTTCGGCCCGTCTGCCCTTGGACCAGTGCGAGATTCCGATGCTTGCCGTTGGGGGTCAGGTCAGCCGACTGCCGGCCGACTCGACGGCCTACCCCCACCGGGATGCGCAGTTTCTGCTGAACATCCACGGCCGGTGGGAGAAGCCCGAAGACGACCAGAAGGTCATTAGCTGGGCCCGGGGACTCTGGTCGGCCCTGGAGCCTTACAGCACCGGCACCGTCTACGTCAACTTCATGACCGCCGACGAAGCCGACCGGGTGGGGCCCGCCGCCTACGGCCCGGCCGCCTGGAAACGGCTGACCCAAGTCAAGGCGCGGTGGGACCCGGATAACTTCTTCCGGATGAACCAGAATATTCCGCCCGCAGTCTAAAGCAGGGAGGAAAACTGTGTCTCAGACCAATATCGAGCTGGCAAAGCAGGGGTACGCGGCCTTCCTGCGGGGCGACGTCCCGGGCGTCCTGGAACTGCTGACCGACGACATTCAGTGGGTGGTGCACTCCCCGGTCGAGGCGGGGCCCGAGGGGGCCAGCACAAGGGCAAGGCCGCCGTGGCCGAATGGTTCCGCACGCTCGGCCAGCACTACGAGTTCGAAGTCTTCAGCCCGGACGAGTTTATCGCCTCGGGCGATAAGGTCGTCGTACTGGGCCACGAAGCCGTGCGGGCAAAGGCGACCGGCCGCCGGGGGCAACTCGACTGGGTGCACGTCTTCACCTACCGGCAGGGCAAGCTGGCCCCCTTCGACGCCTTCTTCGACACCTACACCTCCGCCCAGCTCTGGCGGCCGATGTAATGGTCGCCAACTCCCCGTAAGCTTAGAGAGGCCGGACGGAACTTTTGTCCGGCAAGATTACCGAAAGGAGAGATTATGGAAACGCACAAGGCTCTGAGGTTAGATGGCACCGAGGTCGGCCTGGGAGGGTCAGAGGTTGAGGCCTTAAGGGGCGCCCTTTCGGGCCGGGTAATCACCCCGGGCGACGCCGACTATGACGAGGCCCGGAAGGTCTTTAATGCCCTGGTCGACCGCCGGCCAGCCCTGATCATCCGGCCCAAGGGCACGGCGGATGTGGCAAGGGCCGTAGCTTTTGCCCGGGAAAAGGGGCTGCTTTTAAGCATGAAGGGCGGGGGTCACAACGTCGCCGGCAATGCCGTGGCCGATGGGGCGCTGATGCTGGACCTTTCGGGCCTTAAAGGGCTCAAAGTTGACCCCGAAGCGCAGACGGTCCGGGCCCAGCCCGGCCTCAGACTCGGGGAGTTCGATGCCCAGACCCAGGATTTCGGCCTGGCCACGACCATGGGGACCATCTCCGCTACCGGCATCGCCGGCCTGACCCTGGGCGGGGGCATCGGCTGGCTGATGCGCAAATACGGCCTGGCCTGTGACAACCTGCTTGAGGCCGAAGTGGTCGCCGCCGACGGGCAGGTCCGGCGGGCAAGCCAGGCCGAAAATCCCGACCTCTTCTGGGCCCTGAGGGGCGCCGGGCACAACTTTGGGGTTGTAACCGAATTTACCTACCGGCTCCACCCGGTCGGTCCGGCCGTCTTTGGGGGGCTCATTCTTTACCCGATTTCCCGGGCGCCGGAGATTCTGCGGTCTTACCGGGAGTATCTGGCCGGGATGCCCGACGAGTTCAACGTCTTTGCCGCCTGCCTGACTTCCCCCGAAGGGGCGCCGGTGGTGGGCTTTGCCGTCTGCCACTGCGGGCCGGTGGAGGAGGGCCGAAGGCTGGCCGAGCCCCTGGCCCGGTTCGGGCGGCCCCTTATGGACATGACCGGGCCGATGCCCTATGTCCAGGTCCAGCGGATGCTGGACGATGCGGCCCCCTTCGGGGCCCGCCACTACTGGAAGTCGTCGGTGATAACCGACCTTTCAGCTGAGGCCATTGGGGTGATTACCGGGTGCTGCGGCGAGTTTACGTCCCCCAGGTCGCTGGTCCTGATTCAGCCGCTGGCCGGCGCGGTAAGCCGGGTTGGGCCCGAGGCGACCGCCTTTGCCCACCGGTCGGGGTTTTTAGTAAGCATCATCGGGATGTGGCTTGATGGCCCGGCCGAACCCCACGTGGGCTGGGTCCGGGACATGTGGCGGGGGCTTCAGCCGTTTTCGACCGGCGGGGCCTACGTTAACGACGAAGCCGAAGGCGGGGTTGAATCTGCCGTCCGGGCGGCCTACGGGCCCAATTACGGGCGGCTGGCCCGGCTTAAGACGAAGTACGACCCGGACAACCTGTTCCGGGTGAACGTCAACATCCGGCCGTGGGCGTAATTTACCAGCTCAGGGCCTGGGGGCTGGCGGCCCTGGCGTGCGCGGGGCCGCCTACATCTGGCAGTCCACGGCCGCCGGCCCGGTCGGCCCGCAGGCGGCGTCCCATCGGCCGGCGGCTGAGAGCGCCTTCTACCGGGAACGGCCCGAGGACTCCTACGTGGAGCGGTGCCGGGCGGGGTTTGCCGACCTGTGGCAGAGGTCCGTCGTGGGTCCCGACAGCGCCTTCTAGGAGTGCGTCCAGAGCCTGGCCGACTCCGGGTCTCGGGTCCGGCCGGAAACGTCCGGGCCGGTGCTGGCCCCGGAGCCTGTCGATTGAAAGAAAGGAGGATTTTTGTCCGGTTTGCTTAATCTCCCGGAGCTTGAGATCGAGCGGGAGAGGCGTGAGGAGCTGTTCCGCCAGGCCGCCCTGGAATAGAAACACGACCCGGGTTGGCCGCTTCTGGGCAGGCGGCCGCTCTTCGACGTTGGTTCAGAGCTCGTAGCTTTGGGAAACCTGTTCATCTCGGCCGGACACTGGCTCCAGGTCCAAGGTCCCGAGGGGTCGTGGCCGGCCAGCTTTCGTGTAAGGGAGGTAGTTGGCTGTGAAAGAAGCTTGTTTCTGCGGCTGGGTCGGCGAAACGGCCGCTAAAAGCCGCGCTTACATCGGCGACGGCGTGTGGGCCCTGGTCTGACCGCGGTGCGGCCGGCCGGACGACCTGAGCTGGCTTCCGCCCGCCGTCCGAAGCGAGGCACTTGCCCGGGCGGCCGATATTCCCCCTAAACCGTGTTGAAAAAGGAGGATTTAAAGTGCGACCACTGACCGTGTGTTTGGTAAGCCTGCTGGTGCTGGGCCGAAAACCATGACCGACAGCCCGCCCGAAGATAAGGTGACGGAATCAACGCTCAAGGCAATTCAACACTTCAACGACGCCTTCAACGGGCACGATGTTGACGCCATGATGGCGGCAATGGCTGAAGACGGCGTGTTCGAAAACACCTACCCGCCGCCGGACGGCGAGCGTTACGAAGGCCAGGCGGCCGTCCGCACCTTCTGGGAGCGCTTCTTCGCCTCCTCGCCCCGGGCCAGCTTCGAAACCGAGGAGACCTTTGCGTGCGGGGACCGCTGCGTGGTGCGCTGGCTCTATCGCTGGGTTGAGCGGGATGGCCGGCCTGGACACGTCCGGGGCGTGGATGTTTTCCGGGTGCGGGCTGGGAGGGTGGCGGAGAAGCTCTCTTACGTTAAGGGTTAAGTTTGGCAAGACCGGTTCAATAAAGCAAGGAGGATTTGTGGACACCATAAGCGATGCCCGGGAAGAGGCGATCTACCGGGAGATTCAGGCGTTTACCGAGGTCTGGAACCAGGGCGACGCGAGGGCTCTGGCCGGGTTCTACACCGAGGATGCGGTCAGGGTTGGGGCCTTCGGGGACATTCAGCATGGCCGGGCTGAAATCGAGGCCGCCTACGAGCGGCTCCTGCACGGGACCATGCCTGGGGCCACCGTCCGGCAGGAGCGGGGCTGGGTCCGGATGCTCACCCCGGACCTGGCCGTCTGGCAGGGCGGCCTGGAAATTACGCCCGTTGGCGGTCCGTCGATGAAGGGCCACGTGGTCCAGGTGATGCAGAAGCGGGGCGACCGCTGGCTCATCGTCGAGGCTCACCCGAAGTTTTTCCCGCCCCGAAGCTGAACAGCCTGTAGCCCGCACTCCCTGGTTCCCCCTCTCCCGCTGGGCGGGAGAGGGGGCGGGGGTGAGGGCAAACCAAAATAAACCGGAGGAGGTCTTTCAATGGCGACCATTCTCTTCGTCAGCACCTTCGGTTCGGACGACCCCACCCGGGCTACCCTGCCCCTGGTGGCGGCGAACGGCGCGGTCGAGGCCGGCCACAATCCCCAGCTCTTCCTCGCCGGGGAGGCAACTTATCTAAAGACGTCGTCGCCGACCAGGTTCACGGGGTTGGTTGGCCCCCCTTCAAAGAACTGCTTGAAAAGCTAATTGCCCACGGGGTGCCCATCTTCGTCTGAGGGGGCTGTAGCCGGGCCCGTGGGGTCACCGACGCAGACCTGCAGGGGAAAAATGCCCGGTTCATCACACCGAAAGAGTTCGCCGAGCTCATCGTGGCGGCCGACCGCATAGTCAGCGGCTAACTACCTGGGGCGCCCGGAAGGGCGGACACTAAACGCCCAAAACAAACAAAAGGGGGTGTTAACAGTTGGAAGCTCAGTTCAGTACAGCCCGGTTTTCGGCCGAAGAAGCGGCCCGGACCGTCCGCGAGTCATACGGGGGCGTGGTGCCCCGGGGGCTTGGGGTGGCGGAAGCGTTGTACGACCCCGAAGAAATTGCCTGGCTGCCTGAATCGGTCAAGGCGTATGCGCTCGGCCTTGGCAATCCGGTCCGGCATGCAAACCTTAAACCCGGCGAGGTGGTACTAGACATTGGTTGCGGGGCCGGAATTGATACGTTCATCGCCGCAAGGAAGGTTGGGCCGACCGGCCGGGCCATCGGGCTGGATATGACCCCTGAAATGCTCAGCCGGGCCCGGGCGAACCTGGCCGCGCTGGGTCTTACCAACGTGGAGTTTCGGGAAGGCCGGATGGAGGAGATTCCCCTCGGCGACGCCGCGGTAGATGTTGCCATTTCGAACGGCGTCATTAACCTCTCCACCGAGAAGGGACAGACCTTCCGGGAGATTTACCGGGTGCTGAGGCCGGGCGGGCGGCTCGTCTTTGCCGATTCGGTGGTCAACGGCCGGCTTCCCAGGGCCGTGCTTGAAAGGGAGGCGGCCTTTGCGGGTTGAATTGCGGGTGCCCTCTCGGCGAGGGGGCTCATCCGTGAGGCCAAGAATGCGGGCTTCACCGGGGCGCAGATTCTTACCAGGGAGCCGATTGACAAGGAGCGGCTGAAGCTTTACCCCCTCTTTAGCCTGGATTTTCTTGAGTGGCTCTTTGCCCAATTCCCCCAGGAAAGGCTTCCGGTCTATGTGGCCCACTTCCGGTTTATCAAACCGGGCGATCTTTGACGATTCTCCGCCCTTTGCCGGCCGCTCGCGGCTGTGTTCCGTGAGCGGCCGGCACTCGGCCGGGGGGATATGACCCCAACAGCCGGATGAACCGACGGCTCCCGGGCTTAATTCGGCCGGCGGCCTCCCGGCCCGCCGGTTCGGACCGCCTACCCCGCCGACAGGACGGGGCATAAAAGGCCCCGGTCGTCCCGGGGGTGCGGCCCTTGAACCGCCGTGTTATAATATAGGCGGAAATGCCCCCGTAGCTCAGCTGGATAGAGCACCGGCCTCCGGAGCCGGTGGCGTGGGTTCGAGTCCCGCCGGGGGTACCCCACGAGGCGTCCGCTGATACCGGGCGCCTCAAAGTTTTTATATCGGGAGGAGTCGGGTCGTGTCCCGTTCCAAACGTGCCCGGCGGGAGGCCGCCCGGGAACGCGAAAAACTTCGGCTCAAGCGGGGAATCGCCCCCGCCCCGCCCAAACCCGCCCCAAACGGCCCCAACCGCGCCCAGACGGCTCGGCGGCCCTTCGACTGGCGGTCCTTCTTCATTACCACCCTCCTCTTCTGGGGCTTGAGCCTGGTCGTCATCTTCGTCGTGGGTCCGCAGGTGCAGGCCCTTTTCGGCCGGGGCCAGAATCAGGCCGCCGGCCCGGAGGCCGCCCCGGTGCCCACCCTGGGCCCCCGCCAGACCTATTCCGGCCCGCCGCCCATGGTTATCGACCCGGCCAGGACGTATTACGCCACCATCGAAACCGAAAAGGGCCCCATCCGGGCGGTCCTCTTCGCCCAGGACGCCCCCAGGACCGTCAATAACTTCGTCTTCCTGGCCCGGGAGGGCTTTTACAACGGCACGACCTTTTCCCGGGTAATTAAAGACGCCCTGGCCCAGGGGGGCGACCCCGTCGGGGACGGCAAGGGCGGGCCGGGCTACTACCTGGAGCCGGAGGCTTCCCCCCACCCGGTGGTCGCCGGGGCCCTGGTCATGGCCCAGGAAGGGGGCAAGGTGAGCGGCAGCCAGTTCTTCATCCCTTACCGGCCCATGCCGGAACTGGACGGCAAATACACCGTCTTCGGCCAGGTAGTTTCCGGCCTGGACGTTCTGCAGAGCCTCACCCCCCGGGACCCCCAGGCCAACCCCGCCTACGCCGGCGACACGATCCGGCGCATCGTCATCACCGAAGAATAGGGGCGAGGGGCCGGTTTTGACACGGTCTTTTTTCTATTCTATAAACCAAATGGGTGTGCTCGGCGGCGGCCGAACCCCGGGGTACCCCTCCCCCGCAACCATTTACGGACCCGAAGGAGCGTGACCGATGGATAGGCCGGTTATCACGGTAAGCGAGAAGGAACAGCTGGAAGCCGAGCTTAAATATCTTAAAGAGGTCAGGCGCAAGGAGGTTATCGAGCGGCTTCGGGCCGTTACCGAGGGCACCGACATCTTCGACAACCCCGACTACCTGGAGGCGAAGCGGGAGCAGGCCTTCGTCGAGGGCCGTATTCGGGAGCTGGAGCGGCTCCTCGCCATCGCCCGGGTTGTCCCCGACCGGCAGCAGGGGGACGGGGGTGTAATCGGCATCGGCTCGAGGGTGAAAATCCAGGACGAATCGGGCGAGGTCGAGGAGATCGTCCTGGTGGGGGCCGCCCACGCCGACGTCCTTGCCGGCAAGGTCTCCTACGAGTCGCCGGTGGGGGCCGCCCTTATGGGCAAGCGGGCCGGGGACGTGGTCGAGGTCCGCACCCCCGGCGGGGTCAGGCGGCTTAAGATTTTAGAGGTCTCGTAGGGGCCGGGCCGGTGCCCCTGGAAAGGCTCGGCCCCAGGGTCTGCGCCTGGGTCGGAACCGGCGGCGGGACCAACGCCGGCGTCATCCTGGGGGACGAAGTCGTTGCGGTGGTCGATTCCCTGCTTACGCCCACCGCCGCCCGCCACCTGCAGGAGCGGGTCCGAGCCCTAAGCCCCCGGCCCATCGGCTTTGTGGTGAACACCCACTACCACGGGGACCACACCTTCGGAAACCAGGTTTTTGCGCCGGCCGCTGTCATCGGCCACGTCCGGACCCGGGAGCGGCTCCTGCGGTTCGGCCCCGAACAGCTCCAGTTTTTCCGGCGGCGTCAGCCTCTGCTGGCCGCCGAGTTCGACCAGGTCCGGCTTACGCCCCCGAATCTGACGGTGGACTGGGGGTGCGACCTTTACCCGGGCGGTCTCAAGGTGGAGGTCCGGCACCTGGGTCCGGCCCACACCGACGGCGACCTTATCGTGTGGGTCCCGGACGAAGGGATCCTCTTTGCCGGGGACCTGGTTTTTAACGGCTGGTTTCCCACGGCGGCCGAGGCCGACATCGACGGCTGGGTTCGGGCCCTTTCGGCCCTTGGGGCCTACCCGGTCCGGGTTGTGGTGCCGGGCCACGGGCCCCTGGGCGGTTCGGATGTCATCGTTAGGCTGCGGGAATATTTTGAAAGCCTGAAGGCCGAGGTGGACCGGGCCTGGGCGGCGGGCCTTTCGGTGGAGGAGGCCGTGGCCGTAATCCGACCCAAAGGTTTTGATGACTGGCAGGGCCGGGAGCGTCACGCCGCCGTCATCCGGCGGGTCTGGGAGCTTGCTACCAGTCGTCGGGGCTGAGGTCCAGGTCCCGGTAGAGGGCGAAGGGGATGGCGATGGTGGCCCCCGACTCGTGCTCGTATTCTTTGAGCTGACGGCGCATCAGCATCGCCATCACCTTGGCGTGCTCTAAGGACATGCGGAGGCGGACCAGCTCCTTGCGGGCCGGGGGCTGGCCGGGCGGGGGCGGCTCCGGCGACGTCAGGTAAAAGATGCAGGTCACCCCATAGGGGCTTAAGGACATCACAAACTGGTCGGTGTAGAAGTCAGGTACCTCGTCCCCGACCCCTGGCATCGAAACCTCCGGGCCGGTTAGTCCGAGGAGGGCAGGGCCCGGGGCTGCTGGAGGGTCATGGGCTGGCCGCAGCAGTGGACCCGGCCTTCGCCACCCTTGGTGCACAGCACTTCCGTGCCGCAAACCTCGCACCGGTAGCGCTTGCCGAGCTGGTTTTTGGTGACAACCGCGCTTTCAGCACCGTCGGCCATGGTTATGCTCTCCCTCAACCTTTAAGCTTCATCGGCTGGCCACAACAGGTAAGGGTGCCGTCGCCCTTCCGGGTCACGATAAATTCGGAGCCGCAGACCGCGCAGTAATAACGCTTGCCGGGCAGGTTAGGCATTTTTAAAGCCTCCAGCGGCCTTTCTACACCGAGTATAGGTTTGGGCCTGTCTTGGTGTCAAACGGCCTTCGAAGTGAGCCAGGAGATCGTTGCCAGGTGCTAGGGACCGTGGTAGCCAAAGCCGGCCCGCCTCTGGTCAAATCTTTGTGGGAAAAAACTCAACCAGGAGGCAGACCAGCTTTGGCTGACCTGGCCGACAGGCAACTCTTGACATAATCGTTATGACGATTATGTCAAGAGCGAACCCTGTCGAAGCCCGAAAGCAGCTTATCGAGACTTACAACCAGACCGGCGGCGCCGCAGGCGCCCGGCCCGGCGCTTCCACACTTCCCGGCAGGCGGTAAGAAAGTGGCTTAAGTTCCTGTGTGCTATACCCTCGACATGAGTGCGCCGACCCCTGAAGAGGATGCCAGATTACTGGAACTGGAGAAAAGCCCCCTGGTTCACCCCAAGGTTCGGCTCTAGGAGCGGCC
>DAOTYJ010000165.1:0-5293 GCA_034434875.1 Dehalococcoidia bacterium | reverse complement strand
TCGCGCCGGCATCCGGGAGAACCGGCGGGGGAGGAAGAAGGCCCGGAAGGGGCGGCCTCGCCACTTCGATGAGAAAGCGGATCCCGCGATCCGGAGGAGCGTGGCGGAAGGGAGGGTTTGGGCGGCTTTCCTTAAAGACACGAGCGACTTCTCTCCACGTTTCAAGGCTTCGTCTACCTTGCCTGCTTCCTCATTGCTTGGAGAGTTTTGAGATGAGTTCGAAGATAAAGTCGACGAACATTATCTCCACCACCGGCCGGTAGCCCGTAAGGGCCAGCCCCAGGGCCGCCCCAACAAATCCCGCCTCCGAGATGGGGGTGTCCATAACCCGGGCCGGCCCGAAACGTTCCAGTAAGCCCCGGGTGACGGAATAAAGGCCGCCGAATTCCCCGATATCCTCGCCCAATAGGACAACCCTGGGGTCCCGCTCCATCTCCTCCAGCAGGGCCTCGTTAAGGGCCTGGGCGTAAGTTAAAACCCGGGTTGTACCCTCATTCAACGTAGACATACCGGGTAGCCTCCGCAGAGTCCGGTTCGGGGCTCTTTCGGGCAAACTCCACAGCTTCTTCGACCTCAGCGTCAACCTCGGCTTCAAGTCGCCTGATTTCCGCCTCGGCAACTCCCCTTTCTCGCAACCGCTGCCGGGCAATCAATAGCGGGTCGCGGGCACGCCACCTTTCGACCTCCGCTTTGGGCCGATGCGTCTCGGGGTCGCCGAACATGTGGCCGCACAGCCGGTAGGTCACCGCCTCGATAAGGGTGGGCCCCTGCCCGGGCCCGGGCCGCCGCCTCGGCCGTAACCCGGTAGACGGCCTCGACGTCGTTGCCGTCGACGACCACCCCCGGAATCCCGTAGGCGCAACCCCGGTCCGCCAGCCTCTCTATGCTTGTCCCCTTCCAGACGGGGGTCATCTCCGCATACTGGTTGTTTTCGCAGAAAAATATGACGGGCAGCTTCCAGAGGGCGGCCAGGTTAAGGGATTCGTGGAAGGTTCCCTGGTTGGTAGCCCCGTCGCCGAAGAATGTTAAGGCCGCCTGGTCCGAGCCCGAAATCTTGGCCCCTAAGGCCGCGCCCACCGCGATGGGGATGGCCCCGCCGACGATGCCGCTTGCGCCTAAGTTGCCTAGGTAAGGAGCATCGACCCGCCCCGGCCCCGGCAGAGCCCCGTCTCCCGACCCAGAAGCTCCGCCATTAAGCCCCGGACCGGCGAGCCTTTAGCCAGGGCGGCGCCGTGGCCCCGGTAGGTGCACGTAATGTAATCATCCGGCCTCAGGGCGGCACAGGCCCCGGTAACGGTGGCCTCCTGCCCGATGCACAGGTGCAGGGAACCGTAGGCCTCGCCCTGGGCGAAAAGCTGCTCGAGGCGCTCTTCCGCCCGCCTGACAAGCTACATTGTTCTGTAAAGCTTCAATAAGTCCGGCGCAGCCATGCGCTACCCCCACAAGCCGACGCTCGCCGTAACTTTTAACCCTAACCTTACCTGGGGATTGTGATAAATATCACGTTCTGACGGGTAAATTTTGCGGCCCGTTTAGGTAGAAGTGGTTTACCCGATCGGGTAATGGGGTATGGTTTGGGTCAGGCAGGCGCTACGGACCGCTGGTCGAGGGGGGCGCTGAGTGGAAGTCCCGGGCCGGCGTCCTCAGGGTTGGCGTTCGACCCAGCCGGCGTAGGCCCAGCCCATCTGCCCGGTGGCAACGACTTTGACCTTGTACCACTTGGCCGGCGATTCCAGCTTCGGGTCGAGGACCTCGCCGGCCTTGCTGTCGTGAAGCTCGAGCCGGGCCCCCATGGGCACGAAGGCCAGCCGCTCCGACCCGGTGGCGGCGTCGGCCCGGAGCCAGAAGTCGATCCTGGCCGTGGCCGGGTAGGGCGGGCCGGCCGGCTGGCCGCCCCGGGACCCCGCAATGCTGGAGATGACCAGGAAACCGGCGATTATCAGCCCAAAGCTGAGCACCACCAGGCCGATCAGGCCGTAGACTCGCATGGAGTGTCGCCTCCGAACCCGCTGAACTTCCGGCGGAACGCCGGTGGTCCGGACGGTGGCCGGCTGCCAGTAGTCGGTGTGGAGCATCTGGACGCACCGGTGGTCGTACTGGTCCACCAGCGCCAGCTCCCGCTCCCCCCGGAGCAACGGGTGCCGGCACCAGCCCTTACCCCGCAGGGGCGACGGCTCGTAAAAATAGCACGTCCCGCACCGCCGGCGGGCGGCCGGGGATGGCGCTTCGGGCAGGTGCGCCGGCTCGGCCACGTTACCTCCTGTCGCCGCGCAAGTTTAACCGATCTGCTAGTTGCTTTCAAGCCCCCGCAACGCCCAGGAAAGCACCAGGCTCACGAGGCTTACGACCAGGGCCCCCAGAAAGGCCGCCCAGAAGTCCCGGACCCCGAACCCGAGGCCCACCGCCCGGGAAACTTCGGCCGTAAGCCAGAACATTAAGGCGTTAATGACCAGCGTAAAAAGCCCCAGGGTCAGCCAGTTTATCAGGCAGGTTACCAGCAGGGCCAGGGGTCGGACGAAGGCGTTTACCAGGCCGAAGACGAGGGCCACCAGCACCACCGTCTCAAGCCGGCCGACGTCAAGCTCAACCCCGGGGACGACCCGGGCGGCAACCACCAGGCCGACGGCGTTGAGCACCAGCCGGACCAGGAATGCCCGCATCACGGCCCCATTATACCCACTTAAACATCCGGTCGCGCCGCCGTCTCACCTCAAACCCCCAGCCCGGGGGCAGGCTGAACCGGTCGGGGTCGGCCGCAATCTGCAAAGTTACGGCCTGACCGGCCTTAACCTGCCCGACAACCGCCGAAAGGAAATCCAGCCCGAGAATTTCGGGCATCTCCGGTCCGAGCCAGACCACCAGCCGGGGTCGGCCGAAAACGGGCCGGTCCAGCCGGCCAAAGCCGAAGAGGCGGCCGTCGGCCTCGCAAACCCAGCTCCGGATTAGCCGGCCGTAAAAAAGGAGCAAATCGGCCGGCCTGAGCCGCCCGAGGAGGGCCCCCACCTGCCACTCCATCAGCCGCAGGCGCCTTAAATTTATGGGGTCGAGGCCGGCCAGACCCCGCCGGGTCACCCAGTCCCGGAAGGCCCAGGGGCGGATGTTGGGGCTGCGCACGGGCAAAAGCTCCGGAACCCGGCCCCGGTACTCGGTCAGCCGCTCCAAAAGCTCAAAGCCGAGGCTCAGGTAGAGATTCCGGGCGGGCAGGTTGTCGGTTTCCACATCCAGGACGGCCGCCTCCCCGCCAGCCGAACGGACCCGTCCCAGGGCCAGGGTCATCAGCTGGCGGGCGATCCCCCGCCGCCGGTAGTCGGGGTGGACGGCCACGTTGAAGATGAGCCAGACCCGGGGCAGGTAGGGGAGGCGGGCGAAATTGACGTTGCCCACCACCCGCCCGTCCTCCTCCCAGACGATTCCGGGCCAGACCCCCTGCAGGAGGGGCTCAAGAGGGACCAGGAGCGGCCCGAGGCCGGCCAGCAGGCGCAGGTCCCGGAACCTGGCCGCCTCCTCCCCAAAGGCCAGCTCCAGCAGGTCCAGGACGCCCCCCAGGTCGCGGCCGAGGCGGAAAGGCCGCGGGCCCCAGCGGCCGACGGGCCCGGCGACGGTCAACCGACGGCGTCCCCGCCGGCCGGGGCCCGGCCCCGAATCCGGCCGAGCAGGTCGGCCATCTCCAGGGCCGCCAGGGCGGCCTCGGCCCCCCGGTTCCCCACCTTACCCCCGGCCCGCTCCAGGGCCTGCTCCTGGGTCTCGGCCGTTATCACCCCGAAGACCACCGGCAGGCGGCAGTCCAGGGCCACCCGGCCGATGCCGCTGGCGGCCTGGGAGGCAACGTATTCAAAGTGGGGGGTGGCCCCCCGGATGACGGCCCCAAGGCAGATGACGGCCGAGAAGCGGCCGGTCTCGGCCAGGGCCTGGGCGGCCACAGGAAGTTCAAAGGACCCCGGCACCCAGGCTATTTCGATATCTTCCGGCCGGACGCCGTGGCGGGTGAGGGTATCGAGGGCCCCTTCTAAGAGGCGGCGGGTGATAAGGTCGTTGAAGCGGGCCACCACAATCCCGAACCGGCGGCCTTCCCCCGAAAGCTCTGCCCGGTACTCTAAGGTCATAGCAGGTGTCCAAGCCTCTCTTTCTTGGTCTTAAGATAGCGGGCGTTGTAAGGATTGGGCCCGATGACTAAGGGCACCCGGTCGACGACCTCGACCCCGGCCTCCTCCAGGTCGTCGAGCTTGGCCGGGTTGTTGGTTAAAAGCCTTATTTTCTTAATGCCCAGCTCCTTTAAGATGCTGGCCGCCACCGAGTATTCCCGAAGGTCGGGGGCAAAGCCTAAGGCTAAGTTGGCCTCCACCGTGTCTAAGCCCCGCTCCTGAAGGTGATAGGCCATAATCTTGCTTTCTAAGCCGATGCCCCGACCCTCCTGCCGCAGGTAGATTAAAACCCCAAATTCCGAGGCCCCGATAAGCCTTAAGGCCTCCTCAAGCTGGGGCCCGCAGTCGCACCGCAGGCTTTTAAAGACGTCCCCGGTAAGGCACTCCGAATGGACCCTCACCAGGGCCACCCGGGCCCCCTCGGGCCCGCCCTTTAAAAGGGCCAGGTGGGTCCGCCCATCATAAAGGCCCTCATAGGCGACAATTTTAAACTCCCCAAAGGCGCTGGGAAGCCTGGCCTCGGCCACCCGCCGGACTAAAATCTCCTTTCTGCGCCGATAGGCCGCAATCTGGGCCACCGAGATAATCTTAAGCCCATGCTCGGCCGCAAAACGCTCCAGATAGGGCCGCCGGGCCATCGTCCCGTCGGGGGCCATAATCTCGCAGATGACCGCCGCCGGGTAAAGGCCCGCAAGCCTGGCCAGGTCCACCGCCGCCTCCGTCTGCCCCGGCCGGACCAGCACGCCCCCCTCCCGGTAGCGCAGCGGGAAAAGATGCCCCGGCCGGGCAAAGTCTTCGGGCTTCGACCCGGGGTCGATTAAGGCCCGGACGGTGGCCGCCCGGTCGTAGGCCGAAATGCCGGTGGTGGTCCCGTGCTTGTAGTCCACCGAGACCGTAAAGGCCGTCCCAAAGCTTGCGTCGTTCTCGGCCGGGGGCACCATCAGGGGGATTCTAAGCTCGTCCAAACGCTCCCCAAGCATTGGCATGCAAATAAGGCCCCGGCCATAGGTGGCCATAAAGTTTATCGCCTCGGGGGTCACCTTTTCGGCCGCCATGGCCAGGTCCCCCTCGTTCTCCCGGCCCTCATCGTCAACGATGATGACAAATTTGCCCGCCCGGTAATCTTCAAGGGCTTCTTCGACGCTGGCCAA
>DAOTYJ010000164.1:0-3009 GCA_034434875.1 Dehalococcoidia bacterium | reverse complement strand
GAGAGCCGCACGCCCGTCCCCCAGACCAGGGAATCCCCGGGGCCCTCCACCTCCCGCAGGGTCTCCAGCAGGATGCGGCCCCAGGGCGTCCGGCTGCCCAGCAGGCCGCAGCCGAAGGTATCCAGGGCCAGGAGCCTGGCGTGGTCCACAACCCCGGACGGCAGGGCCTCGAACCTGAGGTCGGCCACGAAGGCCGCCAGTTCGGCGGTGTAGTGGTGGGTCATCGCGGCGAATCCTCCTTCGGGGCGTTTTCGGGGGTTCGGCCGACGGCCCGGGCGAGCCGGGCTACGTCGGGAACCTCCTCCAGCCGGGCCACCAGCCCGACCAGCTCCTCGCAGGCCGCCCGGCCGATAACGGGCCCGGCGTAGCGGTAAAGCTTTTCGGCCGCCCCGGCCAAATCCAGGGGCCGGCCCGGCCCGCCGGGAAAACCGGCCGCCGTAAGCTCATGCCGTCCCCCGGCCGTTTCGATGACCACCCGGTGCCCCTGGTGGGGGGTCCAGCCGTGGGCGGAGTCGGGGTCGGGCCGAATCTCAACCCGGCGGGCAACCTCCCCAACCAACGGGTCGGCGAGGAGGTCCTCGTTAAAGACCAAGGGGTCCGAAAGGTCGCGGCAGATGGCCGTCGCCACGGTGAAGGGGATGCTGTACTGGGCCCCCAGGACCGTTCGGGGTTGGGGGTCCAGGTGCCTTTCCAGCCCGGCGTGGAAGGGGCCGGCGACTACCACCCGGCGGACCTCCCGGGGGTCAAGGGGGATTCGGACCTTAAACTCCACGATGGCGTGGACCAGCCCCTGGCTGAGCATGTGGCAGGGGTAGGCCTTGACGATCAGGTCGGCGGCCAGCCACTCCCGGCCCAGGCCGGCAGTGAGCCTTTCCGGCCGGGGGCTGGGCGAATAGGCGTTAAGGTAGCCGTACCTGCCCTCGAGAACGGTAGTCGGCCCGGTGAAGCCCCGGGCGGCCAGCAGGGCCGATTCCAGGCCGAGCTGGGCTGCCCGTCCCGGATGCATCCGCTTGGTCATCGCCCCTTCCCAGGCGAATTCGGCCAGGCCGCAGGCGTGGGACCCGGCAATCCCTAGGGCCCAGGCAAGCCGCCTGGCATCCAGCCCCAAAAGCCTGCCCACGGCTGCCGCCGCCCCGAAGGCGCCGTTGACCCCAGGGTTGTGAAAGCCCCGCTCCCGCTCGGTGGCCGCCGTCTGGGCCTCCCCAACCCGGCAGACCACCTCGTAGCCCAAAAGCATCGCCGTCAGGAAGGAGCGGCCGTCGGCGTGGTAGCGTTCGGCCGCGGCCAGGGCCGCCGGGAAGACGGTGGCGCTGGGGTGGGCGACGTGGCCCACGTGCTCCGCCTCGAAGGCACCCATCATAACCCCGTTGACCAGGGTTGCCCGGGACGGGTCAGTCCGCCAGGGCTGGTTAAAGACGGAGCAGACTTCGGCCCCGCCCAGCTCCCGAACCAGCCCGGCCACCAGCAAAGACCACGGCTGGACCGACCCGATGAAACCGGCGGCCAGGTTGTCCAGGATGTAAACCTTGGCCCGCCCGATCAGGTCGGCCGGTAGCCGGTCAAAATCGGTTTCGGCCACGAATTCGGCCAGCTCCACGGTGGCACCCATTTTCACCCCCAAGGTTTAAGTTTCAGCGGCCCCTCAGACGGGGGTCCAGCAGGTCCCGGACGGCATCCCCAAACATGTTGAACGAAAAGACGGCCAGGGTAACGGCCAGTCCCGGAAAGAGCATTAGATTCGGGTGGTAAACCATCTGGGTTCGGGCTTCGGAGAGCATCCGACCCCAGCTGGGGAAGGGGGGCGGGGGCCCGAACCCGAGGAAAGAAAGGGACGACTCCAGCAAAATGATACTGCCGAGTTGGGCCGAGGCATTCACGATGATCACGGCCAGCACGTTGGGCAGGATGTGCCGGAGAAGAATCCGGCCGTGGCGGGCGCCCAGGGCCCGGGCCGCCTCCACGTAAAGGCTGTCCCGGATGACCATCACCGCACCCCGGACGACCCGGGACGAGCCGGCCGAGTAAAGCAGCCCGATGGTCAGGATAAGAACCGGGAAGCTGTTGGAAAGGACCCCCACCAGGAAGATGACGAAGATGAGGCCCGGAAAGGCGAGCCAGACGTCGATGAGCCGCTGGGTCATCAGGTCCGCGGTTCCCCCAAAATAGCCTGAGAGGGTGCCGATGACCGAACCGACCAGGGTGGCCACCACGGCCGAGCCCACGGCCACCACCATGGAAACCCGGGCCCCGTAGACGACCCGGCTCAGGACATCCCGGCCCTGCTCATCGGTGCCGAAGGGGTGGGCCGCCGTCGGGGGTCGGAGCCGGCGAGCGGGGTCGAAATCGTCGTAACTGTAGGGGGCCAGCAGGTCGGCCAGCAGACCCACGGCCAGGAGGCCGGCTACCACCAGCCCCCCGAAGGTCCCGAGGGGCTTGGCCCGGATCAGCCGAATAAGCTGAACCCAACCCGGGGCCGGGGCCCGGCGGGCCGGGCGGAGGACCGGGGTTTGCTCAGCCATAACGAACCCGCGGGTCCAGGACCGAATAGAGCAGGTCCACGACCAGGTTGCTTAAAACCACGACCACCCCGGTTAGGAGGACGATGGCCTGAACCACCGGGTAGTCCCGCTGCTGGATGGACGTCAGCAGGTAATTGCCCATCCCCGGGATGGAAAAGATGCGCTCCAGCACCACCGTCCCCCCGATGAGGAGGCGCACCTGCAGGCCGAATTCGGTCACCACCGGTATGAGGGCGTTGGGCAGGGCGTGGCCGAGGATGACGGCCCGCTCCCGCAGGCCCTTGGCCCGGGCCGTCCGGACGTAATCCTCCCCGAGGACCTCCAGGACGGTGGTCCGGGTGAGGCGCATCAGCCGCCCGGAAACGTGGGCGCCCAGAATCAGGGCCGGAATCCACATCGTATTAAGGTTGGCCCCCGGGTTTTCCCAGAGCTCGTGGTAGCGCAGGGGCGGCGTCCAGCGGAAGAGAATAAACCCGTAGGTAATGGCCAG
>DAOTYJ010000163.1:0-1838 GCA_034434875.1 Dehalococcoidia bacterium | reverse complement strand
CGCTGCATGATGCCGTCGGGGCCGGGCCTGAAGCCCGCCTGCTCCAGAAGCTGGCGGGCCTTCTGGGGGTTGTACTCGGGCGGCTTGATGTTGGGGTTGTAGGCCCAGGAGGCCGGGGGGATGTGGTCGGTGATGCGCACCGCCTCCCCCCGCAGGACCGTCCGGATGATGGCATCGGCGTCCACCGCCAGGGAGAGGGCCCAGCGCACCCGCTTATCGTCCAGGGGCGGCCGGGAGACGTTGTAGCCGATGTAGGTGTAGCCCAAGTCGTCGTAGCGGTAAATGGTCAGGTGGGCCTCCCGCTCCAGCTCGTCCAGGTCGGAGGGTTCGACGCTGCCCACGTCGATATCGCCCGTCTTCAGCTGGGCCGTGACCACCGTGCTGTCGGGCACAACCTTCCGGATGTACTGGTCCAGGTAGGGCCCCCCGGGCCGGCCCCACCAGTCCTCGTTGCGCACCAGGGTGATGTGGTCGCCCTTTACCCACTCTTTGAACTTAAAGGGCCCGGTGCCTATCGGCCGCCGGTTGAACTCGTCCCGGTTTATATCCTCGGACTTCTCGAGCAGGTGTTTGGGGATGATGCCCCGGACCATCCCCTGGATGAGGAAGGGACAGAAGGGCTCCGCAAGGGTTATCTCCAGGGTGTAGTCGTCGACGACCCGGATCCCCTCCGTCTCGGGGACCTTGCCCTCGAGGCGGGCCCTGGCCCCCACAATCATATCGTAGTTGCTCTTGCGGACGGTCCGGGTTCGGGGGTCCAGGATCGCCTCAAAGGTGAACTTCACGTCGTGGGCGGTAAAGGCCTCCCCGTCGTGCCAGCGGACATCCCTGCGCAGGTAAAAGGTGTAGGTCAGGCCGTCGGGGGAGACGGTCCACCGCTCGGCCAACCAGGGCATCGGCTGGCCGGTGAACGGGTTCACCCGGAGGACCGGGTCGAAGATGCGGTCGGTGACGTTGCTGGAGGCGGTGTCGTTGTGGAGGATGGGATTTAAGATTTCGGCGTCGGCCGGGGAGCCGAAGATGACGGTCCCCCCGTAGGTCGGTTTGCCGGCGGGCTGGGCCGGCGCCCCTTCAGGGCCCCCGGCGCACCCGCCCAGGACCCCGGCCGCGGCCAGGCCTGCCACCCCTGAAAGAAACTGCCGTCGCGTAAGCCGGCCCATTTTTCCCATCCCCGGGCGGGGGCGGCGGGCATCCCGCCGCCCCCTCGACGCCCGTTACTTTGTTACGAACCAGTCGTGGATGTTGTAGAACACGCCCCCGAAGACGGTGGGGTTCACCCCCTGGACCCGCCGGTTCACCGCCACGATGGTGTTGGCCGCAAAGCCGAAGTTATACGGCGGGTCCTCGGCCATGATCTCCTGGATGCGCCAGTAGAGCTGTTTGCGCTTCTCCTGGTCGCAGCCGGGAACCTTGAGGGCCCCCTCGATGAGGCGGTCCACCTCCGGGTTCCGGTAAGAGACGAAGTTAAAGCCGCCTTCGACCTCGCCGGAGTGGAAGATGGACTTAAAGGCCGGCCCGGGGTCGATGCCCAGAGACCACCCGACGATCACCATGTCGAAGTCCCGGGTCTTGTTGAGCCGGTCCAGGAAGGCGTTCCACTCCTGGAACTGGATGTCCACGTCGACCCCAATCTGCTTCCACTGGTCCTTGGCGATGGTGGCCACCTGCTCCCGGACCTTGTTGCCCGAGTTGGTGTAAAGGGTAAACTTCATCGGCTTACCGTCCCGCTGCATGATGCCGTCGGGGCCGGGCCTGAAGCCCGCCTGCTCCAGAAGCTGGCGGGCCTTCTGGGGGTTGTACTCGGGCGGCTTGATGTTGGGGTTGTAGGCCCAGGAGGC
>DAOTYJ010000162.1:0-7503 GCA_034434875.1 Dehalococcoidia bacterium | reverse complement strand
ACCACCACCTTGGCCCCTTCCTCGGCCAGAAGCAGACAGACGGCCCGGCCGATGCCCCGGCCGCCGCCCGTAACCACCGCTACCCGGTCTTGAACGATGCCCATCGCTATGCCTCCTTGAACGCAGGTCAGGGACTTCGGTCAAGTATACCAGAAATCGCCCGGGGCCGTGGACAAGGGGCCGGCGGCTCAGGCCGTTAGGCCGTCGGTAAGGGCTTAAAAAATCATAAAGTGAAAAAATCGCCTTGAAATTTTTGGGCCCGCGCTGGGACAAGGCTGGGCCGTGTATATCCTTGTGGATAAAGTTGGGCTTTATCCGCCGCTCGTGATATTTGACACGAGGGCCTGTATATGCTATATGATCCGCAGACTTCGGTTGGGAGGCGAGATAGTGGAGCCTATCGTATTTCCTAAGTGCAGGAAGTGCGGCCTGGGAGACCTGGTTCCCCTTTCCGACTTTGGGAGCCAGGGTGCGGCCGTCCACTTCAAGGCCTGGGTTTGCACCAACCCCGACTGCGGCTTTAACATCAAAATCCGCAACGGGGACGTTTACCTTAATGAACCCATAAATAACGGGGTGGCGTTTGCCAGTAACCGGCGAAACGTGCCCATAAGTTAGGCCCTTTTACCTCCCCCATCCGGGACCCCCGGGTGCACCTCCTGGGGGTCCTTCGTCTTTATTCCACCCAGGCAGTCAAGTCTTGACGGGTAGTTTGGCGGGCGGCTACACTCCCATAGTAGGATGGCCAGGCCCAAGCGGGACTACTACGAGATCCTGGGCGTCCCCCGGGACGCCTCGGAAGAGGAGATCCGGCGCGCTTTTCGCCGCCTGGCCCTCCAGTACCACCCCGACCGGAACAAGAGCCCCGAAGCCGAGGAGATCTTCAAGGAGATAAACGAGGCCTATCAGGTCCTCTCCGACCCGGAGAAGCGGGCCGCCTACGACCGGTATGGCCACGACGGCGGGCCCGGCCCGGGTCCCGGGGCCGGATTCCCGGGCTTTGAGGACTTCGGGGCCTTTGCGGGCTTCGGGGATATCTTCGAGGCCTTCTTCGGGAGCGCCACCTCCGCCCGGCGGGGACCCCGCCGGGGGTCCGACCTCCAGGCCGAAGTAACCCTCTCCTTCGAGGAGGCCGCCTTCGGGACCGAGCGGGAGGTGGAGGTTACCCGCCTCGAGGCCTGTTCGGCCTGCCGGGGTACCGGCGCCCGGCCCGGCACCCGCATCCTCCGCTGCCCCACCTGCGGCGGCACCGGCCAGGTCCGGCGGGTTCACCAGAGCCTCTTCGGCCACTTTGTCAACCTGGCCACCTGCAGCCGGTGCCAGGGGGAGGGTCAGGTGACCGAACAGCCCTGCCCCCACTGTCGGGGCGGCGGCCTCGAGCGGCGGACCCGGCGGGTTCGGGTGCGGATTCCGGCCGGGGTGGACGAAGGAACCCGGGTCCGGGTGAGCGGCGAGGGCAACGCCGGGGTTAAGGGGGGCGCCCCGGGCGACCTGTATATAAACGTCCGGGTGAAGCCCCACCCGGAGCTGACCCGGCAGGGCTACGACGTCTACTACGACCTGCCCCTAAACTTTGCCCAGGCCGCCCTGGGCGACGAGGTGGAGGTTCCGACCCTGGAGGGGCCGACGGTAATCCACATCCCGCCGGGGACCCAGCCCGGGGAGGTGCTGGTGCTGCGGGGTCGGGGCATCCCCCGCCTCGACGGCCGGGGCCGGGGCGACCAGGTGATTCGGGTCCAGGTGGAGGTTCCCCGCAGGCTTACCGAGGAGCAGCGCCGGCTGCTTTCGGAGCTGGCCCGCACCTTCGAAAAGCCCCGCTCCAGCCGGGGGCTTTTCGACCGGATTAAAGGGGCCTTCGGCTAAAGCTACCGTCGGCCCGGCCGCTGGGCCAGGGTGGCCCCGGCCAGCACCAGCACGGCCCCCAGAAGCTGGGGCGGTTCGAGCCGCTCCCCCAGGACGATAAACCCCAGCAGTCCGGCCGCTACCGGCTCCACCATCGCCACGATGCTGGCCCGGCCCACCGGCACCTGGCCGATACCCCAGGTGTAAAAAGCGTAAGCCACCACCGTTACCAGGCTGACGATAAGCAGGGGCGGCCAGAGGGCCGGGATCCCCAGGTTCGACCGGAGGACCGCCGGGGCCTGCAGAATCCCCAGAAAAAGCGACCCGAAGCCGAGGCCGTAAAAAATCACCGTCCAGTGGGAGTAGGTCCGCAAAAGCCGCTTGCTCAAAATCGTGTAAAGGGCATAAGTAAATCCCGACCCCAGGCCGGTGGCCACGGCCAGGGGCGTTACCTGCAGGGCGTCCGGCCGGTAGGCGCCGATAACCAGGAAGATGCCGGCCCAGGAGAGGCCCAGGGCCGCAAGCTTGGCGGGGGTAAAGGCCTCCTTAAAAAATACCCGGGCCAGGATGTTGACAAAGGCCGGGGCGGTATAAAGCAGGATGGCGGCGGTGCCCACGGTGGTCAGGCTTATGGTCGTAAAGTAAAGCAGGTAAAAGGCGGTTACGGCGCTGAAGCCGAAGAGGGCAAAAAAGGGCAGGTCGGAGCGGGCCACCTTAAGGGCCTCGGGCCGAAAAAGATAAACCCCGACGGCTAAAAATACAAAGCCGATGAGGGCCCGGAGGGTGACGGCGGGGCTGGGGGCGAGGCCCAGGGCGAAGAGCATCTTGGCCCAGATGCCCAGACTGCCCCACATCAGGCCGGCAAGGGCGACCGCCAGGTAGCCTGCGGCCATCCTTTCGGTCCTTAAGCGGCGTCCTGGTCCGAGCCCGCCTTCCCGGCCGGGAGGCTGGCGTCCGCCTGCCGGGTATGCTGAAGGCTCACCACCCCCAGGGCCCCCACCAGGCCCCCGAGCAGGAGGACCACTTCGGCCACCCCGACGAAGTCGGCCATGGCCCCGAGCAGGAGCAGGGGCAGGACCGAGGCGATGCTGGCGAAGACCAGCTGGATGGCGAAGAGCTTGGCCCGCATGTAGGCCGGGGCCAGCTCCTGGATGATGGTCTGGGCGGTGATGTTGATAAACGCAAAGCCGAGGCCCAGGGCAAAGGAGAGCAGAAGCACCAGGGAGACCAGGCTGAAGAGGGACGAAAGGTGGCCCAGCTCCGCCAGCCGGCGCAGGACCCCATCCCGGGCCAGGTAGCCGTAGGCCCGGGGCAGGAGTCCCAGCAGAACCAGGGTGGCGGCCGTGCCGAAGAGGCCGATGTTGACGATATTAGGCTTCGAGACGTACCTGGCCAGGTTAGGCAGGATAAAGGTGGCCAGCAGGATGCCCAGGCCGGCCGGGGCGAAGATAAAGACGGCGTCCTCCACGGGGATGCCCAGAACCCGGCCGGCGTAGCCGGGGGCCAGAACCCCGAGGACAAAGAGCAGGGTCGTGGCGGCCGTCCACTGGACCATGGCCAGGCCGAGGCGGGGGTCTTCCCGGAGCATCCGGAGGCCCAGGGCCAGGTCGGCCCGGATGAGGCCCACCAGTTCGGCCGGTTTGAGATTGGTTAAGGGCTCGTGGACGGGCTCGTTGGCCGGGAGGGTGGCCACCAGGACCGCCGCCACCATAAAGCTTAAGGCGGCGATGATAAACAGCCCGTCAAAGCCGAAGAGTTTAAAGAGGGGCGGTCCCACAAAGAGGAGTCCGCCCATCTGGGAGGCGGTGTAGGTGAGGTTAAAGATGCCGTTGGCGGCCAGGAGCTGGCGGCGGGGGACCAGGAGGGGAATAGTGGCCACCTCGGCCGGGCCGAAGAACTGGCCGATGGTGGAGAAGACGGCCGTAAGCAGAAAAATCAGGGGCATCGAATCCCGGCCCAGCAGAAAGCCGAGGACGACGAGGGCCCGGAGCCAGTTGGTGGTGACCAGGACGTTGCGCTTGCTCATCCGGTCGACGAGGGCACCGGCGACGATGGCGAAGACAACCATCGGGATTAAAGAAGAGAGGACGAGGGCGCTCATCTGGATGGAGGAGTGGGTGCGCTCTTCGACGTGGACGACGAGGCCGTAGATGATGGCGTGCTGGGCCACCTGGGAGGCGATCTGGGCGAGCCAGAGGGCCCGGAAGCGGCGGTTGGCGAGGACGGCGAGGGCGCCCTCGTGGTCTTCGCGGTTCACCTGGGGTTCTGGCCTCGGGGCAGGATGGCTTTAAGGCGGCGCTCGAATTTGGACCGGGGCAGGAGGACCCGCCGGCCGCACTTGAGACACTTAAGGCCGATATCGGCGCCGAGGCGGACGACCCGCCACTCGTAGCTGCCGCAGGGGTGGGGTTTGCGCAGCCGAACGATATCGTCGATAAAGACGTCCACGGGAACCATGCGCCCGATAGAGAATTATAAGGCGGGCGGGAGGGGGCCCACCGGCCTCTAACCCTCAATATTGCCCGCAGATAATCCATGGCCTGGCCGCAGACCGGAAGCCCCCAGGTAGCGAACAGGTCAGCGGTTGGTTTAAAATTGAAGGGGCGGCTGGCAAATTCCCCTTTAGTCTCCAGCTCGCCCCTTAACCAGAAGGCTTCAAGATGGATGCTGAAGGCCCGACTGGCTGGACGCAGGCGAAGCGGATTGCGGAGCGGCTCGGATGCGACCCCCGGACCGTCTGGCGCTGGCTCAAAGGTGAACGCCGACCGTCGGCCCGCTACCGGCAGGCCCTGGCGGAGCTCACCCGCCCCGGGGAGGAGATTTTTGTGGGGGAAGGTATCCGTCAGGTGGAAAGCGGGGAAACTCCCGGGACGGTCGAGGCCATAAGCGAGCTTATCCGCCGGCACCACTTTGCCGACCTCACCCCGCCGATGCCCCTCCGTTTCCTGCGGGGCCCTTCCCAGGTGGAGTGGGTCAGCACCAACCTCACCGTCAGCGCCCCGGAGGTCTACCGGCCCATCCTGGCCCAGCATTCCGTCCCGGCCTTCGGCCTGACTTATCGGCTTAACTACTGGGCCCTGGCCGCCGACCTGCCCGGGGACGTCCGCTGGGTGCTGGTCCTCGGGCAGACCACCGACCAGCCCTGCTGGCCGGTGATGTACCGGCTGGTCCGGTACCTGGGCCGCTGGTCCCGCTCCGACCTCGGGGAGCGGCTGGGCCGCCACGCCAACACCGTTATCCGGGTCGAGCTCAACCAGAACGAACCCAGCGGCGAGGCCAAGGCCCGGGTCCTGGAGCTTTACCGGGGGCTGATTACCGGCCGGTACAAGCCGGGGCCTTCGGGCCGGACCCGGCGGGCTTACGGAACCGGCCTCCTCTAATAACCTTCCGGTCCGGTTCGCAGACTCCCCTCCCCGGGCCCTAAACTATTTTGTGGTGTCGTTATGGATACGGGTGAGCTTCTCCTCCGCCTTCACCGGGCCTTCGAAGCGGCCGGCAAACAGCTTCACCTGGTCGGCGGGTCGGTGCGGGACCTGCTGCTGGGCCGCCCCCGTCAGGACCTGGACCTGGCCACCGACGCCCGGCCCGAAGAGACCAAAGCGATTTTAAAGAGCCTTAACCCCGCCGGCCTTTACACCGTCGGGGAAAAGTTCGGGACCATCGGGGCCCTCTTCGACGGCCACCGGGTGGAGGTCACCACCTTCCGGTCGGAGCACTACACCCCGGGGTCCCGCAAGCCCGAGGTCGACTTCGGCACCAGCCTGGAGGGCGACCTCTCCCGCCGGGACTTCACCATCAACGCGATGGCCCGCAACCTGAAGACCGGGGAGATTATCGACCCGTTCGGGGGCCTTAAGGACCTGGAGGCGAAAATCATCCGGGCGGTGGGGGATCCCGATACCCGCTTTGCGGAGGACCCCCTCCGGCTGCTCCGGGCGGTGCGGTTTGCGGCCGAGCTGGGCTTTACCATCGAGCCGAAAACCGCCGAAGCCATCCGCCGGCAGGCCCACCGGCTCCAGGAGGTGAGCCGGGAGCGCATCGCCGAGGAGCTTAACCGGATTCTCCTTTCGGAGCGGCCGGCCCTGGGCATCCGGCTACTGGTCGACCTGGGGCTGATGGCCTACATCATCCCGGAGGTGCTGGAGATGCTGGGCATGCCCCAGGACAAGGGCCGCTACAAGGATGTTTTTACCCACACCCTGGCCGTCGTCGAAAGCGTCCCCCCAACCCCGGTGCTCCGCTGGGCGGCCCTCCTCCACGACATCGGCAAGCCCCGGACCATAAGCTTCGAGAACGGCGAGGTGAGCTTCATCGGCCACGAGCTGGTCGGGGAACAGCTGGCCCGGGAGATTTTGCGCCGGCTTCGGTTCGACAACAAGACCATTCAGAAGGTGGCCAAGCTGGTCCGGATGCACCTGCGGCCCAACCAGTACGCCCCCGACTGGACGGACAGCGCCGTGCGCCGGCTGGTTCGGGAAGCCGGGGACGAGCTGGAAGAGCTCCTCACCCTCTCCCGGGCGGATGTCACCACGAGCCGGCCGGCCCGGCGGCGGGCCGCCCGCACCCGGGTGGACGAGCTGGAGCGGCGGATAAAGGAGCTGGCCGAGCGGGAGCGGACCGAGGCCCTTAAAAGCCCCCTGGACGGCCACGACCTGATGGCCCTCTTCGGCCTCGGCCCCGGACCCTGGATCCGGCCCATTAAAGACTACCTTCAGGAGCTGGTCATCGAAGGGGAGCTGGCCCCCGACGATAAGGAGACCGCCCGGGAGCTGGCCCGGAAGTTTGCGGCCGAACACCCGGAGATTTTCGAGGGGGCTAAGGCCGCGCCGGTGGGCAGGCGGGAGAACCCGGCCGGATGATAAAAAAGAGGGGGTCCCCTGGCAGTGACCTATTTTCCCGAGGCCTTGCGGCCTCAGTATCTTCGGCGCTGGGGCGTTTCACTTCCGTGTTCGGGATGGGAACGGGTGGTTCCACCCCGCTTCAACCACCAGGGGACCCCCCCAACGTCCATTTATAAATATACCCGGGCCCGCCGGCCGCTGTCAAATCCGGCGGCCGGCCTTACCAGGACTGGCCTGGTCGGCAAATCCGGCGGCCGGATTTAATTGACTCGCCTGCCGGGCGGTGATAGAATCCTCTTAGGAAGACGGGGATGGGATTCTCTTTGAAGAACGGGATAGTTTACCTGCTTATCGGCCTCTCAATTCTGGCCATTTTCTACGCCTTCTTCGGCTCGTGGCGGGACACCCCCTCCATGGACATCGTCACGGTGCTGCAGAAGGCGAAAAACGGGGAGATAAGCCAGATCGAGATCCGGGGCGACAACCTCACCGTCACAACCCGGGACGGCCGCCGGTACGCCTCGTATAAAGAGTCCAGCGTAAGCATGCTTAAGCTCCTGGAGGATGCCGGCGTCCGGCCCGACAGCCCCCAGTTCCCGAAGATCGTCGTCCAGGAGCCCAGCCGCTTCGGGGAGCTTTCGGGCCTCCTTTACGGCCTCCTCCCCGTCCTCCTCTTTGGGGGCCTCCTCTTCCTGATGATGCGCCAGGCGCAGGGTGCGAACAATCAGGCGTTTAACTTTGGCAAGTCCCGGGCCCGGCTTTTTGGTGGGAACCGGCCGACGGTGACCTTTAACGACGTGGCCGGGGTGGATGAGGCCAA
>DAOTYJ010000161.1:0-8365 GCA_034434875.1 Dehalococcoidia bacterium | reverse complement strand
ACCACCACCTTGGCCCCTTCCTCGGCCAGAAGCAGACAGACGGCCCGGCCGATGCCCCGGCCGCCGCCCGTAACCACCGCTACCCGGTCTTGAACGATGCCCATCGCTATGCCTCCTTGTTTACCAGGATTCGCAAGTCCACGGGCCGGCACCTTCCGGCCCGAATGGCCGAGATCAGGTCGTCCAGGGACCTGACCGGCCGGTCAAATTCCGTGGCGAAGCGGCCCACCTCGGCCGGCAGGTGGGCGTCGCTGCCCCCCACCTGGGGCTTGCCCAGGGCCTCGGCCACCTGCCGGGCGAAGGCGTTTTCGGCGTCGGGCCGGTTGCCGTTAAGGGTTTCCAGGGCGTCGCACAGCCCGAAGGCCGGCCGGCGCATGCCTTCGGCCACCGTCAGGTCCGGGCCGTAGGCCCGGTAAACCCCGCCCTTGTAGACGGTGTTGCGGAAGGGGTGGGCCGCAATGAGGACCCCGCCCCACCGGTCGACGGCTTCCCGGAGGTATTCCAGCCGGTGCATGCCGTACTCGTAGCGGGGCACGCCGAAGACGAGAAAATGGCCGTGCTCGGTGTTGACCTCCATGCCCCCAAGCACTAGAAAGTCGTGGCGGGCCCTTAAGGCCGCCAGCTCCGCCTCCGGCCAGGTGTCGTCGTGTTCGGTGAGGCAGATGCCGTCAAGGCCGCGCCCTTTCGCCAAAATTATAAGCTCATCGGGGTCCAGCTGGGAACAGGGTGACCGGAGGCGGGTGTGGTTGTGCAGGTCGATGAGCATGGACGGCCTCACCCCGCCAAAGTCCGCTGGGCGAAGACGTAGTCGGTGCCGATGTGGCCCAGCCGGACAAACTCTTCGTAGTCGGCGTCGGAGTAGCCCAGAAGCTCCTTGTAAACGTACTCGTTATGTTCCCCAAGACAGGGGGCCGGGGTCTCGAACCTTAAGGGAACCTCCGACTGCCGCCAGAGGTGGCCGGGGTACTCGTGGGTGCCGCACTCGGGGTGGGTCATCGGCTTGAACCAGCGCCGGGCCCGGACGTGGGGGTCGGCGTAGGCGTCGGCCTCGGTCAGCACCGGCCCGGCCGGGACCCCGGCCCGCTGGAGAAGCTCGAAGACCTCCTGCGGCGACCGGGTAAGGGTCCAGCTCTCGATGACCCGGTCGAGCTCGTCCTGGTGGGCCTGCCGGGCCTCCCGGGTTGAGAACCTGGGGTCGGCGGCCAGTTCCGGACGGCCCATCGTTTGGCAGAGGGCCGAAAACTCCCCGTCGGTAAAGACGCTGATGGCCACCCAGCGGTCCTCCCCCCGACACCGGTAGACCCCGTGGGGGGCGACGGTCGGGTGGCGGTTGCCGTAGCTGCCCTGGACCCGGCCGTTCATGGTGTAGTCGAGGATGATTTCGCCGATATGCTGGACCATGTTCTCGGCCTGGGCCAGGTCGATGAGCATGCCCCGGCCGGTGCGGTTACGGTAGTGCAGGGCGGCCAGGACGGCGAAGGCCCCGGCCGCGCCGCTGGCCGCGTCCATGTGGAAGGTAGGCGTGGCCGAGGTCGGGTCGGAGTCGGGGTAGTGCCTTACCCAGACGAAGCCGGCCCCGGCCTCGACGGTGGACCCGAAACCCTGAAAGTATTTATACGGGCCGCTCAGGCCGAAGGGCGGCATCCGCAGCATAATAAGCCGGGGATTCCAGGCCGAAACCACCGGGTAATCGATGCCCAGGCGCTCCACCAGGCCGGCGGCGTTGTTCTCCACCAGGACATCGCTTATCTCCACCAGCCGCCGGAACACCTCCATCCCCCGGGGGCGGTCGACGTCTAAGGTCATGCTCAGCTTGTTGCGGCCGTGCCAGTTGAACATGGCGTGGCGGTTCCAGGGCCGCTCCCCCGGGTCAAGGTTAACGTAGGAGCGGGCAATGTTGCCGAGGCGGGGCACCGCCTCCTTGGGCGGGGGCGGCAGGATGCCCCGGGTCGAGCCCGGGGGGTGGTGGCGGGACTCGACCCGAATCGCCTGGGCCCCCAGGTCCCCCAAAACCATGGTGACGGTGGGACCGGCCCACACCACCGTCAGGTCGACGACCCGTATTCCTTCCAAGGGAAGCTTTGCGGCCACGGCCTAAATCACCCCCCTTTCCTGAAGTTTCCCGAGGTCGGCCCGGGAGTAGCCCAGCTCCCGGCAGTAGATTTCTTCGTTATGCTCCCCCAGCAAAGGGGCCGGCCGCCGGACCTGCCAGCCGCCCTCCGACATCCGGAAGGGCGGCCCGGGGTACTTGAAGGTCCCGGCCACCGGGTGGGAAATCTCGACCCAGAAGCCCCGGGCCTCGAAATGGGGGTCGTGGACCAGCTCCCCGGGGCTTAAAACGACCATGCCGGGGAACCGGGCCCGCTGGGCCTCGGCCATCACCTCGTACCGGGTCCGGGCCATAAGCCAGGGCAAAAGAAGCTCGTGAATAAACTCTTTGGTTTCCGGGCTGAGCAGGGCGGCCGGGCTGGCGAAACGGGGGTCGGTGATTAAATCCGGCCGCCCGACCATATCCAGGAAGCGGGGAAGCATGGCCGGCACCGAGAGGAAGGCCACGTAGCCGTCGGCGCAGGGGTAGATGCCGCCCACCGGGACCCCGGTGGGCGGCTCCCGGACGGCCGGCAGGCCGTGGTATTGATAGCCCAGAAGGTAGGTCGTCCGCCGGTCCGACGAGCCCAGCTGGGTCTCGAAGATGGAGACGTCCACGTGCTGGCCAACCCCCTGGTAGCGGGCCACCAGAAAGGCCCCCATGGTGGCGGCGGCCGCCACGGTTCCGGCCTGGTACTGGATTACGTTGCCCGGCATCCGGATGGGCTCCCGGTCCGGGAGGCCGGTGGAGGACATGGCCCCGCCCATGGCGTAAAGGACCAGGTCGCTGGCCTTAAGGTCCCGGTAAGGTCCGTCCTGGCCGAAGTTGGAGATAGAGGTCATCACCAGGCGGGGGTTGACCTTTCGAAGCTCGTCGTAGCTTAAGCCGAGGCCGGGCATCACCCGGGGGCTGAAGTTTTCGACCAGGATGTCGGCTCCCTTTACCAGTTCCAGAAGAATTTTCCGGCCGGTCTCGGATTTTAAGTTTAAGGTGATCCCCCGCTTGTTGGTGTTGAGAAACAGAAAGAGGCCGCTCTTTTCGGGGTGGGGGACGTCCCCGGGGAAGGGTCCCAGCCGGCGGGCGGGGTCGCCGGTTCCGGGCCGCTCCACCTTGATGACGTCGGCCCCGAAGTCGGCGAAAAGCTTTGTGCAGTAGGGCCCCGCCACGTAGTGGGTAAGGTCGATAACCCGGATGTCGGCCAGCACCTGTCCGTTCACGGCCTTACCTCCCCTGCCAGACCGGACGGCGGCGCTCCAGAAAGGCCGCCTTCCCCTCCAGCCGGTCGGCGGTGGTCTCGAGCAACAGATAAAGGTCATTTTCGACCCGGAGGGCCTGGTGGAGGGGGAGCTCCAGCCCCCGCCAGACCGCCTCCTTGGCCAGCATCAGGCCGAGGGGGCCGTTGGCCAGCACCTCTTCGGCCACCTGCCGGGCGGCGGCCTCGGGGTCGCCGTCGGCGAGCCGGGTCACCAGGCCGATGGCCTCGGCCTCGGCGGCCGGAAGCTCCCGGCCGGTCAGGATGAGGTCCAGGGCCCGGCCCCGGCCGACGATGCGGGGTAGCCGCTGGGTTCCCCCGAAGCGGGGCAGACTTCCCTGCCGGAGCTGGTCCAGGGCGAAGACCGCTTCCCGGCCGGCCACCCGGATGTCGGTGCAGAGGGCGAGTTCGAGGCCGGCCCCGACGCACCGGCCCCGGACGGCGGCGACCACCGGCCTGGGGTAGGCGGCCACGGCCTCGGGGAATTCCAGGGCGGGGTAGGCCGGCCGGACCCAGGGGCCGCGGCCCGGGGGCGGGTCTTCGGGGTCTTCCCCAAGGCAGAAGTCCGGGCCGGCGGCCGAAAGGATTACGGCCCAGACCTCCCCCTCATGGGCCAGGTCGGTGAAGGCATCGGCCAGCTCGGCGGCCAGGACAGAATCTATCCGGTTGCCGCGGCCCGGCCGGTTGAGCCGAACGGTCGCCAGCCGGCCGTCTAGTTCGATTTCCAGGGCGCGGTACCGACCCATATTCTAATCGCCGAGGGCCCGCTCCAGGAGCAGGCCCAGTTTCAGGGGCAGGTTTAGGCCGATATTGACGGCCGCCTTGGCCCGCCTCACCAGCTCGGACCCGGCGGCCAGGACCTCCCGGGCAAGGGCTTCGGCCGCCTCCAGGTGGCGGCCGGTAGGCACGACCCGGTCGGTCAGGCCCCAGGCCAGGGCCTGCTCGGCCCCGAGCCGGCGGCCGGAGAGGATGAGGTCGATGGCTCGGCCGGCCCCAACCGCCCGGGGGAGAGTCTGGCTGCCGCCGGCCCCGGGAATCATGGCAAAGGCCGTCTCCGGCACGGCGAAGACGGCCTCGGCGGAGGCCACCCGCAGGTCGAGGCAGAGGGCCAGCTCCACCCCGGCGCCGATAGCGTAGCCGTGGATGGCTGCCACCGTAAGCTTGGGGAAGTCCAGCAGAAGCCCCCAGATGTCCCGGAGCCAGCGGACCTGCTTGGCGACGATGACGGAGGGGGCGGTTCCGAACTCCCGCACGTCGGCCCCGGCCGAGAAGGCCCGGCCCCGGCCGGCGAAAACCACGGCCTCGACGTCGGGGTCGAGGGCGAGGGCCGGCAAGAGGTCGAAAAGGGCATCCCGGACCTCGATGTTTAGGGCGTTGAGGACCTCGGGCCGATTAAGGGTGACCCGGGCCAGGGGAGGGTACTTCTCGAGCAAAACGACCCCCTCGGTCACGTGCCCGTCCCTTCTGCTTTGGCTGATTATACCAGTTTTAAGTTAAAATCAGAGCGGGACAAAAATGGGATTTAGCGTGCAGGATTTCCACGACCTGGTCAGGCTGCTGGAAGCCCACCCCGAATGGCGGGCGGAGCTTCGGCGGCTTCTTTTAAGCGAGGAGCTGCTGGAGCTGCCCCGGCTTTTCCGGGAGCTGGTCGCCAAGGTAGATGCCCTGGCCGAGGCCCAGGCCCGAACCGAAGAGCGGGTAACTCGTCTCGAAGAAGCCATCGTCCGGCTGGCCGAGGCCCAGGCCCGGACGGAGGAGCGGGTCGGGCGGCTTGAGGAGGCCGTTGCCCGGCTGGCCGAAGCCCAGGCCCGGACGGAGGAGCGGGTCGGGCGGCTTGAGGAGGCCGTTGCCCGGCTGGCCGAGGCCCAGGCCCGGACGGAGGAGCGGGTCGGGCGGCTTGAGGAGGCCGTTGCCCGGCTTGATGAGCGGGTGACCCGCCTGGAAGAGGCCGTTGCCAAGCTGGCCGAGGCCCAGGCCCGGACCGAGGAGCGGGTAAGTCGCCTCGAGGAGGCCGTTGCCCGGCTGGCTATTGGGCTGGAAAAGCTGCGGCAGGAGGTGGGTCAACTATCTAATACCGTTGGGGCTACCGCCGAGGAGGAAGCGGTGTCGGTTCTACTTGCCGTCCTCCGGGATAAGGGCCTTGAGCCCCTGGACGAGCCCACGTCGGTCACCGTTGACGGTCGGGAAGTGGACCTGGTGGTGCCCGTCCGGACGCCAACAGGTGAGGTGCTGTGGGTCCTGGTCGATGTTAAGCTTAGGCTCAGCCCTAATCATATCCGGGACTGGTCCCAGCGGGTCTTCTCCGAGGGTTTTCGGCGCCAGTTGCGGGAGGCCGGTGTGTCCGGACCCTACGTCGTTTACAGTTACGGCCTCCGAATTCTCCTGGGCGTCCCCGACGCGGCCAGAACCTGGCGGGTCGGATTGCTTACTCCCCGGGGCGAGTCGGTAAGTCCCCCTGAACCCGTCGAACCCGTCGCCTGAGGCCAAGGTTTAACTTTTCCCTTGCCAGCAGGGCTTTCCCGCATTAAGGCGCGAACCGCCCACCCGAAACCGCCTTTTCCAGGGGCACACGGCCGTGCATCCCTAAATGACCGGTCATTACTTGCCGGCAATGGAAAAAGCCTTTCCTTGCCGGCCTAGGGGTGCTGTCCCCTCAGGAGGGTCGCCCGGGCCGGTCATTCCCGGCGGCTGAGCCTCGGGTCCAGAAGGTCCCGCAGGGCATCCCCGAGGAAATTAAAGGCAAAAACCGCCAGGAAGATGGCCAGCCCCGGGCCGGCGCTCATCCACCATTTTAAGTTGGCCAGGTAGCGCTGGGAATAATAAATATCCTGGCCCCACGAGGGGTTGGGTGGCTGGGCGCCGAGGCCGAGGAACGAAAGGGAGGCTTCCTGCAGGATGGCAAAGGCCGTGGACAAGGTTGCCTGGACGATAAGGGGGTTAACGATGTTGGGCAGAATGTGCCGGAGAACGGTGCGCAGGGGCGGGGCCCCCAGGGCCCGGGCGGCCAGGACGAACTCGTGTTCCCGAACCGAAAGGACCTGGGCCCGGGTCAGACGGGCGTAGGCGGGGATGGCCACGATGCCGATGGCGACCATGGCATTTTGAATCTGGGGGCCCAGGGCGGCCGTGATGGCGATGGCCAGCATCAGGGCCGGGAAAGCAAGCAGGGCGTCGATGACCCGCATCAGGAGCAGGTCGACGGCCCCCCCGAGGTAGCCGGCGGCAAGGCCGATGGTCACCCCAACGATGAGGCCGATAGAAACCGAAATCACCCCCACCGTCAGGGAGACCCTCGCCCCGTAGATCCCCCGGCTGAAGACGTCCCGGCCCAGGTCGTCGGTTCCCAACAGGTGGGGCGGGCCGGGCGGATGGAGCGCCCGGCTCGGGTCCACTTCGATGGGGTTAAAGGGGGCGATGACCGGCGCCAGGACGGCCCCCAAGGCCAGGGCGGCGACGATGGTCCCGCCGACCAGGATGCGGGGGTGGCGCCGAAGGGTGGCCCAGACCCCCCGGCGGGGGCGGGCGAGGACCCCTTCGGCCCGGACCGCCGCCTGGCTCACCCGCGCCGGCCTCCGTAGGAGATTCGGGGGTCCAGCCAGGCGTAGAGGATGTCCACCACCAGGGTGCTGAGCATGAAGGATATAGCCGAGAATAGGACAATGGTCTGAACCACCGGATAGTCCCGGCCGGCGATGCTGTCCACCGCCAGCCGGCCGACGCCCGGCCAGAAGAAAATGGTCTCGGTGATGATGGCCCCCTCGATAATGGCCCCGGCCTGGAGGCCCACCAGGGTAACCACCGGGATCAGGGCGTTCTTCAGGGCGTGCCTTACGATAACCAGCCGCTCGGGCAGGCCCTTCGCCCGGGCTACCCGGATGTAATCCTGGGAAAGGACATCCACAAGGCTTGACCGGACCTGCCGCAGGTTTACCGCCAGGCTGGCACTGGCCAGGGTTATGGCCGGCAGGATCAGGTACCGCAGGTTGGCCGCCGGGTCCTGGACGAAGGGCACGTAACCCCCGGGGGGCAGCAGGCGCAGGACCACCGCCACCACCAGGATCAGGGTGATCCCCAGAAAGAAGTTGGGTAAGGATACGCCCCCGATGGCCGCCCCGGTCACCAGCAGGTCGAGGAGGGAGTTGCGCTTAAGGGCCGAGACGGTGCCCACCACCAGGGCGACGCTTACGGAGATAAATAAGGCGGCCAGGCCCAGCTCGATGGTCGCCGGCAGCCGCTCCACGATGGCCTCCAGCACCGGCTGGCGGGTCCGGATGGAGCGGCCGAAGTCCCCCTGAAGGGCCCGGCCCAGCCAGGCCGCATACTGGACGGGCAGGGGCTGGTCGAGGCCCAGGGACCGCCGGATCTGGGCCAGGGTCTCGGGGTCCCGCTCCTCCCCGGCGTAGACCAGCACCGGGTCCCCGGGCGTGAGCCGCACCAGAACAAAAACGATAACCGTAACCAGCAGCGCCACCGGCACCATCAGCAGGAGCCGGCGCAGAATATATTGGGTCATCGGCTATTTTTCGAGCCAGGCGTACTGAAAGCGGATAATCTGGTCCGGGTAAGGTTCGAGGCCCCGGACCCGCCGGTTGGTCACCAGCATGGCAACCCCAAACCGGTACCAGACCCGGGCCGCGTCTTCGACCACGTAGATCTGCTCGGCCCGCCGCAGGAGCTCCCGCCGGCGATTCAGGTCGTTGGTCGCCCGTTGCTCGTCCAGCAGTTTATCGACTTCGGGGTTCGAGTAGCTGGAGTCGTTGAAGGGGCGGCCGGTGTAGATATGGTCGTAGACGTTGCCGTCCGGGTCGATCCGGCCGCTCCAGCCCACCAGGGTCATGCCCTTAAAGGACTTCTCATTCTGGAGCTGGAGGATCTGGGCGAATTCCAGCTGGACAATCTGGGCCTTGATGTCGGCTTTGGCCAGCTGGGCCAGCTGCAGGGTCTGGGGGTCGCCCGAGGGAACCAGAAACTCGAACTGGAGCTGGCCCTTGCCCGCCTCGGCAATGAGCCTTCTGGCCCCCTCG
>DAOTYJ010000160.1:0-8655 GCA_034434875.1 Dehalococcoidia bacterium | reverse complement strand
CGTCGACCTTAACGGCAGGACCCTCACCGCCTACCGGCAGCCGCACTCCCAGGGCTATCGGCAGGCCCTTACCTTCGGGCCGGACGGGGCCGTGGCGCCCCTGGCTTTTCCCGACCTGGCCCTTAACGTGGGCTGGCTCCTGGGCTAGCCGCCGCCCGCCCCCGTGACGGTCACCTGGCCGAGGACCGCGTATTCGGCCCCTGCCCCTGACGGGCCGGTCAGGGGCACCGGCCCGAACCCCGGCCGGAAAAACCCGGCAACAAGGTCGTACTCGCCCGGCGGGGTATCCGGGGGGACCAGAATGGCGGCCCGGTCGGTCACGGTCGCCCCCACGGCCCAGCCCGAAGTCGGCAGGGCCCCGAACCCCGGCGGGGCGTGCCGGCCTAAAACGACCCGGCCGTCGGGGGCCAGCAGGTGAACGAACCACTCATAGTCGCCGTCCACCGGCCCAACCGCCCGGAAATCGAATTCCAGCCGAAACGCCTCCCCGGCCCGCACCCGGTAGGCTTCGGCCCCGAAGGCAGCCAGCTCCACCCCGTTTTCCCAGACGTAGCCGGCCCGAACCCTGGGCAGGGGTCCGGCCGGCGGCAAATAGCCGAAAAGCTCCCAGCTTCCCACCCACCCGGCCGCAAACCGGTAAGCGTGGGTGTTGAGCCAGAACTCGAGGTCCCGCCCCGACTCCCCGGGGGGTAGGTGGGACCGGTCCACAACCAGCCAGATAACCTTCGACCCGGGCGGCCCGAGGGCGGCCTCAAACCCCGCCCGCTGCTGGGGCGAGTACCAGAAGTGGACAAACCGGCCCTTCACCAGGCCGAGCCAGTAGTGAATGTAAAACTCATTGGAAACCGTAACCAGGGTAAAAGGCTGGCCGGAGGCCGTCACCCGGGCGGCCAGCTCCCGGGCCTCGGCCAGGGGAAGGCCGGGAAAGTCCCGGGTAAGCCCGGCGCTCCGGCCCAGGAGCCCGGCCGCCCCAACCCCGAAAACCGCCAGGCTGGCGGCCCCGACCAGGGCCGGCCGCAGGCCCTTTAAGGCCGCCCACACCAGTCCCCCCGCCGCCGCGACCCCCAGCCCCAGCAGACCCCCAAGGGTCAGGTCCCGAACCTCCGAGCCGTCGCTCAGCCGGTGCCACCAGAGAAAGTCGACCTGTTCCGGGCCCCAGTGGGCGAGCTGGTAGACGGCGGGCGACCGGTACCAGAGCCGCAGGTCGTGCCAGGGCAGGTTCGGGTCGGTGGCCCAGTCGAACTGAAGCACCGCCCGGTCCCACGCCCCGGCCACCACCGCCAGCTGGACCGGCAGGCTCAGCAGGAATCCCCCGGCCAGCAGGGCCTTCCCCCACGGCCCCCGGGCCTCGGCCAGGGCGGCCGCCGGCAGGCAAAGTAGGGGAAGCATGGGGACCATGAAGCGGGGACCCCAGGTAAGGCCCCCGTACCAGACCTGGTAGCCCCCGTAAACCAGGAGGGTGCCCACAACGGTTCCCAGGGCGGCGACGACGGCCGCCCGGCTACGGCCCCACACCCCGACCCAGCCTGGGATTACGAGCAGGACCAGCGGCGAAAAGAAGAGCAGACCCTTGGCCGGGCTCAAAAGCTGGCCGTAAGTTCGGGCTAGCAGGTCACCCGGGGAATACTCGGGAAGAAGCCCGGTCAGCCCCTCCGGCCCGAACCGCCAGGCGGCAACCCCAAAGGCGGCCAGCAAGCCGCCCCCCCCAGCCAGGAGCCACCGCCGGGGAGTCTGCCGAAGGGTGAGCGTCGCCCCGAGGAAGGCGGGCACGGCCGCGGCCGCCGTGACCTTGACCAGCGCGGCCCAGACCAGGCAAAGGACCCACACCAGCCCTAGACCGGGTCGGCCCGACCGGCCCCAGGCCAGGAAAGCCCCTAAGGCCCCAACCCAGGCCAGGCCCACCGCGGGCTCCCGCAGAAACGTCCGGGCATAGGGCCAAGCCATCGTTCCGAGGCCGAAGGCCAGGGCCGCCAGCAGGGATGCCGCCGGCCCAAAACCCAGCCCCCGGGCCACCAGGAAGAGGCCGGCCCCGGTCAGGGCGGTCACCACCACGTTGAGGAGCATGACGGCGTGGATGGTGTTTACGGCCGGAAGACGCTGGGCCAGGGCGTAGAGGGGAACGGCCATGAAAGCCTGGCCCGGCTCCACCCGGCCCACGGGGTTGTGAAACCGGGCGAACCCGAGCTGAGGGGTGTCGGTCCGGCCGGTCTGAACCAGGCTTTCGGTCAGGGCGTAGGCGGCGAATTCGTCGATGGAGCCGAAGCGGCCGCCAAAGGTGAGCAGGTAAACCGCGGCCAGGAAACCGAAGAGGGCCGCGGCGACGGCCAGGTCGCGGCCCGGCCGGCGGTCGGGTTTACCTGGGGTTCCCGGACCCTGCACGCCCGAGATTTTAGCAAAACCGGCCGAAAAGGGCGGGCCGCCGGAGGATTATCCGGCGGCCCGGTGCGGCCCCGCCGCCGCAGGCTCAATGCTCGACGATGTAAAGATAGTCGTACATGCGGACGAAGATGTTCCAGTTGGGCCGCCAGTCGCCGTCCTTCGTCTTGGGCATCCCCTTCACCCAGGGCTTAAGCAGGCCCACCCCCAGCGGGTAGTAAACGAAGACAAAGGCCGCATCCTGGAGCATGACCTCGTCGGCCTTCCAGTACATTTCCGCCCGCTTCTGCCGGTCGACGAGGCCCTTGGCCTCGCTTACGAGCTTATCGTACTCCTCGTTGGACCACTGGTGCCGCTGGCCGGTGGCAAACTTCGAGTAGAAGACCTGGTACTGCTGGTTGTTGGGGTCGGGGTAGTCCATATACCAGCGGATCCAGACCGTCTGGAGCTTGTGCTCCCAGAGCTGACCCCGGAAGGCCCGGGGCTCCATCACCTCCAGCTCCGCGTTCATGTTGAGGTTTTCTTTCAGCATCTGGATGATGGCCTGGGCCGCGGCCTTGGGGGCGTCGCCCTCCTCCCGCATGTAAATCTTGATGGGGGGCCAGTTGCGGCCGCCCTCATACGGGGTGCCCTGCAGGTACTTGATGGCGTCCTTCCCCTCATATTTAACCAGGGGATGATCCTTGGTGATTCTCGGGTTGAAACCCCACCAGCCCGGCGGGTTGAAGGTGTAGGCCGGGCGGCCGAGGCCCTGCAGGACGGCGTTGGTGATCCGCTCCCGGTCGATGGCGTGGGCCACCGCCTGCCGGACCCGCTTATCGTCCCAGGGCTTGTATTTTACGCCCAGCTCCAGGTAAAAGGTGCCCACCAGGTCGAACTTGATGATCTCTTTCGACAGTTTCGGGTCGGCCTGAACCCGCCGCCACTCCCCCAGGGGCACCCGCCAGTGCCAGTCGATCTCGTTATTCTCGTAGGCCAGCTGGCTGGCCGCGCTCCCGATGACGGGGACGATGACCCGCTCGATCTTGATGTCCTTTGCCTTCCAGTAGTTGGGGTTTTTAACCACCTCATAGACCTTATCGTGCTCCCAGCGGACCAGCTTAAAGGGCCCGTTGCTCACCACCTCGGGGACTTTATTCGGGTCGGTCCAGTTGTCGCCGTATTTTTCGACGGACTTGCGGTGGGACGGCAGGGCGGCGATGTACGAGGTGAGGACCGGCCAGTAGCCCCGGGGACCCTCCAGCTCGCACACCAGGGTATAGTCGTCCTTGGCCCGAACGCCGATGGCGTTGATGTCGTCAATCTTTTTCCGGTTGACGGCCTCGGCATTCTTCAAGTCATAAAGAAAGCCGGCGTAGGGGGCGGCGGTGCGGGGGTCCAGCTGCCGCTTAAAGGACCACTCGAAGTCATGGGCCGTTACCGGGTCGCCGTTGGACCAGCGGCTGTCCTTGCGCAGGTAGAAGGTCCAGACCGAGCCGTCGGCGTTGGGCTCCCAGCGCTCGGCGATGTCGGGCCGCACCTCGAAGTCCGGGTCGAACATGGTTAGCCCGGCGAAGAGGTTGGCAAAGCCGCCGCAGTAAAGGTCTTTATTAAAGTCGTGGCTGGCCGGGTCCTGCTCCGTATTGGTCCGGAAAACCTGCTCCTTGGCCAGCTTCTCCCCCAACTCCTCGGGCCTAGGCTGCTGGGGCTGTTGGGTCGGGGCGCAGGCGTAGCCGCCGGCGGCCGCGGCCGCCGCAACTATCGCCAAGAACTCCCGCCGACCCAGCCGAACCGCCTCAAACCGTCGAGCCAGAAGCTTAAGCTGCTCCTCATCTTCCCACCAGCGAAAAATGTCCGCCATGTGGCCTGCCTCCTTTCTCGCAAATTTGGTTTAACCTGCCGTTTGTTTTGGCATGATAATAATTAAATCTGGCGGTGTTGTCAAGTCTCGGCCCTTCGGCACCGTCTGCTGATATCTCGCCTTTAAAGTTACTCGTTCATGCGCGGGTCCAGCGCGTCCCGAAGGCCATCCCCGAAGAACGTAAAGGCCAGCATCAGCAGACCGATGGCCAGGGCCGGAAATAAAGACATGTGCCAGTAGGACCGGATGTACTGCTGGTATTCGCCCACCATCTGGCCCCAGGACGGGGTCGGGGGGTTGATCCCCACCCCGATGAAGCTGAGGGCGGCCTCGGTGAAGATCGCCTGGGGAATGCCGAAGGTTACGGCGACGATTATCGGGGTGAGGGCGTTGGGCAGCAGGTGCCGCAGAATTATCCGCCCGCCGGAGGCCCCCATCGTCCGGGCGGCCTTAACAAAATCCTTCTCCCGCAAGGAGAGAATCTGGGCCCGCACCAGCCGGCTGAGGGTCACCCAGCCCACCAGGCCAATGGCGATGAAGATATTAAAAAGCCCCTTGCCCAGCATGGTCATTATCAGGATGACGAAGAGCAACGTGGGAAACGCGTACATTATGTCGACCAGCCGCATGATGGCGGTGTCCACTTTCCCCCCGTAGTATCCGGCGATGGCCCCGATGGGCACCCCGATCAGAACGACGATAAACTGGGCCACCAGTCCTACTGTCATGGAGACCCGGGCCCCGTAAATCATCCGGCTGAGCATATCCCGGCCGTTAAGGTCGGTGCCCAGGGGGAACTGCCAGGACGGGTACTCGGCGATGTGGTCCCAGAACTGTTCGGCGTAGTCGTGGGGGGCGAGGAGGGGGGCAAAAATCGCCAGGAATGAGAAGAAAAGGATGACGGCCAGCCCGAACATGGCCAGCCGGTTGCGGATGAGCCGCCGCAGGGCGTCGCCCCAGAGGCTCGCCCGGCGGGTGGGTACCCACTCCAGCTCCTCTTCGGGGGTGGTCGGTACGGCGAGGGCCCTTTCCAGTCGGGCCCGGGGGTCGGCTTCGAAAAGCTGCATCTCAGGACCTCCTCAGTCGTACCGGATCCTCGGGTCCAGGAAGCCGTAAACCAGGTCCACCACCAGGTTCATAATGACCACAAAGGCCCCGAACAGCAAAAAGACCGCCATAATCATCGGGTAATCCCGGGCCAGCAGGCTCTGGACGAAGAACCTGCCCATCCCCGGCACCCGGAAGATGAGCTCCACGAAGGGCGAGCCGGTTCCCACCGCCGCAAAGAGGGGACCCAGAATGGTCACTGGGGGAATCAGGGCGTTTTTGAGGACGTGGACCAGAATCACCCGTCCCTCGGTGAGGCCCTTGGCCCGGGCCGTCCGGACGTAGTCGGAGCGGATGACGTCCACCATGCTGGAGCGGGTGTACCGGGCGATGATGGCCATGGGCCCCAGGCCCAAGGTGATGGTGGGGAGGATCCAGTCCACCGGCTGGTCCCAGCCGCCGGTCCGGGGGATAACGGGCAAAAGCATAACGAAAACAATTATCAAAATCACCGCCAGAACGAAGTTAGGGGTGGCCACCCCCAGCATGGCCGTAAAGGTGCAGAAGTAGTCGATGGGGCCGTTCTGGTTGATGGCGGCCAGAATCCCCAGGGTCATCCCGACCACCACCGCAAAGAGCAGGGCCATGGTCCCCAGGTGGAGGGAGACCGGGAAGGTGCGGCCGATTATCTCGGTTACTTTACTGGTCCGGTAGCTGTAGCTGTAGCCGAAATCGAGCTGGACGGCCTTTACCAGGAAGTTAACGTACTGCTCGTGGAGGGGCCGGTCGAGGCCCCAGGCCGCCGCCAGGTTTTTAAGGTCTTCGGGACTGAGGGGGTTGGCCCCCTCGGGCTGAAGGGGCGAGCCGGGCGTGTTGTGCATGACGACGAAAATGATCAAAGACATCGCCAGCAGGGTGGGCGGAATCATCAAGATTCGGCTCAGGGCGTAACGAAGCATCTTAACCCCCTGCTCCTTTTAGCTCCGCCGGGGCAACCTCGGCGTAGTGGCAGGCCACCAGGTGGTCCGGGCCGACCTCCCGAAGTTCGGGTTCGACCTCGGCGCATTCCGGGCGGGCGATGGGGCAGCGGGTGTGGAAGCGGCAGCCGGCGGGCGGGTTGATAGGGCTCGGCACGTCCCCCGGCAGGATGATCCGCCGCTTCTTATACCGGCGGTCGGGAACGGCCACCGCCGAGAGGAGGGCCAGGGTGTAGGGGTGCCTCGGGCTGTTCATGATGGTGAGGGTCGGCCCGACCTCCACCAGCTTGCCCAAGTACATGACGCCCACCCGGTCGCTTATGTAAGCCACGACGGCCAGGTTGTGGGCGATGAATAGATAAGTCAGGTTAAACTCGGCCTGGAGGTCCTTAAGCAGGTTGAGCACCTGGGCCTGAATGGAGACGTCCAGGGCCGAAACCGGCTCGTCGCAGACCACCAGCTTCGGCCGGAGGGCCAGGGCCCGGGCGATGCCGATGCGCTGGCGCTGGCCGCCGGAAAATTCGTGGGGGTAGCGGTTGACGAAATAGGCATTGAGGCCGACGACCCGCAGAAGCTCCTTAACCCTGGCCTCCCGCTCGGCCCGGGAACCGACGCTAAAAATCTCTAACGGCTCGGCGATGATGGCCCCCACCGTCATCCGGGGATTTAAGGACGAATAGGGGTCCTGAAAGACCATCTGCATCCCCCGCCGCAGGGGCCGAAGCCGGCCCTCGGGCAGGTGGGTGATGTCGTGGCCGTCGAAAATGATCTGGCCGGCGTCGGGCTCATAAAGGCGGATAATCGTCTGGCCCAGGGTGGTCTTGCCGCAGCCGGACTCCCCCACCAGCCCAAAGGTTTCGCCCCGCCGGATGTCAAAGCTTACCCCATCCACCGCCCGGACGACGGCCGGCTTTTTTAGAAATCCGCCCCCAACTTTGAAATATTTCTTAAGCTCCCGAACCGAAAGCAGAACATCCCGGGCGGTGGGACCCGAAGTCGGGGGGTGGGCGAGGGGCTTCTCTTCAGACATAGAGCCAGCACGCAACCCGATGGTCAGCCCCCACCTGGACCATCGGGGGCTCCTCGGCACACCGGGCTTCGGCATAGGGACAGCGGGGGCGGAAGCGGCAGCCGGCCGGGGGGTTGAGCAGGCTGGGGGGCAGGCCCCGGATGGGTTTAAGCCGCTCCTTAACCTTCGGGCCTAGGCGGGGCACCGACCCCATCAGGCCGACGGTGTAAGGGTGTTTGGGGCTGTTAAAGAGGCTGTCGGCGTCGGCGGCCTCCACCACCCGGCCGGCGTACATGACGACGACCCGGTGGCAGAGTTCGGCCACGACCCCGAGGTCGTGGGTGATCAAAATGACGGCGGTGCCCAGCTCCCGGTTGAGGCGCATGATCAGGTCAAGGATCTGGGCCTGAATGGTGACATCCAGGGCGGTGGTGGGCTCGTCGGCGATAAGCAGCTTCGGGTTGCAGGCCAAGGCCATGGCGATCATCACCCGCTGGCGCATGCCCCCCGAAAACTGGTGGGGGTAATCGTCCAGCCGCCGTTCAGCGTCGGGGATGCCCACCCGTCGGAGAAGCTCCACGGCCCGGTGCCGGGCCTCGGCCGGGCTCAGGCCCAGGTGAACCTGGAGGGGTTCGGCAACCTGGAAACCGACCGTTAGGACCGGATTCAGGGAGGTCATGGGGTCCTGGAAGACCATCGAAATGACGTTTCCCCGAATGCGGCGCATCTCCTCTTCGGGAAGCTCCGTCAGGTCCACCGCCTGGCCGTTGCCGTGCAGGATCACCTGCCCTTCGACGATGCGGCCCGGGTAGGGAACAAGCCGCATAATCGAAAGGGAGGTCACGCTCTTGCCGCAGCCGCTTTCCCCGACCACCCCGAGGGCCTGGCCCCTGCCCACCTCAAAGGATACGCCGTCGACGGCCCGGACGATTCCTTCCCTGGTGAAAAAGTAGGTTTTTAGGTTTTTTACTTCCAGAACCGGCTCTACGGACATCTCCCAGGGTCCGCCCGATAATTAAAAGCGCCTGCCGTCCGAGCCGGGCCCAGCTTTAACGGGACCGCAGGTATTCGCTCACCGCAATTATAGTTAATGGCGGCGGCATACGCAACACGCCCTGGAGCCCGGCTTACGGAAAGCCTTTATTCCCCTTAGCAGGAGGTGTCAGGCAATGGTCAGCCGGAGGTTCAGCAGGCGGGAATTTTTAGGCGCCGGCCTGGGCGTCGGGGCCCTGGCGGCCTTCGGGTGCAGTCCGGGGCCCAGCCAGCCGGCGGCGCCCCAACCGCCGGCCGGTCGGCCCAGTTACGGGGGGACGCTGGTCTTCGTCCTCGAAAACGACGTCATCGACTTTGACCCGATGCGCTCCCGGGCCTTCGTCGACCGCAACGTTCATTATCAGATTTACGAT
>DAOTYJ010000159.1:0-2613 GCA_034434875.1 Dehalococcoidia bacterium | reverse complement strand
GATCACCCCGCCTTTGAGCATCTGGGCAAGTCCGGCTTTTACCCGCCAGGTCCCCTTCAGAATCGACTCGGCCATGGTGCGTTCAACCTCCTTCGCCTAATTGTAACACGGTCAGGGCCGGAGTTTAAAAACCCAGGCCCGGTTGAGGTGGTAGACGGGCTCGTAGGCCGGGCTTGCCAAAAGCTCGGCCGGCTCGAGGGTCCGCCCCGTCGGATTGTTCACCCGGCCCCGCTTCTGCCCGATGTAGACATAGTCGATGCCCGCCGCCTTAAGCCCTGCCATCACCTCGGGGTCCGTCGGTCCCCTCTCGAGCACCAACCCCATAAGGCCGTTCACCCGGGCCACGTATTCCGGGTCCCGGGGCCGCTCGCTCACGTACGGCATGGGCGGAACCGACGCCCGCCGGCCCCCCAGCAGGGGCAGCCACCAGCCCCCGTCGGCCCCCACTACGGTGGTTCCCCCGTAGGCAAAAAACCCGTTTATCAAAAACCCCGAATCCGGCGGCGTATTCTCCCTGACCCACCTTAAGGCCTCGAGGTCCGTCCAGGTAAGCAGGCTGTGGGCCCCGGGCTCGGCAATCCCCACCTGCCGGTAGGCCCCAAAAAGGCCCAGCCCCAGAAGCAGGCCCAGCAGGATAACCGGCTTCGGCCTCAGCCTTCCGGCCAGGGCCGCCCCGGCCCAGCCCAGGTTAAGGGCCGCCGGAATGTACGCCCCAATGAGCAGAGTAAAGTTGCCCACAAACCCGGCCCCGGGCAGGCCTAAAAGGTCCGGGTTGGTAAGCAAAAAGGCCAGCCCCGACCAGAGGCCCAAAAGAGCTACCCCGTCGACCCGCCCCCACAGGCCCAGCCCCAGGCTTAAGGCCCACAAAACCCAGGCCCAGGCCGGAAGATAACCCAAAAGGGGGCCGAAAGCATTGGACTCAATCCCCACCGAAGGCTTTAAGTACTCGGCCGCAATCCGGAAAAGCCTGCCCTCCAGCACCCGGGGCCACCAGGGCAGGGTAAGGATTAGGCCCAGAAGCCCCACGGCCCCAAGCCTTAAGGCCGGCTCCTTTAGACCCCTTCGGGCCGCCCAAAAAAGACCCAGGCCCAGGGCAAAGGCCCCGTAAAAAACCGCAACCCGATAATGGGTGACTAAAAGCCCGCCCAGCAAAAGGCCGGCCGCCCCCAAAAGGCCGAGCCGGCGGCCCTTGGCCCCCACAAGCCCCAGGCTGAAAACCAGGACTGCCGGCAAAATCACCTGCCCGGCCAGCTGGGTGTACCGGCCCCAGCGCACATAGTAGGCCGGCGCCGGGAAAAGCAGCCCGCCCAAAAGGACGGCGAAAACCCCGGCCCAGGCCGAATTAAAAAGCCGGCGGCCCAGCGGGTAAAGGCCTAAAACCCCCAGGCCGTTCAGAAGCTGGCCGGCCGCCAGAACGGCCTCGGGGGCCGAAGCCCCGCTTACCCAGCTTAAGGCGGCCGAAAAGGCGTGAAACCCGAAGTGATAGCTAAAGCTTGTAAGGTCGGCATATGGGGTCCAGTCGGCAAAAAGGCCGCCGTTTCCGCGGATAAGCTCGGTTATGATGGCATGGTGGACGCTGTCGCCCCACTGGGGCCCGGGAAGGCCCCGGATGACCAAAAACCTCACCAGCAAGACCAGCCCCAGAAGGCCCCCTAAGGCAAGAAGGGCCCCCGGCGGCTCGGGGACGGCCTCCGCCTCGGGGGCCTTGCCCCGGCCCCGAAGGTAAACGCCCAGAAGGGCCAAAAGCCCGAGGGCATTCAAGGCTACGATAAGCCAGGGTCCGGGTTTGAGGCCGAAAAGGTCGGCCCAGAGCAGGCCCAAAGGATAGAGGGCAAGGCCGCCGCCCCCGGCCAGAAGCAGGTCGTCGGCGGTGACCCGGCCGGGACCCCGGGCCGCCTTGACGAGCCCAAGCCCCGGAATCAAAAGCAAAACGGCCGAAAGTCCCAGCCAGTAAAGGGTCAGAAGGCCTGTCTCAAGAAGGCCCAGAATCAGGCCGGCCGGGGCGTAAACAAGCCTTAAAACCAGGTCGGCCGATTCTTCGGGCCGGCCGTCCCGGCTCAAGGCCCCGTCGGCCAGAAGCCCGGCCGGGGCCGCGGCGGCCCGAACCGACCCGGAAAGGACCTCAACTTCCAGGTAATAGGGCCGGTTGTGGGAAAAAACTTCGGGCCCAAGTTCTAAGCGGTAAAAGCGGGGACCTTCGGGCCCTAAGTCAAAGACGGCCGTCTTCAAGGGCTCCCCTTCGGGACCCCAGCCCCGAAAGAGGCCGAGGCTTACCCGGGCCGGGGTTTCGGCCCGGAGGCCCACCTCGACCCCCATCAGGCCCAGGTGGGCCGAAACGAAGCTCTGGCCCAGCCGCTCGCCGGCCCCGAGGCCGAGGGTGTTTTGCCAGTCCGGGGGCGGATGGGCCGGGTCGACCCAGGCGCCCCCGAAAAGGCCGTTTAAAAGGCCGAACAGGGTAATTAAAACCCCGGTCATCCCTTGCGCAGGGTGGGCAGGCCGACGGCCGCCGATACGATGATAACCGAAAGGCCCATCAGCCCGAAGGCCACCGGCGAGCCCCAGAGCTGGGCGGCCGTCCCGGCAAAGAGGCTCCCCAAGGGCATAAGCCCCTGG
>DAOTYJ010000158.1:0-18777 GCA_034434875.1 Dehalococcoidia bacterium | reverse complement strand
GCCGAAGGGGAGGGGCAGGCGGACGCCTACCGCCTCACCCTGGCTTTGGGCCGGGCCGCTGAGCTGGCCGGGGCCGAAATCCGCTACGCCGGGGTGAAGGGCCTGGAGGCGCCGGCCGGCGGCCGGCCCCGGGTTATCACCGATTCGGGCGCGGCGGCCGCCGAATTCGTCGTCCTGGCCATGGGCCCCTGGACGGCCCTGGCCGGGGAGTGGCTGGGGATGCCCGTCCCCGTCGAGCCCCTCCGGGGCCAGCTCCTCCGCCTCAAACTGGAGGGACCGCCCCTGGCCTACTGCGTCATGTACGGCGACCACTACGTTCTATCCAAACTTGACGGGCTGATTACGGCCGGAACCACCGAAGAGCCGGTGGGGTTCGACCCCAGCACCACCCCGGAGGCCCGGGATTTCATCCTGGCGGGGGTTCTCCGGCTGGTCCCGGGCCTGGCCGACGCCCGGCTGGTAAGCCACACCGCCTGCCTTCGTCCCCTGGCCGCCGACGACCGGCCCATCCTCGGGCCCGTCCCCGGTCGGGAAAGGGTCCTGCTGGCGACGGGCCACGGCCGAAACGGGATCCTGATGGGCCCCTACTCCGGCCGGCTTATCGCCGACCTGATAACGGGCCGGACGCCCGAGGTCGACCTGACCCCCTTCGCCCCGGGCCGATTCCGGGAGGCCGGGGTCGAGCGGCGGCGCGCCCGCCGGCTCTTTTCCGTGTAGTTTGTGCTATGATCGAGGGGTAGAACGGACCGGAGGGCTGACCGTGGCCAACCGCCGACCGGAGATCATCCTGGCCGAGGAGCGGGGATTCTGCTTCGGGGTCCGGCGCGCCCTGGAGGTCATCGAGGCCGCCGGCCGAAAGTACGGCCGGGTCCAGAGCCTCGGGGGGGTCGTCCACAACCTCCAGGTTGTCAAGCGCCTCGAAGAGGTCGGGGTCACCGTCGTAAAGAGCCTCGACGAGGTGGACGCCCCGGTGGTGGCCATCACCGCCCACGGCGCCGGCCCCAACATCCCGGCCGAGGCCCGGGCCCGGGGCTACGAGGTGGTCGACACCACCTGCCCCCTGGTGACCAAAGTCCACCAGGCCGTCAAAAAGCTGGCCGACGACGGATTTTTTATCGTCATCTTCGGCGAGCCCAACCACCCCGAGGTGAGGGGCGCCCTGGGCTGGGCCGGGAACGCCAGGACCTTAGCTACCCTCGACTGGGAAGAGCTCAAAAAAATTAAACCCCTCCCCCACAAAATCGGCATCGTCTCCCAGACCACCCAGCCGGTAAGCCTTTTCAGCCAGTTCGTCAAGGCGATTATGGACTGGGCCTTCCCCAGGCCGCTGGAGATCCGGGTGATAAACACCATCTGCGACCCCACCATCAAACGGCAGCGGGACGCCGTGGAGCTCGCCCGCCAGGTGGACCTGATGGTGGTCATCGGCGGCCGCCACAGCGCCAATACCCGCCACCTGGCCGAGATGTGCGCCGCCGAAGGGGTCGAGACCCACCACATCGAGGTTCCGGAAGAGGTTGACCCCGCCTGGCTGCGGGGCCGGTCGAAGGTGGGGGTTACGGCCGGGGCTTCCACCCCCGACTGGATTATCGAGGCGGTGGTCCGGCGGCTCGAAGAGGTCGCCGACCAGATTGCGGCCGAAGGCGGCTAATCCGAACCCCCTTTAAGGGAGCCCACCAGAACCCTAACCCCGCCGGGCCCGGCGCTCCCGCCCCCCGGCTCGATGGTAACCCCCATCTCCTGGTATGTGTCGAAGTCCGGCGGCAGCCGGAAGAAAAGCCTGGCCCTTCCCGACTCGTCCGTCTGAAAGGTTCCGAGGCTTATCCTCTCCCCGTCCCGCCGGAGCCAGGCCTGGTAAACCCGGCCGCCCTCCAGGGGGGGCAGGCGGTTCACCACCAGGGCCGCCCGCTGCCGGCCGGGGATAAAGAGCAGGCGGCCGTAGGCCTCCGGCGCCGCCTCCGTGCCCCGGAGGGGCCGAACCACCAGGTTCGGGCTCAGCACAAAATCCCACAGTTCATACTCGTCGGTGGCCCAGCGCTGGAGCCGGTCCAGCTGCTGGCGCAGGGCGAAACCCTGGGCCAGACTGAAAATGGCCAGCACCAGCGCGGCCGCAAAGCCCAGGAGGAGCAGGCGCTCCCGCCGCCGGGCCGGTCCGGCGGCATCGGCCTGGGCGGCGGCCACCAGCCGGCGGCGGACCGAGGGGGGCGGTTCGGCCGCAACCTCCTCCGCCAGGCCCGAAAGGGCCTCCAGGTAGGCGGCGTATTCGGCCCGGCAGGCGGCGCAAACTTCCAGGTGGGTCCGGAGGGGCGCGGCCTCGGCCGGCTCCAGGGCGTCCGCCGCCAGGGCCGGCAGTTCGGGCCGGACGGAATCGCAGCCGCCGGGCAGGGTCGTCATCGGCTTCCGTCCTCATAAAGGGCGCGCAGTTTCATTATGCCGAGCCTGAGGCGGGTCTTGACGGTACCCAGGGGCTCCCCGAGCCGCTCGGCGATCTCCCGGTGGGTGAGGCCTTCAAAGTAAGCCAGCTCCACCACCCGCCGCTGGTCCGGGGGCAGCCGCCCCAGCAGGGACCGCACGTTGGCCCCGTCCACCTCGGTGAGGGCCTCTTCGAAGGGGTCCGGGGTCTCGGCTGAACCGGTAAGCTTTTCCCGGTAGCTTACTTCCCGGCGCCGGCGACGGACCAGGTCGACGGCCAGGTGGTGGGCCATACTCAGCAGCCAGGCCCGGAAACTTCCCCGCCCCTGGTCGTAGACGTGGGGGCGGTTCCAGACCCGTAAAAAGACCTCCTGCACCAGGTCCTCGGCCTGGCCCTCGTCCCGGACGATGCGGCGGGCCAGGCCGTAGACCAGGGGCGCGTACCGGTCGTAAAGGGAAGCCAGGGCGGCCGGGTCGCGCCCGGTCACCCGCCGGAGTAACTCCTCGTCGCTGAACCCGACGTCCGTCACCGGCCGAATGGGCCCCCGATCTGCCCCCCTATTATACGCCCCGGCCGCCACTCCCCCGAAGTCAGCCGGCCGGGGGTATCGCCGCCGGGGCGCCCCCGTTATAATTAAAGGGTGGGCTATACCCCTTGGTAAGGAGGCCGTCGGACGGTATGTGCGGGATCATGGGCTACATCGGCAAGCGGTCGGGCGGACCGGTCGCGTTAGAGGGCTTAAAGCGGCTCGAGTACAGGGGCTACGACAGCTGCGGCCTTGCGGTGCTGGAGACGGGCGGCCGGGTGGCCATCACCAAGAAGGCCGGCAAGCTCGAGCGGCTCCTCAGCCAGCTTAACGGCGAGATTCCCCACGGTCCCGTCGCCGTCGGCCACACCCGCTGGGCCACCCACGGCAAGCCCTCCGACGTAAACGCCCACCCCCACACCGACTGCTCCGGAACCGTGGTGGTCGTCCACAACGGCATCATCGAAAACTACCTGGAACTCAAACAAAAGCTCCAGGCCGAAGGCCACACCTTCACCTCCGAGACCGACACCGAGGTCTTCGCCCACCTCATCGAAGCCAAACTTAAAGCCGGGGCCGACTTTGTAACCGCCGTTCGGCTGGCCCTCCGGGAGCTCCGGGGGGCCCAGGCGTTTCTGGCGGTCTACCGGGAAGAGCCGGACAAGCTGGTCGGGGCCCGGCTGGGCCACGCCGGGGGGCTGGTGGTGGGCTACGGCGTCGGCGAAATGTACATCGCCAGCGACCTGCCGGCCATCCTGCCCTACACCCGCAGGGTCGCCTACCTGGAAAGCGGCGAGCTGGCCGTCCTCCGGCCGGACGGGGTGACCTATCTGGACCTGGAGGGCCGGGCGGTGGAGAAGGCGGCCCAGCTGAGCCCCTACGACCCGGTCTCGGTGGCCAAGGCCGGCTACAGCCACTTCATGCTCAAGGAGATCCACGAACAGCCCGAGGTGATTTTAAACGTCCTGCGGGGCCGGGTCGACCTGGAGCGGGGCGCGGTGGCCTTCGAGGGCCTGCCCTTCGCCGACGCCGAGCTGGCCGCCATCCGCCGGGTGGTCCTGGTTGCCTGCGGCACCTCCTGGCATGCGGCCCTCCTCGGCAAGCTGTATATCGAAGCCCTGGCCAGGATTCCGGCCGAGGCCGAGGTCGGGTCGGAGTTTCGGGCCCGGGAGCTGGTCCTGGGACCCGACACCCTGCTGGTGGCCATCACCCAGTCGGGGGAAACGGTGGACACCCTCGAGGCGATGAACCGGGCCCGCCGGCAAGGGGCAAAGCAGGTGGTCCTCTGCAACGTAATGGGCAGCCAGGCCACCCGGCTGGCCGACGGGGTTGTCGACCTGCGGGCCGGGCCGGAGATGGCCGTGGCCAGCACCAAAACCTTTATCTCCAGCGTCGTCAGCCTCTACCTGCTGGCCGTCCGGCTGGGCCAGGCCAACGGCGCCCTAAGCCCCGAGGCGGTAAAGGCCCGGCTGGGGGCGGTTATCCGCCTGCCGGCCCTGGCCGGGGAGGTGCTGGGCCAGGAGGCCCAGGTTCGGGCCATCGGCCGCAAGTTTTTCGAAATGGAGGATTTTCTCTACCTGGGCCGCTGGGTAAACTACCCCATCGCCCTGGAGGGGGCCTTAAAGCTTAAGGAGGTCTCTTACATTCACGCCGAGGGCTACCCGGGGGGCGAAATGAAGCACGGCCCCATCGCCCTCATCGACTCGAAGATGCCGGTGGTCGTGCTGGCCCCCAGGGACCGGGTCTACGACAAGATGCTGGGCAACGTCTCCGAGGTCAAGAGCCGGGACGGGGTGGTCATCGCCCTGGGCACCCAGGGGGACGAAGCCCTCGAGTCCAAAGCCGACCACTTTATACCCGTGCCCCAGGCCGACGAACTGCTCAGCCCGGTGCTGACCGTCATACCCCTCCAGCTGCTGGCCTACCACATCGCCCTGCGCCGGGGCTGCGACATCGACCAGCCCCGGAACCTGGCCAAGACCGTCACCGTCGAGTGAAGGCCTGGCAGTTTCTGGCGGCCCTGCCGGAGGCCGTCCGCCGGCGGCTACCCCCCGAGCTGGCAGGCTTTAAGGTCCGGCACGGGGCCGGCCTGGTGAAGTTCTACTACGGCGACCCCCGGGTCCACTTCGAAGTCTGGCTGCTGGGCGGGTCCAGGCGGGTCGAGCTGGGCCTCCACTTTGAACTGCCCGACCCCGAGGCGAACCGGCGGTGGCTGGCCGAATTCGACGCCCACTTCTTCGACATCTGCGCCCGCCTGGGGCCGAACTTCGAGCCGGAGCTGTGGACCTCCAGCTGGACCCGCCTGCACGAGACCTGGCCCCTGGAGCCCCTTAGCGAGCAGCTGGCGGAGCGGGTGGCCGGGCGCATGGCCGAAATCATCGAAACCTTAGGGCCCATCCTTTTGGGGCGCGCCTTGACATCGGACCGATTATCTGTCAATACTTATGCGCCGGGCTCGGTGGCGCCCACCCTTCGGCGGTCGGCGTCTACTCAACCGGGCGAGGCGGACAACGGTATCACCCAGGAGGCTCATTAAGCTATGACGGCCTATGTTGATAAGACGCTGACCTGCCGGGATTGTGGGGCGACGTTCGTGTTCTCGGCCGGCGAACAGTCCTTCTACGCCGCCAAGGGCCTGCAGCACGAACCCCAGCGCTGCCCGACCTGCCGGGCCAACCGGCGCCGGGAACGGGGCGGGTTCGAGGACCGGCCGGCCCGGGAGGCCGACCGGGGCGTAAGCACCCGGGTCGTCTGCGCCAGCTGCGGGGCCGAAACCACCGTGCCCTTTGTCCCCCGAAATTCGCGGCCGGTCTACTGCAGCAGCTGCTACAGCAAAGTAAAGGGCGGGCTCCGTTAGGCCCAGCCTCAGGGGCCGTCCGGGCTGAAGGGCGAGCGGCGGGGCGGGGTGATCTGGGGCGGCCGAACGTAAAGGGGCTCCAGGGCTAAGGGGTCGTCGGTCCGGCCCGCCAGAAGCCGACCCCACGCCACCTCGGCCAGCACCCCCGGCCGCCTCCGGCCGGCCGTGCCGGAGAGGATAACCCACCCCTCCCGGGCATGTTGCCGCAGCTCGGCCAGGCGCCCGGGGGGCAGGCTTCCGCACACCACCGCCGGCCCCGGAAGGGCGGCGGCCAGGTCGGCCGGACTGCCCACCCGCTCCGCCACCAGCCGAACCGCCTCCCCGTCCTTAAATTTAAATACCCCGAAAACTACCTCCCGCCCGGCGGGCTGAACGCAGGCCACCGGCAGGCCGAAGGCCGCAAACTGCCAGGCGTGGGCCTCCAGGGTCGGAACCCCGATGACCGGGACCCCCAGCCCGTAGGCCAGGGCCTTGGCCGTGCTCACCCCAACCCGGATGCCGTTGAAACTGCCCGGCCCAAGGCTTACTCCCACCGCCCGGACCGCCCCGATATCCGCCCGGAGTTTGGCCAGCAGCCGCCGAAGGCCGGGCAGGAGCTCCACCGAGTGGTTCCGGCCCACCAGCCAGACCTCCTCCGCCAGCAGCCCCCCCTCGGCGTAGGCGGCCAGCCCCAGGTACTCGTCGGCCGTGTCCAGGGCGATCAGCACCTCTCGTCAAACCTCCGCAAAACCTCGGCCGAACGGGGCCCCCCGGCCCGGAAGGTGAGCCGGCGGCCCTCGTCGTCCAAGAACTCAATCTCCACGGTGATGCAGTCCGGGGGCAGCAGGCCGGCGGCCCGCTCCGGCCACTCCACCAGGCAGACCCCGTCCCCGTAAAAGTAATCCGTAAGGCCCAGGGCCCAGGCTTCGGCTGCGGTTTCCACCCGGTAAAGGTCAATATGGTAAACGGGAAGCCGGCCGCCCCGGTACTCCTGAATCAGCACAAAGGTCGGGCTGGTGGCGGCCGCCCCGAGGCCCTCGGCGATCCCCTGGGCCAGGGTGGTCTTTCCGGACCCGAGGGGGCCCTTAAGGAGCACCACGTCCCCGGCCTCCAGCAGGCCCGCCAGGCAGCGGCCGATCTCCAGGGTGGTCCGGGCGTCGGGGGCCACCCGCACCACCTCAAACTCGGCGGCGGTCCGGCCGTTCACGGCCCCTCCGGGGCCAGGTGGTCCCAGCCGGCCCGGGTCAGGGTAAGCTCTTCCCCGCCCGGTCCCACCACCCTGACCCGACCGGGCGGTCCCTCGGTGGTCCGGCCGATAACCGTCACGGGGATGGGGGACCGGTCGGCCACCCTGGCGATTGCGGCTTCCGGGCCGGTAAAGACCAGCTCGTAGTCTTCCCCGCCGGTAAGGGCGAGGATTAGGGCTTCCGGGCCGAAGATTCGGGCCGCCTCGGGGTGAACCGGAACCCGCTCGGCCTCGATTTCGGCCCCAACCCCGCTCTCCTCGCAGATATGGCCCAGGTCGGCCACCAGGCCGTCGCTGACGTCGATGGCGGCCCGAACCCCGGCCCCAACCAGGACCGGGGCCGCCTCCAGGCGGGGCTGGGGCCGGCGGTAGGCCCTGACCAGGGCCGGGGCCCGCCCCTCGGCCCCCCAGGGGTCCGCAAGGAGAAGCCGGAGGCCCCCGGCGGCCGCCCCCAGGGTCCCGGTGACGGCCACCAGCTCCCCGGGCCGGGCCGCCGACCGGAGCAGGACGTGGGCGCGCCAGTCGGCCCCGGACGGCACCCCCACCTCCCCGAAGAGGCCGACGGTTACGGTGAGCACGGGCGACCTGACGATATCGCCCCCGACGAGCACGGTGCCGCTGGCCCGGGCGAGCTCCAGCAGACCCCGGTAGAGAAGCTCGATGGGGTCGGGACCGGTGGCCGGGGGCAGGCCCAGGGTGACCAGCGCAAAACGGGGGACCGCCCCCACCGCCGCCAGGTCGCTCAGGTTCACGGCGAGGGCCTTCCAGCCCAGGTCGGCCCAGCCGGTGATATCCGGCCGGAAATGAACCCCATCCACCAGGGTGTCGGTGGTGGCGGCGATAATCCGGTCCCCCAGCCGCCAGAGGGCGGCGTCGTCCCCGATGCCCACCAGCAGGTCGGGGCTTTGGGGACCGGCCGAGCCGACCAGGCGGCGGAGGCGTCCGATCAGCCCGAATTCCCCGGTCATCTCTGGTAATACTACCAGAGGCACCCGCCCCACCGCCGGCGGGGACCGGACCCTCTGGAAAGATGGGCCAGGTCGCCGACCATTCCGTCGGGGCGCACGGCCGTGCGCCCTGATAACCCAACCTAGCAATATCCAGGATGACCGGAAAGTCCCGGGCGGAGGTCCGGCAATTTGACAGTTAACCGGCCCCGGGTATATAGACAACTGGCCCGCCGGAAAATGGGCCGGAGGAGGAAGATGGCCGTTCTTGACCGCCCGCTGGAAGGGATCGCCCGGGGGACCGTGGAGCTGGTCGACCTGACCTCGCCCCTCCACGAGCGGACCCCGGTTATAAAGTTACCGCCGCCCTTTGCCAACACCCAGCCCTTTTCCCTTAAGGTTGTCAGCCGCTACGACGAGCGGGGTCCGGCCTGGTACTGGAACGACATTTCCATGGGCGAGCACGTGGGTACCCATTTCGATGCCCCCATCCACTGGGTCACGGGCAAAGACGGCCTTGACGTCTCCCGGGTGCCCCTCCGGCACCTGGTGGCCCCGGCGGTGGTCATCGATAAAAGCGCCGAATGCGCCCAGAACCCCGACTTTCTGCTGGAAGTCGGCCACATCGAGGAGTGGCAGCGCCAGCACGGTCCGCTGCCCGCGGGCGGCTGGCTGCTTTACCGGACGGGCTGGGACGCCCGGGCGGCCGACCCGGAGGGCTTTCTTAACCCCGATGAGCAGGGCCGCTCCCACACCCCCGGGGTTTCGGTGGAGTGCGCCCGCTGGCTGGCGGAAAAGGCCCCCATCGTCGGCATTGGGGTTGAGACGGTGGGCACCGACGCCGGCCTTGCCGGGGCCTTCGACCCGCCCTTCCCCGTCCATTACTACCTCCTGGGGGCCGGAAAATACGGCCTCACCCAGCTGGCCAACCTGGCCCGGCTGCCGGCCACGGGGGCCGTTGTCGTCGTGGCGCCCCTGCCCATCGTCGGGGGCTCCGGAAGCCCGGCCCGGGTTATCGCCCTGGTGGAGCGGGGCTGATGGGACCAAGGCCCGTCTGGCAGGCCGTGGCCGAGCTCCTGGGGGCCCTGGGGGTCCGCCACGTCTTCGGGCTGGTCGGCAGCGGCAACTTTCACATCACCAATGCCCTGGTTGCCGCCGGCGCCCACTTCATCGCCGCCCGCCACGAGGGCGGGGCGGTGACCATGGCCGACGCCTACGCCCGGGTAACGGGAGAAGTTGGGGTGTGCACCGTCCACCAGGGACCGGGCCTTACCAACACCCTTACCGGCCTGACCGAGGCGGCCAAAAGCCGGACGCCCCTCCTGGTCCTGGCCGCCGATACCGCCCGGGCGGCCGTCCATTCTAACTTCCGCATCGACCAGGCCCAGCTGGTCGCCTCCGTCGGGGCCGTCCCGGAACGGCTCTATACCCCCGAGTCGGCCCTGGCCGACGCGGCCCGGGCCTGGTGGCGGGCCCGGGTGGGGCGGCGGCCGGTGGCGCTGATGATGCCCCTGGACGTTCAGGCCGCCCCCTACCCCGGGGAGGTGACGATTCCCCAGTTCCCCGCCCCCGAGCCCGTCCGGCCCTCGGCCCGGGCGGCGGGGGCGGCCGCCGAGCTTCTGGCCCGGGCCCGGCGGCCCCTCATCATCGCCGGCCGGGGGGCGGTCATCGCCGGGGCCCGGGACGTCCTGGAGCGGCTGGCCGACCGGGTGGGGGCCCTGCTGGCAACTTCGGCGGCCAACGGCCTCTTCGCCGGAAACCCCTGGTACCTGGGGATCGCCGGGGGGTTCGCCCCGCCGGCGGCGGCCGAGCTTATGCGTCAGGCCGACGTGGTGGCCGCCTTCGGCGCCTCCCTCAACATGTGGACCACCCGCCACGGAAAGCTCATCGGCCCCGGGGCCGCGGTTATCCAGGTGGACCACGAGGCCGAAGCCATCGGCGCCCACCGCCGGGTGGACCTGGCCGTGGTGGGGGATGTCCGGGAGACCGCCTTGGACCTCCTGGAAGAGCTGGGCCGGCGGGAAGTTTCCGGCCCGGGCTGGCGCACACCGGAGGTGGCCGCCGCCATCCGGGCCGGGGCCTGGCGGAACGTGCCTTATCAGGATGCCGCCACCGGCGGCCGGGTCGACCCCCGAACCCTGACCATTGCCCTCGACGAGGTCCTTCCCCCCGACCGGACGGTGGTGACCGATTCCGGCCATTTTATGGGCTTCCCGGCCATGTACCTGCGGGTCCCCGACGCCAAGGGATTTGTTTTTACCCAGGCGTTTCAGGCCGTGGGCCTCGGGCTGGCCACGGCCATCGGGGCGGCGGTGGCCGCCCCCGGGCGGCTGACGGTCGCCGCCCTTGGGGACGGCGGCGCCCTGATGGGCCTCTCGGAGCTGGAAACGGTGGCCCGGCTGGGCCTTAAGATGGCTGTCGTGGTTTACAACGACGCCGCCTGCGGGGCCGAGGTCCACCATTTCGGCCCCCAGGGGGCGCCCCTGGATACCGTCCGCTTTCCCGACGTGGATTTTGCCGCCCTGGGCCGGGCCGCCGGCCTGGCGGGCCTGACCGTCCGGCGGGTGGAAGACCTGGGGCCTTTAAGGGACTGGGTGGAGGCCGGGATGCCGAAACCCATTCTCGTCGACGCCAAAATCGTGCCCACGGTGGTGGCCGAATGGCTGGAGGAGGCCTTCCGGGGCCACTGACCGCTCGTCAGAATCGGCTATAATAAAGACAGTTCGCCTTCCGAGGAGGTTTGCTATGCCGCTCACCCAGCGCGAGGCCCGCATCGTCTGGGAGGGGACCCTGCCCCAGGGCTCCGGCCGGCTCCGGGTCGGAAGCGGCGCCTTCCCCGAGCTGACGGTGACCTGGTCGGCCCGGACCGAGCAGCCCGACGGCAAGACCAGCCCCGAGGAGCTCATCGCCGCCGCCCACGCCACTTGCTACGCCATGGTTCTGGCAGCCCTCCTCGGCCAGCGCAACATCACCCCGGAGCGGATTGAGGTCTCGGCCGTCTGCTCCCTGGACCGGGTCAACGGCCTTAAGATTTCGGCCATGGACCTCCACGCCCGCATCAAGGCCCCGGGCCTGACCCAGGCCGACGTGGACGGCCTGGTGGAGCAGGGCAACCAGGCCTGTCCCGTCTCCAACGCCCTGCGGGGCAACGTGGAGATCCGGGTAAAGGGCGAGCTTTTAAGCTGAAAATCTGCCTTCCGGCAGGGAGGGGAGGGTTGCGATTTGGCCGGGTTTAAAATGCCCGACGAGACGTCCCTTGGGGAGGTGGCCCTGCGGGTTGCCGACCTGGAGCGGTCGCTTGGTTTTTATACCGGCCCCTTTGGTTTAAGACTTCTCGGGCGGCGCAACGGCGTGGCCGTCCTGGGGGCCGACGGGCGGCCCCTTCTGAGGCTTATCGAGCGGCCCAACGCCCGCCCCAAACCCCACTCGGCCACGGGCCTTTACCACTTCGCCGTCCTGCTGCCCGACCGGGCGGCCCTTGGCCGGCTCTTCCTGAAGCTGGTCAAATACGGGGTGCCCATCGAGGGGGCTGCCGACCACCTGGTGAGCGAGGCGATTTACCTTAGGGACCCCGACGGCAACGGCATCGAGATCTACCGGGACAAGCCCCGGGAAGAGTGGCCGATGGCCGGGTCGGAGGTGCGGATGGCCAACGCCCCCCTCGATTTTGAGGGGATTGTGGCCGCCGCCGGGGACCGGCCCTGGGAGGGCATCGCCCCGGGGACCCGCATCGGCCACGTCCACCTGCAGGTTTCGGACCTGGGGCGGGCCGAGCGGTTTTACTGCCAGATCCTGGGGTTCAACGTGATGCAGCGGTGGCGGGGCGCCCTTTTTGTCTCGGCCGGCGGCTACCATCACCACATCGGCCTCAACGTCTGGGCCAGCCTGGGCGGGCCGCCCCCGCCCGAAGACAGCGCCGGCCTCGAATATTTCGAAATCCGGCTGCCTTCGGCCGAGGCCCTCGCAGGCCTTAAGGACGTTTTAAGCCGGGAGGGCATCGAATTCTCCGAGACGACCACCGACGACGGCCGGCCGGCCATTGGCCTCTACGACTTCGACCGGGTCGGCCTGCTGATTTCGGCCTAAAAATCGGAGGGAGCATCAACCCATGACCATGGTCGAAGAGCTGGCGGCCTTCGTCGTCCGGGCTTCTTACGAGGACCTTTCCCCCGAGGCCCGCAGTCACCTCAAGGCCCGGGTGCTCGATTCGCTGGGCTGTGCCATCGGGGCCCTGGCGGGGGAGCCCATCCGGTACGTCCGGGCCCAGCTGGAGGATTTCGGGGGCAGTCCCCACTGCACCCTGGTGGGGGGCGGGCGGACGGCCCCGGACCGGGCCGCCTTTTATAACGGCGCCCTGGTCCGCTACCTGGATTTTAACGACACCTACCTGGCCCCGGGCGAAACCTGCCACCCCAGCGACAACCTGGGGGCGGTCCTGGCGGCGGCCGAGTATGCCGGCCGCACCGGCAAGGATTTTATGGCGGCCCTGGCCGTGGCCTACCAGGTCCAGTGCCGCCTGAGCGACGAGGCGCCGGTTCGGGCCCGGGGGTTCGACCACACCACCCAGGGCTCTTACGCGGCCGCGGCCGGGGTTGCCAAGGCCCTGGGCCTGGACGAGGCCCGGACGGCCCACGCCATCGCCATCGCCGGCACCGCCTTCAACGCCCTGCGGGTTACCCGGACCGGGGCCCTCTCCCACTGGAAGGGGCTGGCCTACCCCAACACCGCCTTCGGGGCCACCCACTCCGCCTTCCTGGCCATGCGGGGCGTGACCGGCCCCCTCGGGGTGTTTGAGGGCAACAAGGGGTTTATGGAGGCCATCGCCGGCCGGTTTTACATCGACTGGTCCCGGGAGAACCTGGAGCGGGTGACCCGGACCATCCTCAAAAAATACAACGCCGAAGTCCACTCCCAGTCGGCGGTGGAGGCCCTCGAGGAGCTTATGGCCGAGCACCGGTTTAAGGCCGACCAGGTGGAGGCGGTCGAGGTGGAGATTTTCGACGTGGCCTACCACATCATCGGGGGCGGGGAGGAGGGGGATAAAACCGTCGTCCGAACCAAGGAGGAAGCCGACCACAGCCTCCCTTACATCCTGGCGGTCATGATCCTGGATGGGCAGGTGATGCCCGAACAGTACCGGCCGGAGCGGATCCTCCGGGAGGACGTCCAGACCCTCCTGCGCAGGGTGCGGGTACGGCCCCGGGAAGATTACAGCCGCCGCTTCCCGGCGGAGATGCCCTGCCGGGTGGTGGTTCGGCTCCGGGACGGCCGGGTCCTGGAGAAAGAAAAGGCCGATTACGAAGGGTTCCACACCCGGCCCATGGGCCGGGAGGCGCTGACGGCCAAGTTTGAGCGGCTGGCCGCGCCCTACACCGACCCGGCCCTCCGCCGGGAGCTGATTTCGGCCGTGGAAAACCTGGACGCCATTAAAATTTCGGACCTGACGGCCCTCCTGGCCAGGGTGGGCCGGGGGTGAAAAGAATGGCCCAGGACCGGCTTGAACCCCTCTTCGGGGCTAACGTGGACCCCAGCGTGGCCAACTTTAACAAGGCCAGGGCCATCGCCCGCATCGCCGACGATTCGGGCCTCGACCTGATAACCATTCAGGACCACCCCTACATCGGCCGCTTCTTCGACACCTGGACCCTTCTGGCCTTCCTGGCGGCCCAGACCCGCCGGGTCCACGTCGGCCCCAACGTGGCCAACCTCCCCCTCCGGGGGGCGGTTATGCTGGCCAAGGCCGCCGCCAGCCTGGACCTGATGACCAACGGCCGGGTGGAGCTGGGGCTGGGGGCCGGGGCGAACCCGGCGGCCGTCGAGGCCATGGGCGGCCCCCGCCGGAGCCCGGCCGAGGCCGTCGCCGCCCTTGGGGAGGCCATCCGGCTGATGCGAGAATTCTGGTCGGGCAAGTCCCCCCTTACCTTCGAGGGAAAATACTACCGGGTAAAAGGGCTCGACGCCGGCCCCATCCCCGCCCACCCCATCCGGATCTGGACCGGCAACTACCGGCCGAGGGGCCTGCGCCAGACCGGGGAGCTGGCCGACGGCTGGCTTCCCAGCAGTGCTTACCTGCCCCCGGAGCAGGTCTTGGAGCGCCAGAGGCTCATCGACGAGGGGGCCGCCCGGGCGGGACGGCCGCCCACGGCCGTACGCCGGGGCTACAACGTGATGGGGGTCATTGACCTGGGCCGGCCGGACACGCCGGGGGGCCTGCGCCGGCCGGGGCTCATCGTGGGCCCGCCCGAGCACTGGGTCGAGACGCTCATAAGCTTTTACGTGGACCTCAGGCTGGATACGTTCATCTGCTGGCCGGTGGCCGGGGATGAAGTCGTCCAGGTCCGGGCCTTTGCCGAGCAGGTGGTACCGGCGGTAAAGAAGGCCCTGGGCTTCTAGTCGGCCGGGGTCGGGGTACCCTGCGCCGCCCGCTCCCGGGCGACGGCTTCGATTTCGGCCAGGAGGGCCGGCAGGATCTCCTCCTCGGGGACGGTTTTCACCACCTTCCCCTTCCGGAAGATGGCCCCTTTGCCCTTCCCCCCGGCCACCCCGACGTCGGCCTCGGAGGCCTCCCCGGGCCCGTTCACCACGCAGCCCATCACCGCCACCTTGATGGGCACGTTAACCTTCTTTAAGTACTCCTCGACGGCCGCGGCCAGCCCAAGCTGGTCCACCTCGGCCCGGCCGCAGCTGGGGCAGGCCACGAGGGTGACCCCCCGCTGCCGCAGGTTGAGGGCCTTGAGAATCTCGTAGGCGACGAAGACCTCCTCGACGGGGTCGGTGGCCAGGGAAACCCGGATGGTATCCCCGATGCCCCGGGAGAGGATCGCCCCGATGCCCACGGCCGACCGGATGGTGCCGGTCCGGGGCGTGCCGGACTCGGTTATGCCCACGTGGAAGGGATATGGGACCTTCTCGGCCAGCCTGGTGTAGGCCTCAATGGCCGTCGGCACGTCGAAGGCCTTGAGGGAGACCACGATCTGGTCGAAATCGAGGCTCTCCAGGATGCCGATCTCCCAGAGGGCCGCCTCGACCATCCGGTCGGCCGTCCGGGGCACGTGGGGCACCTCCCGGCCGGCCCGCTTCGCCGCCAGCTGGACGGGCGCCGGCGGCAGGCTTCCCGCATTCACCCCAACCCGGATGGGAATTCCCCGCTCTTTGGCCTTGCGAACAACCTGCTTGATCTTTTCGGGGTCCCGGATATTTCCGGGGTTGAGCCTCAGTTTGTCGACCCCGGCGTCGATGGCCATCAGGGCGAGCCGGTAGTCGAAGTGAATATCAGCCACCAGGGGAATGCGGATCTGCCGCTTGATCTCCCGGAGGGCTTCGGCGGCCTGCTCGTCGGGGACGGCCACCCGCACGATTTCGCACCCGGCGTCTTCCAGCTCCCGAATCTGCCGGACCGTCGCCTTAACGTCCCGGGTGTCGGTGGTGGTCATGGACTGAACCACGATGGGCGCGCCGCCCCCAATGGGCACACCGCCCACCCAGACCTGCTTCGAAATCCGTCGCTGACTCATCGTCCGACCGACTCCCCACTTAATAAGCGTACCAGATCATAGTAACTGACCACCGCAATGATAACCAGCAGGAGCATAAGCCCCAGGAGGTGGGCCAGGTTCTCCTTCTCGGGCGGGATGCGCCGCCCGCCCCGGGCCACCTCGATGAGGACGAAGAGCACCCGGCCGCCGTCCAGCATGGGAATGGGCAGCATGTTTAAAATGGCCAGGTTCAGGCTGAGGAGGGCGGTGAACTCCAGCAGGTAGCTGGGGCCCAGCTCCTGAATCTGCTCCGTCATCTGGTAGATGCCGATGGGCCCGACCGGCTGGGGCCAGATCTGGCGGGCAATGCTGGTCAAGATTTCGTTTTTAAAGAGGACCAAAAGCCGGTAGCTCCGCTCAACCCCCTTGGGAACCGCCTCCCAGACCGGGTAAGCCTCGGTGATTATCTTGGTGTTCACCTGCTGAATTCTTACCCCCATCGGCCCCTGCCCCGGGGGCGGGTTCCACCGGGGGGTGACCCGGACGGTCAGGGGCCGGCCGCTCCCCGGGGGCATCGTCTGGCCGGGGATGACGGCCTCGGGCGGCCGCTCCACCGTCACCAGGATGTCCCGGCCCAGATTGACGTTGACCTCTTCCTGAAGCTCGAAGATATTGCGGATGGTGCGGCCGTTGATGGACCTGACGATATCCCCGGGTTTAAGGCCCCCGACCTCGGCCGGCGAGCCGGGGGCAACCTCAAGGATGACCACCTGCCCCACCGGCACATCCCGGGGAACCATATAGGTGCCCGAAAGGAGAACCACGGCCAGCAAAACGTTCATGGCCGCCCCGGCGGAAAGGATGATAAGCCGCCAGAGGGGGGGCTGGGCCGCCAGGCTCCGGGGGTCGCTGGGGTCCTCTTCCCCCAGCATCTTAACGAATCCGCCGAGGGGCAGAAGGTTTATCGAGTAGATAGTTTCGCCCCGGCGCACGGCCAGCAAGCGGGGCGGAAAGCCGAAACCGAATTCCAGAACCTTAACCCCGGCCAGGCGGGCGGTAATAAAATGCCCCAGCTCGTGGGCCAGAACGAGCACCCCGAGGACCAGCAGGAAGGTCAGCAGCGGCGGCATTGAACGGCCCCTTTCACCCGGGTCTGGGTTTCGTCGAAAAGGCCTAGGATATCCGAAAGGGAGGGGTTAGGGATGGGCCGGTGGGTCTCCAGGGCCCATCGAATGAGGGCCGGAATATCCGTAAAACGGACCTGCCCCTCGCAGAAGAGCTCCACCGCCGCCTCATCGGCCGCGGCCAGAACCACCGGGTAGGTTCCCCCGAGCCGGCCGGCCTCGACAGCCAGGCCGAAGCAGGGATAGCGGTCGGGGTCCGGCCGGCAGAAGGTCAGGGACCCGGCCGCGGCCAGGTCGAGCCGGGGAAGGTCGGCGTTGGGCAGTCTGAGGGGGTAACTGAGGGCGTACTGGATGGGGAGCCGCATATCCGTCGGCCCGAGCTGGGCCTTGATGGTGCCGTCGGCGAACTCCACGAAGGCGTGGACCAGGCTTTCAGGGTGAAGGAGGACGTCGATCCGGTCCCAGGGGGCCCCGAAGAGCCAGTGGGCCTCGACCACCTCCAGCCCCTTATTCATCAGGGTGGCCGAATCCACCGTTATCTTCCGGCCCATCCGCCAGGTGGGGTGACGGAGGGCGTGCTCGGGCCGGGCCTCGTGGAGCCGTTCTGGGGGCCAGTCCCGGAAAGGCCCGCCCGAAGCCGTCAGGATGAGCCGGGAGATCCGGCCCGGCGAGAAGCGGCCCGGGACCAGGGGCCGGCCCCAGCCCGGGGCCGGGACGCCGTCGGCCTCCCCGTCCAGGCACTGCCAGAGGGCGCTGTGCTCGCTGTCCACCGGCCGGACCTCCCCCCGCCCGGCCAAAACCGCCTCGGCGACCAGGGGCCCGCCGATGACCAAGACCTCCTTGGTGGCCAGGGCAACGGCCTTGCCGGCCCGCAGGGCCTCCAGGGTGGGAACCAGCCCGGCCCGACCCCCGGTGGCCACCACCACCGTGTCCACATCCGGCCGGGAAACCATCTCCTCCGGCGGCTGAAGGCGGCCGGGCCCGGACCAGCCGGCGGTTTCAGCCCCCTGGAACCAGACGGCGTCGGGCCGGAATCTTTCGGCCTGCTCGGCCAGGAGGGTAATATTTCTGCCGGCGGCCAGGCCGACGACCTGCCAGTGAGGGGCGAAGGCGGCGATGACGGAAAGGGTCTGCCGGCCGATGGACCCGGTGGAGCCGAGGACCACCACCCGGCGGGGCGGGACCGAGGCGCTCATCAAGAAAGATTATACCCCGATCCGGCGGCCCCTTTTCCCGGCCGCCCCCGCCGTCAGGTTGGTCGGCGGAACCCAACAATTCTTCGACTTTCCTGGCAACAAATCCGCCACACCGCTTTCACACCCGCCGGGTTGATGGAGCAATTTTTTACCAGGGTCTCAGGTCTCGGGGCGATGCCGCCCCCTGACCCCGAACTGCGGCAGGCCCACAATATGGTGTTGCTCGGCCCACCCCTGGCACTGCACGGCCTTTAGGGCACCCAAACAACCACCTTAAGTCCGTTGCCCCGGTAGCGGGCGCCGAACTCCCAGCAGCCCCGGGGCTGGCAGCCTTACCCCCACCATCGCCCGGTGGAAGCTAGGGTGATAACCGTTGGTTGCCCGCTGGGAGCGCCACCCGGGGGCCTCACCGTCAAGCCGCCGGGCCGCAACCACCAGGTCCGGCACCGGTTCGGCCTGCCCACCCGGAAATTCGGCGCCCCACCACCAGAACTTTTCCCCAGGCCCAAAACCGCATGCCGTCCACCCCACTAAGGCGAATTCAGCAAAAAGGCCAGCAGGTAGTCGATTTCCTGGTCCGAAAGGCCCAGGTTGGGCATCTGGGTTTCCGGCCGGATGGCCGGCGGGTTTTTCAGCCAGGCCCGCAGGTATCCGGGGCTGGGGGGCACCCGGGAGCCGGGCCGGCCGACCCCGGTCAGGTCCGGCCCGACCCCAACCCGAACCCCGGCGTATTCCACCCGGGCATGGAAATGGCAGGTCACACACCCCTTGGCCACAAACAGGGCCCAGCCCATCTCGTAGGCCTCGCCCCCGGCCGGGGCCGGCCGAAAGTCATTGGGGCCGCCCCCGAACCAGGTGCCCACGGCCAGGGCCAGGAGCAGGCTTCCCAGCCCCGGCAGGCCGGCCGCCAACACCCGCTTCCGCCGCGGGCCCATCGCCGGCCCCCGCTCAGGCGCCCCATAGGTGTGCGGCTTGACCGACCGGCCCGAAAACCCCAGCCAGGCCCCGGCCGCA
>DAOTYJ010000157.1:0-2075 GCA_034434875.1 Dehalococcoidia bacterium | reverse complement strand
TTCCACGGGGCCAACGCCCTGCTCTTCTGGATCATCTTTTTCGAAATGGCCATCCTCTATTTTGCCGGCCCCATTGTCCTTAACAGCCGGCTTCCGGCGCCGGGTCTCGGCTGGCTGGCCGCGGCCCTCATGCTGGGCGGGGCAATCCTGGCCGACGTCATGATTCTCCTCGGCCAGGCCGACGTCCTCTTTACCGCCTACGCCCCCCTCCGGGCCCACCCCCTCTTTTACCTGGGCTACATCCTCTTCGCCGTCGGCGCCCTCATCGTCGTCGGCCTCTTCTTTGCCAGCCTGGTGGTCGCCCGGGCGGAGGGGACCTATCAGGGCTCGGTGCCCCTGGTCACCTTCGGGGGTCTTACGGCCGCCATTATTGCCCTGGTCACCATCTTCGGCGGGGTGATAACCTTCGTGCCGGCCTTCTTCTGGTCCCTGGGGGTCCTGCCGAACCTGGACCCGGTTGTCTACCGGCTCAACTTCTGGCTCATTGGCCACCCCTCCCAGCAGATCAACGTCTCGGCGATGGTGGCCGTCTGGTACCTGCTGGCCAGCCTGACGGTGGGGGCCACGGCCGTCAGCGAAAAGGTCTCCCGCATCGCCTTCACCCTTTATATCCTGTTCATTAACATCGCCTCGGCCCACCACCTGCTGGTCGACCCCGGCCTCAGCCCGGCCTGGAAAATCTGGAACACCTCGTATGCCATGCACCTGGCCGTTCTGGCCAGCATGATCCACGGCCTCTCGGTCCCGGCCGCCATTGAGGTGGCCCTTCGGCGCCGGGGCTTCAACCGGGGCCTCTTTGAGTGGCTCTGGCGGGCACCCTGGGGCAACCCCGGCTTTGCCGCCCTGGTCCTTTCCATCATCATTTTCGGCGTCATCGGCGGGATTACCGGGGTTGTCTTCGGCACCGAGCAGATCAACATCATCTCCCACAACACCTACCGGATCGTCGGCCACTTCCACGGGACCGTCGTCGGGGGCACCACCCTGGCCTTCATGGGCCTGACCTACTACGTTATTCCCCTCATCTTCCGCCGGCAGGTCGTCTGGCCAGGTCTTGCCCGGATTCAGCCCTACCTCTTCGGCATCGGCATGATCATTATGACCGTGAGCATGGTCATGGCCGGGACCTACGGCGTGCCCCGGCGCCACTGGGACATTGACTTCAGCCTGGCCCCGGCCGGCCTCAAGTTCGCCTTCGACGCCCCGGCGTATCTCTTCCTGACGCTGACAACCCTGGGCGGGATCCTCGCCGTCGCCGGGGGCGCCCTTTATGTCCTTATAACCGTCATGTCGGTCTTCGCCGGGCCGGTTGTTGAGCGGATACCCATTCCGAGCCTGGGGCCGGTCCCGGCTATCGCCGGCGCCCAGGACGTCCCGGAGGCCCACAGCCCCGGCCAGGCCCGGGCCGCCCACGCCGACATCCGGGGGACCCTGGTTCTTAACTTCCTCTTCCTGGCCATCTTCGTCGTCTACTACCTGCTCAACTGGAAGTGGCTTGCCGATGTCTGGCCTGTCCGCTGACCGAGACTTCGGCCGCAAGCTTACCGGCTGGCTCGGCCACCCCTACTTTCCGGTGGTGGCCGGCGGCCTGGTGGGCCTCTGGACGGCCCTCTTTGTCCTGGCGCCCCTTCTGGGGGAGACGGCCCCGGCCTGGCTCGAGCCCCTCCAGCGCCTCTGCGGGTACAACCCGGCGGCCGGGGCCGCTCCCCTGGACCGGACGTTCATCCTGGTAACCCAGGGCTACCTTACTGTTGGGGTCCTGGCCTTTCTTTTCTGGGGCGACCTCCGGCGGGTGCTGGCCGTCGACCGGCGGGCCGCCGTGCTCTTCGGCTTTGCCACGGCGCTGCCCGCGGCCCTCCTGGTCGCCGGAATCGTTACCGGCCGCCTGGCCGTCTTTCCGGCCGAGGTTTCCGCCCTGACGCGTCAGGTCGCCCCGGCCCCGGATTTCACCCTGGTTGACCAGGCGGGCCAGCCGGTCAGCCTTTCGGGCCTGCGGGGGCGGGTGGTCGTTCTGACGTTCTTTTACGCCCACTGTCCCGACATCTGCCCGCCCCTCCTCGCCCGCCTCCAGCAGG
>DAOTYJ010000156.1:0-50763 GCA_034434875.1 Dehalococcoidia bacterium | reverse complement strand
GCTGGCCTCAATCAGCAGCGAAAGGTCCGGCTGTTTGGCCGAATCCACCGGGGTGGGGATCGCCGCAATGATAAACTGGGCCCGGCGCAGGGCCGCCGGGTCCGAAGTAAACTCCAGGTGGGGGGCCCGGACCTGTTCCGCCGAGAACTCCAGGTTGCGGTCGTAGCCGGCCTGAAGCTCCCGGATGCGGTCCGGGTCGATGTCGAAGCCGATGGTCGGGTGGACCCGGCCGAAGGCGGTGGCCAGGGCCAGGCCCACGTAGCCCAGGCCCACCACCCCGATTCGGTCCGGCATCGTCCCCGTCATCAGTCTTCAACCTCAACGTCTTTGGCCCAGTCTCGGTTGGCCAGATACCAGCTTACCGTGAGCTCAAGGCCGGTTTCCAGGTCCACCTCCGGCCGCCAGCCGAGAAGGCCCCGGGCCTTGGAGATATCGGCCCAGGTGGCCCCCACATCGGCGGGGTGGCGGGGCCGACGCTCGATGACGGCCTGCCGGCCCACAATCCCCTCGATGGCGAGAATCACCCGGTTAAGCTCCACCGGCCGGTCGCTCCCCAGGTTTATGATTTCAAAGCCCCGCACCCCCAGGGCCAGGACGGTCCCCCGGGCCACGTCGTCCACGTAGGTAAAATCCCGCTCCTGGGTGCCGTCCCCGTAGACGACGATGGGGAGCCCCTCGGCGATGCGCCGCACGAACCGGAAGATGCTCATATCCGGCCGCCCGGCGGGCCCGTAGACCGTAAAATAGCGCAGGACCGCCACGTCCAGCCTGAACAGCCGGTGGTAAGTATAGGCCAGGACCTCGGCCGCCTTCTTGGACGCGGCGTAGGGGGAAAGGGGCCGGTCGGTGGGCTGGTCTTCCCGAAAGGGCCGGGGCCCTTCCCCGTAGAGGCTCGACGTCGAGGCCAGGATGAAAGCTGGCACGCCCCGGTGCCGGCAAAGCTCCAGGAGATTGAGGGTTCCCAGGACGTTGACCTCGTAGTAGCCGTGGGGACTGCGCAGGCTCTGGCGAACCCCGGCCCGGGCGGCCAGGTTGATTACGGCCCCGAAGGGCCCCGCCCCATCCCAGAGGGCCTCGAGGAAGGCCGGGTCCAGGATGGTCCCCGGCCGGAACGAAAAGCCCCGGGCCGATTCGAGGTTCTTGAGCCGCCAGGCCTTCAGGACCACGGGGTAGGCCGGGTCGAGGTTGTCCACCCCGACCACCTCATACCCGGCCCGGACAAGATGCTCGGCCACCTTAGACCCAATAAACCCGGCGCAGCCGGTCAGCAGGACCTTCACGGCCCCCCCGGCTCCACGTACTCGGCCGGCACCCAGCCGGTATTCCCGGCCGGGTCCCGCACCCGAACCCAGCGGCGGCCGCCGGCTTCGGCCTCCTCCCCCAGGGCCTCCAGGCGGGTCCGCTCCGGCCAGGCCCGAATCCGGCGGGTTTCGCTGGCCGGTTCCGCCCGGAGGTAAACCCCGAGGCCGCCGGTGTTGGCCACCACCAGCGGGCCCCGGTAGAACCCGGGGGTTGGGGTGGGCACCGGGGCGGTGGGCTCCGGGGCAGGCGGGGTCTCGGCCCGGGGCTGGGTCGGCCGCTCGAAGTAGAGGACGACGAGGACGACGAGGGCCGCCGGAATGAGAATGAGGGCCAGGCGGAGCAGGGCCGCCGGCCGCCAAAGGCCCATCCGGGCCGGCCGCCCGTCGGGGGCCGGCTCCCAAAAGTCGTAAAGGCCCCGGTTGCAGGCGAGGGCATCGGCGTCCACCAGGGAGCGCATGTTCGGCCCCCGCAGGACCGGGTGGGTGCACCAGCCCCGTCCCCCCACCGGCGACGGCCGGTAGACGCGGCAGGTGCCGCAGCGGCGGGGAAGGCGGGGACTCCTGGGGGAAGGAACCCGGGGGGGTGCGGCCATCAGCCGTGGAGCAGCCGGCCCAGCCTGGCCACGGCCTCGGCGATCCTTTCCTCGGGGGCGGTGTAGCTGAACCGCAGGTGGCCCTCCGCCGCCGGCCCGAAATCCACCCCCGGCGTGACGGCCACGTGGGCCCCCCGCAGAATCCGCCGGGCCAGCTCCAGGGAGTTTTCGCCCCAGCGCCGGGCGTCGGCCAGGACGTAGAAGGCCCCGGCGGGCTCGACGGGGACCCCAAACCCCAGCTCCCGGAGGGCCGAAACCAGGTAGCGGCGGCGCCGGTCGTAAAGCCGGCGCATCCGCTCGACCTCCGGCCCCGCCTCCCTTAAGGCGGCGATGGCGGCGTGCTGGACGAAGTCGGCCGCCGAGATGAAGAAATTCTGGGCCATCACCTCCATCGGCCGGACCAGGTCGGCCGGCAGGATTATAAACCCGAGGCGCCAGCCCGTCATCGCGTAGCGCTTGGAAAAGCCGTTAAGAACCACCGCCCGGTCGGAAAACTCCAGGATGGTGCGCTCTTCCCCCACGTAGGTGAGCCCGTGGTAGATCTCGTCGGAGACCACCAGCGGTCCCAGCTCGGCCAGGGCCTTCAAGGTGTCGGCCGAGAGGACCGCGCCGGTGGGGTTGGCCGGGGAGTTGACCAGGATCGCCCGGGTTCGGGCCGAAATGGCCGCCCTGACCCGGGCCGGGTCCAGCTGATAGCCTTCGGCCGGGTCCACCCGCACCGTCACCGGCCGGCCGCCGGCAAACCGGATGAAGCTGGGGTAGCAGGCGTAGTAGGGGTCGGTAATTATCACCTCGTCCCCGGGCTCCAGGATCGCCGAAAAGAGGAGCATCAGGGCCGGGGAGGTCCCGGCCGTGACCAGAATCCGGTCCGGCGATACCCGAACCCCGTAGCGCTCCCGGTAGTGCTCGGCGATGGCTTCCCGAAGCTCAAGGAGGCCCCGGGCCTGGGTGTAGTGGGTCCGGCCGGCCCGCAAAGCCTCCACCGCCGCGGCCTTGATGCACTCGGGGGTATCAAAATCGGGCTCCCCCACCTCCAGGTGGATGACGTCGGCCCCCTGCCGCTCCAGCTGTTGGGCCTCGGCCAGGACGTCCATGGCCAAAAAAGGTTCAACCTGTCGGGCGCGACTGGATATCTCCATCAGCCTGACTCCGGCCGCAAGGCTGGCTTTACCATGCCTTTTCGAGTATACCGCCCCGGGCCCCGGGGCTTTCCAGTCTGGCCCCGCCGGCCGGACTCCGGTTATGATATACGTGAACCAGCCAGATTCAGAGGAGAGGTCGCGATGCCACGGCTGCCCGGCAAACGGATCTTCGTCGAGATGCTCATCGCCCACGGCACCCGCTATCTTTTCGGGAACCCCGGCACCACCGAGCAGCAGCTTATGGACGTCCTTCAGGATTATCCGCAGGTGGAGTATATAATGGGCCTCCACGAGGCGGTGGCCGTGGGCATGGCCGACGGCTACGCCCGGGCGAGCGGCCGGCCGGCAGTAGCCAACGTCCACATCGCCGCCGGCCTCGGCAACGCCATGAGCATGCTCTACAACGCCTACCGGGGCGGCACCCCCCTGGTCCTCACCGCCGGGCAGGCGGATACCCGGCTCCTGATGTATGAGCCGACCCTCTCGGCCAACCTGGTGGAGCTGGCCCGGCAGTTCACCAAGTGGAGCTACGAGGTCACCCATGCCGCCGACCTCCCCCAGGCCGTCCGCCGGGCCTTCAAGGCCGCCATGCAGCCCCCCACCCGGCCCGTCTTTCTCTCCCTGCCCATGGATATGATGGACGAGGAAGCCGAGGTCGAAATCCGGCCCCTGGGGGAGGTGGCCACCCGGGTGCGGCCGGACCCCTCGGCCGTGGAGCGGGCCGCCGAGATGTTCCTGCAGGCCGAAAGCCCGGCCCTCCTGCTGGGCGACCGGGTCGCCGCGTCGGGGGCCGTGGCCGAGGCGACCCGCTTTGCCGAGCTAGTGGGTGCCCGGGTCTACACCCTCAACGCCACCGAGGTGGTTTTCCCCACCGGCCACCCCCTCTACCTGGGAAGCCTCAACACCGGCAATCCGGCCACCCGGGAGGTCCTCCAGAATTTCGACCTGGTGCTGGCCGCCGGCGGTCCCCTCTTTCAGCAGTTTCTTTACCTGCCGGTCCAGTTCCTGGCCCCCGGCACCCGGGTGATTCAGCTGGACGACGACCCCTGGGAAATCGGCAAGAACTGGCCCGTCGACCTCGGCATCCAGGCCGACCCCAAGCTGGGATTTGCCGACCTCTACGAAGCGGTGGCCGCCCGGATGACCGGGACCGACCGGGAAAAGGCGGCCGGCCGAATCGCCGCCGCCGAGGAGTTCAAACGGCGGCTTCGGGATAAGCTCGAACAGGAGGTCCGGGCCGTCTGGGCCAGCCGGCCCATCGCCCCGGCCCGGCTGGCCCGGGAGCTCAGGGCCGCCGTCCCGCCGGAGACGGTTCTCGTCGACGAGGCCATCACCACCTCCCCCGCCCTTCAGGCGGCCTTCGATTTCAACGAGCCCGGGACCTACTTCCGGATTCGGGGCGGGGCCATCGGCTGGGGCCTGCCGGCCGCCCTGGGGGTGAAGCTGGCCCGGCCGGAGCGGCCGGTGGTGGCCGTCGTCGGCGACGGCTCGGCCCAGTATACCATCCAGTCCCTCTGGAGCGCCGCCCACCACCGCATCCCGGTAACCTACGTTATCTGCGGGAACCGGAGCTACCGCATCCTTAAGGTGAATTTAAAAAATTACCTTAAGTTTTCCGGCCAGGCCCACCGGGAGAGCAGGTTCATCGCCATGGACCTGACGGACCCCGACCTCGATTTTGCGGCCCTGGCCCGGGCCTACGGGGTTAAGGGCTGGCGGGTGGAGGAGCCCGACCAGCTGGGGGAGGCCCTGCGAACGGCCGTTCGGGACGGGGGCCCGGCCCTGGTGGACGTGGTCCTGGACGGGAAAGTCTGAGGAGGGCCATGCGAATCGTTTCCCTTCTGCCCAGCGCAACGGAAATCGTTTTTGCCCTCGGCCTTGGGGACTGCCTGGTCGGGGTAAGCCACGAGTGCGACTTCCCCCCGGAGGCCCGCACCCGGCCGGTGGTCACCCGCAGCCTCCTGCCCCCCGGCCTCTCCCAGGCCGAAATCGACCGGGAAGTGAAGCGGCTGCTGGCCGAGCGGGGCACCATCTACGAGCTCGATTCGGAGCTCCTTAAAGCGCTCAAGCCCGACCTGATCCTCACCCAGCGGCTGTGCTACGTCTGCGCCGTGGCCTACGAGCAGGTCTGCCAGACGGTAGAGGCCATCGGGGTGAACGCCCGGGTGCTCACCCTGGAGCCGGACGGCCTCGAGGGCATCTTCGAGACGATTCTGGCCGTCGGCCAGGCCGCCGGCCGGGAGGAGGCGGCCCGAAGGCTCGTGGCCGAACTCCGGGCCCGGGTCGACGGGGTGGTCGGACGGGTTGCCGGCCTGCCCCGGCCGGGGGTGGTCGCCCTGGAGTGGCTGGAGCCGCCCCTAGCGGCCGGCCACTGGGTTCCCGAGATGGTCGACCTGGCCGGGGGAGAAGACCTCTTCGGCCGGCCCCGCCTGCCGGCCGTCCGCCTTGACTGGGCCGACCTCTCAAGGGCCGACCCGGACGTCCTGGTTCTGATGCCCTGCGGCTACGATTTGCCCGCCACCGTCGAGGCCGCCCGGGCTCTGGGCGCCGTCCCCGACCTGGAAAAGCTCCGGGCCGTAAAGGCAGGCCGCCTTTACGCCGTGGACGGCTCGGCCTACTTTAACCGCCCCGGACCCCGAATTGTCGGGGGCGTTGAAATCCTGGCCGAGCTCCTCCATCCGGAAGCCTGCCGGGGCCTCGGCCCACCCAACTCCTGGACGCCCATCAGCCTGCCCCTGCCCGTCCCATGACGGCCCGGGACGTCAAAGACCTTGAAGCCTTCTTGCGGGAACAAGGAAGTCGGGCCCGGCTGGTCCGGCTGGAAGCGGATACGTCGACGGTGGGGGCCGCGGCCGAAGCCCTGGGGGTGCCCCCCGAGCGGATAATAAAGAGCCTGGTTTTCATCGCCGGCGACGAGCCCGTCCTGGTCATCGCCGCCGGCCCCGACCGGGTCGACCGGCGCCGGCTGGCCGAAGTGCTAGGCCTTCCGCCCGGCAAGGTCCGGCTGGCCACCCCCGACGAGGTCCTGGCGGCCACCGGTTTCCCCGTCGGGGGCGTCCCCCCGGTCGGCCACGCCCGCCCCCTAAAAGTTTATGTCGACCGGCGGGTGGCCGAGGCCCCGGACGCGGTTTTCGGGGGCGGGGGTGCCGACCGGGTGCTCCTGGAGGTCGAGCCGGCCGAACTTATCCGTCTGACCGGGGCCGAAATCGTCGACCTGGGCTGAAATGGCGGAAGGCTTCTACACCCGGCTGGGCGCCACCGAACTTAAGGTCTCCCGCATCGGCTTCGGCGGCTGGCAGCTCTCCGGGGTGGACTGGGGTTACTGGTCCGAGGCCGTCGCCGGCCGGACCCTCCTGGAGGCCCTGGACCTGGGCCTCAACCTGATCGAGACGGCCGACCGCTACGCCGAGGGCCACGGGCAGGAGGTTCTGGCCCGCTGGCTTAAGGGCCGCCGCCACGACTGCGTCCTGGCCGTCCGGGGCGGCATCGACTTTTACCACGGGGAGCCCCACCCCGACCCCTCGGCCCGGTATCTGACCTACGCCTGCGAGCAGAGCCTGAGGCGGCTCAAAACCGATTACATCGACCTTTTCCTGGTGGAGGGCGCCTCAGCCGAGGCCATCCGGAGGGGCGAAATCTACGAGACCTTCGAGCGGCTCGCCCGGGCCGGAAAAATCCGCTACGGGGGCTTTTTTGCCGACGACCCCGAGCTGGCCTTCCTGGCCGTGGACTCGGGTCCCACGGCGGCCCTGGAACTCCCCTTCAACCTGCTGGAGCCCCGCCTCCGGGAGCTTTTCCCCGAAATCGGCCGCCGCCAGGTAGGCATCCTGGCCTGCAGTCCCCTGGCCCAGGGCCGCCTGGCCGGCAGGCTTGCGCCGGACACCCAGTTTCACCCCGCCGACCACCGGTCCCGCTGGAACCCCGAACAGCTTCGCCGGGACCTGGAGCGGGCCAGGGCTTTTGGCTTTATTGCCGAAGCCCTGGAGGTCACCCCGCCCCAGGCCGCCGTCGCCTTCGTTCTGGACCATCCGGAAGTGGCGGCGGCCGTGGTCGGGATGCGGACCCCCGAACAGGTCCGGGAAGATATTGGGGCCTGGCGGCTCGTGCCCTTCCCCCCGGCGGTCCGGGACCGGCTGGCCGAAACCTTCGAAGGGCTTCTCCGGTCGGCCGCCGGACCGGCCCCAGAGCAGGCCCCAACCTAGGGTGTAACCCCGAATCCGGCCAGGAAACCGAGGGAGTCCGGGATATCCGTTCGGTAGGCGAAGGCCGAGCCCTTGCAGTTGGCGTTCAGGACAAAGGAGTTGACCCCGACGATAACCTCGTGGCCGTTGTCCGTTCGGTGAAGGACCGGTCCCCCCGAATCGCCGAAGCAGGTGCCCCCCGGCCCCACCCCCTCGCCCGGACTGTTCGAGTACTGGATATTGTAACCGTCCGTAAGGGCGCTCCTCAGGTTGACCAGGCTTACGGTCCCCAGGTAGCGGGTCCGCTCCCCCTCCAGGACCGGTTTGACGAGCTGGAGGCCGTAGCCCACCACCGTAAACTCCACCTCCTGAAGGCCCCGGCGGGCGGCCAGGGCATCTAAGTAACCCTGGGGGGCCACCCGGCCGTACTGGCCGTGAGTAGCCCCTGACGGGAGCGGCCGCTTAAAAGTTACTACCCCGATGTCGTGGGTGTTGGGGATCGTTAAAAGGCCGGTCCAGCCGGGGTGGGCCCGGGGCGTCCCCTTAAAGCCGCCCCCGCACGGGTAGCCTTTGACCTTTGGGGTGCAGGCCGTGCCCGGAGTCCAGTTGGGGTCCACAGGGATAGGCCCCGGGTCAAACCAGACCTGGGCGTGGGTAGGAGAAAGGTTAAGTTCCGGGTCGAAGCCGGTGCAGTGGCCGGCCGTAAGGAGCACCGTCGGGGAGACCAGGGAGCCGGTGCACCGCCAGAGGGGCACCCAATTCTCGTCGTAGAAGACCACCAGGCCCACGTAAGGGTGCCGGTCGCCGTCGGGCGCCCCGTACTGAACGGCCAGAGCCGCCGGGACCAGGGCCAGGACGGCCCCCAGCACCAAAAGAAGTGCGGCCAACCTTCTCATAACGTTTAAGCCTCCCTAAAGGACCGGGTGGGCGGCCGCCCACCGGCCGGCGACTAGACGGCCGTGGGGAGCTGGTAGTCTTTAAACTGCTCCCGAAGGACCTTCTTGTCGAACTTACCCACGCTGGTCTTGGGGATCTGGTCCACGAAGACCACGTCGTCCGGCAGCCACCATTTGGCAAAGCGGCCGGCCAAAAACTCCAGGATCTCCTCCTTGGTTATGGAATCCTTGTATTCGGGCTTGGGCACCACCACGGCCAGGGGCCGCTCCTGCCACCTGGGGTGGTGGACGGCGATGACGGCGGCCTCAAGGACCTTGGGGTGGGCCATGATGGCGTTTTCGAGGTCCACGCTGGAGATCCATTCGCCCCCGCTCTTTACCAGGTCCTTGACCCGGTCGACGATCTGGATGTAGCCTTCGGGGTCGATGGTGACCACATCCCCCGTCCGGAACCAGCCGTCCATAAAGGCTTCGGCCGTTCGGGGGTCGTTGTGATAGCCGCTAGTAACCCACGGGCCCCGGACCTGCAACTCGCCCATCGTCTTGCCGTCCCAGGGTATTTCGTTGCCGTTGGCATCCACCGCCCGGACCTCAACCCCCACCGCCGGAATCCCCTGCTTGGCCCGGATCTCATACTTTTGGTCCTCGGGCCAGGCGTCCATGTAGCTTTTGAGGATGGCCATGGTGCCCAGGGGCGAGGTTTCGGTCATACCCCAGGCGTGGAGGAAGTAGATGCCGTACTCTTTCTCAAAGGCCTCGATGAGCTGGCGGGGCATGGCCGAGCCGCCCACGACCACCAGCCTGAGGCTGGAAAGGTCGAACTTTTCCTGTTTGAGCAGGTTGTAAATCCCGATCCAGATGGTGGGGACCGCCCCGGTCACGGTGACCCGCTCCTCCTGGATGAGCTGGCAGAGGTCCCGGGGCTGGAGGAAGGGCCCGGGATTGACGACCTTGGCCCCAACCATCACCGACGCAAACGGAATCCCCCAGGCATTGGCGTGGAACATCGGGACGATGGGCAGGACCACATCCCGCTCGTGGATGCCGATGCCCCCGGCCATGCTCACCGCAAAGCTGTGAAGGAAGAGGGCCCGATGGGTGTAGACCACCCCCTTGGGATTGCCCGTGGTGCCCGAGGTGTAGCACATCCCGGCGGCCGCCCACTCGTCCAGCCGGGGCCAGGGGTAAGGCCCGTCGGGGGCCGAAGACAAAAGCTCTTCGTAGTCCACCACGGGCGAAAGGGAGGTTTCATACTGGCCGCCGACGTCGTCCATCACCACGAACTGGCGGACCGAACCCAGCTGGTCCTTTATCCGCTCCAGAATCTGCAGCAGGGAGGCGTCGACGAAGACCACTTTGTCTTCGGCGTGGTTGATGATGTAAGCAAGCTGGTCCAGGGGCAGCCGCAGGTTGAGGGTGTGAAGGACCGCCCCGTAGCAGGGGACGGCGAAGTAGATTTCCAGGTGGCGGTAGGTATTCCAGGCCAGGGTGGCGACCCGGTCGCCCGGCTCAACCCCAAGGCTTTTGAGGGCGTGGGCCAGCCGATGCACCCGCCGGTAGTACTCCCCGTAGGTGTAGCGGTGGATGCCGGCCCGGGTTCGGGTTGCAATCTCCTTTTTGGGGAAGTACTTGCCGGCCCGCTCGATGAAATGCTGCAGGGTGAGGGGGTAATCCATCATCAAACCTCTGAACTCGGACACCTCAAACACCTCCTCGGCAAAAGTTACGCCTGAGCCTGCGGCCCAAGCCGAAAAATTATATTTGCGCTCTCCGCATTCCTGCAACCGGGATAACCCGAAGGCCGGGATTTCCGGTCAGCAGCCCCAAACCCGGGGCCCGCGGCCGGGCGGTCCGACTATGGTTGCGGCCGGCCGGAAAGTGTTAAACTTAACCCCGGTGCTGACTGCGCTGAACGGAGCCGAAAGATGCCTGCGGTAGTCGTCGTTGGGGGCCAGTGGGGCGACGAGGGCAAGGGCCGAATCGTGGACCTGCTCTCCCGGGATGCGGCCGTGGTCGCCCGCTTTAACGGCGGGGACAACGCCGGCCACACCATCGTCAACGAGCTGGGGGAATTTGCCCTCCACCTGGTACCCGCCGGCATCTTTTACCCCCAGACCCAGTGCGTCATCGGTAACGGGGTGGTGGTTAACCCCAGGGTTTTGCTGGCCGAGCTGGACCTTCTGGCCTCCCGGGGGGTGGACATCTCCCGGGTGGCCGTAAGCGACCGGGCCCACGTGGTCATGCCCTACCACCTGGAGCTGGAGCGCCTGGAAGAGGAGGCCCAGGGGAAGGCCGCCATCGGCACCACCCGCCGGGGCATCGGCCCCTGCTACGCCGATAAGGCCGCCCGGCTGGGCATCCGCATGGGCGACCTCACCGAACCCGACGCTTTTATAAGCCGGCTGAGGTTCGTCCTGGAGTATAAAAACCGGGTCCTTGAGCGGGTTTACGGGGCCAAACCCTTCGACTGGCAGCAGGTTGCCGACGAGTACCTGGCCTACGGGGAACGCCTCAAGCCCTTTATTCGGGACACCAGCCTCATCGTTTTGCGGGCCCTCGAGCAGGGCGAGCTGGTCCTTCTGGAGGGGGCCCAGGGAACCCTCCTGGACCTCGACTACGGCACCTACCCCTACGTCACCTCCTCATCCACCGGCGCCGGGGGCGCCTGCCTCGGGGTGGGGATCGGCCCCACCCAGATAACCCACACCCTGGGGGTCTTTAAGGCCTACGTCACCCGGGTGGGGGCCGGCCCGATGCCCACCGAGCTTACGGATGAGGTGGGCCGCCTCCTGCGGGAACGGGCCCGGGAGTACGGGGCCACCACCGGCCGACCCCGCCGCTGCGGCTGGTTCGACGCCGTCCTGGCCCGCTTCAGCGCCCGGGTCAACGACCTCACCACCATCGCCATTACCCGCCTCGACATCCTCGACGCCTTCGACCGGATTAAGGTCTGCGTCGCCTACCAGACCGACGGGGTGGTATCGGAGGAGTTCCCCACCAGCGCCGCCCGCCTGGCGGCCGTCCGGCCCGTCTATGAGGAGCTTCCCGGCTGGCTGACGGACACGAGCCGGGTCCGGCGCTTCGAAGACCTGCCCCCCAACGCCCAGCGGTACGTGCGGCGGCTGGAGGAGCTGGTGGGCCGACCGGTTAGCCTGGTGAGCGTGGGGCCCGAGCGCAACCAGGTAATCCCCCTGCGGCCGATCCCTTAAGCCCGGTCGGCACCCCTCGGCTCCAACACCACCACCTGGGGCTCCTCCGGTAGCTCCCGCCGGCTGATGCTGAGGCGGGGGCGGGGCTGCACGGCCTCCTGCCCGACCTCGTGTAGAAACCGCTCCACCGGCTCCAGGGTCGTTTTCAGCCCGGGTATCCAATAGTGCATGGGGATGATGATGCTCGGCTCCAGCAGGCTTATCACCTCGGCGGCCTCGGCCGGCCCGATGGTGGAGTGGTTGCCCACCGGGATGAGCAGGATGTCGATCTTGGGCAGGGCCTCCACCTGGTCCGGGGTAAGCACGTGGCCCAGGTCGCCCAGGTGGCAGAGGGTGAGCTCTTCCGCCTCGATGACAAAGACGGTGTTCCGGCCGAGGCGCTTTCCCCCCTCGCTGTCGTGGAAGGTGCGGAGGCCGGTGATGAAAACCCCCTGAATCTCGTACTCGCCCGGCCCGTCCACCACCTTCGCCCCGGGCACCGCCCCCACGTTGCCGTGCCCCGGGTGGTAGTGGCTGACGGTGACGATGTCCGCCGTCTGCCGGGGCAGGGAGAGGCCGACCCGCCGGTCGTAGGGGTCGGTGATGATGGTGGCCTCCCGGGCCCGAATCCGGAAACAGGCGTGGCCGAACCAGATAAGCTCCACCTCAGACCACCGTTATCCGGGACCCCCGCTCCCCCCGGGTCACCTCCACCCGGACGGGGAACCGGTCCTTTAAATCTGGCAAGTGGGTGATTACCAGCAGTTTTTCAAACTCGTGGGCGACCCCGGCGATGGTCTCCACCAGCCGCTCCCGGGCGGCGACGTCCTGACTGCCGAAACCCTCGTCGATGACCAGCATGTTAAGCTGCGCCCCGGCCCGGCGGGCCAGCAGCCGGGAGAGGGCGATCCGAATGGCCAGGTTGATCCGGAAGGCTTCGCCCCCCGAGTAAAGCTCGTAATTTCGGGTTCCCACCTCGTCCGAGATCTTGATATCCAGGGTCTCAATCGTATCCCCCGACTGACTCGGCCGCTGGGTCTCGAAGGCGATGTGCATCCGCTGGTCGGTCATGCTGGCGATGAGGCGGTTGGCCTCATCCTCGATCTCGGGGATGGCCGCCTCGATCACCATGGCCGGCACCCCTTTCTTGCCGAAGGCCCGGCCCAGCTCCTCGTAAAGCCCCTGCTCCTCGGCCGCCTGCTGACGCTGGGCCCGGACCCGCTCCAGTTCGGCCGCCTTCCGCTGGCACTCTGCCAGAAGCTGGCGCAGGGAGCCCCGCCGGGTATCCAGCTCCCTTCGGCGGGCCGACTTCTGCTCCAAACAGTTGTCCACCTCCCGCTTGATGCGCCGGAGGGTCTCCTCCAGGCCATTGGGGGCCGAAAGGGCCGGAAGGCGGGGGCAAAATTCGGGCACCCGGGGCACCTGCTGGGCCAGGGCTGCCCGCTGCCCCTCCAGCTCGGCCAGCCGCTGCTCCTGCTCGGCCAGGCGGGCCTCATTCTCCTTAACCTGCCGTTCCAGCTCAGCCAGCTCCGCCTCCACCCGGGGAAGGTCGGCCCGGGCCTGGTCGAGCCGGTCCTTAAGGACCGGATACTCCCGGAGCTCCTCAAGCTTCTGGGCGACCTCTTGGTGCCTTCGGCCGTCGTAGCCCAGCGTATTTAACCTCATCTTAAGCTTGACGAACTCGGCCGCCGTCTTGTAAACCTCCGGACGCTGCCGCAGAAGCTGACCGGCCGCCCTCGTCCCGTCGTCCACCTCGGGGCCGTCGAACCCGAGCACCCGCTCGATGGCGGCGGCAAGCTCCCCGAGCCTTTCAACCTCCGCCTCCAGGGCCGGGATTTCGGCCGCGGCCTGCCGGCTGCGCCGGAGGTTGGCCTCGGCCTGGCCCAGCTCTAAATTGACCCGCTCCAGCTGGCGCTGCCGCTCCCGTTCCACCTGCTCCAGCTCCTGCCGGAGGCGCTGAAGCTCCGCCTCCCGCTCCCGGGCCGCCTCCTGGGCCGCCTGGAGTTGCCGCTTGAGTTCCCGGCCCTCCTCGACGTACTGGCTTTCCAGCCGCCGGCGGTCCTCCGGGGTTAGGGGGGAGCCGCAAACCGGACACCGTTCGGTCCCCAGTTTGAGCACCTCGAAGCGCCGGCGCAGGTCGTCCAGCTGGCGGCCCACGGTGGCCTGGGCGGCCTTAAGTTCGTTCAGGGCCTGCTGGGCCCCGTCGATAAGCTGCCGTTTCTGGGCCGTTTTAACCCCGAACTCCGCCTCCAGCGCCTCCCGGTCGGCCTGGAGGCGGCTGACCCGCTCCGCCAGTTCCCCGGCCTGGGCGGCCTGCTCCCGCAGGCCGTTCAGCCGCTCCGCCCGGCCGGACCGCTCCCGCTCCACCTGTTGGAGCTCACCCCGCAGCCGCACGTCCAGGACCCGAAGCCGGTCCTGGAGCTGGGCCAGGTCCCGCAGCAGCCCATCCAGCCGGGCCTTCTCCTGGTGAAGCTCCTGCCAGCGGCCGAAATTGGCCTCGATCTCTTCGGCCCGCCCCAGGAGGCCGAGGAGCCGCTCCCGGTCGGCCCGGCGCTGGCCGATAAGCTGGGTAAGCCGCTCCCGCTCCCGGTTCAGGTGGCCCACCCACTGCTCGAAATCCCGCCGGCAGGCCGAAAGCTCGCTGGCCCTCAGCTCCAGGCGGTGGGCCTCGGCCAGGACCCCTTCCAGCTCCTCCAGCTGGGCCTGAACGGCCTTAAGCTCCGCCTCCACCTCCTCGAGGTTCTGCCGGTAGGCCGGGGCCCGGGCCACCTCGGCCTCCAGCTCCTGGGCCTGGGCGTCCAGCAGTTTGACCCGCTCGGCGCACTGCCGGGCCCGCTCCCGGGCCAGCTTTGCCAGCCCCTCGTAGACGCTCAGGCCGAGGATCTCGGCCAGGATCTCCTTCCGCTCCGCCGGGGTCTTGCGGGTGAACTCGTCGGCCCGGTTCTGGAGGATAAAGGCGCTGTTGATAAAGGTCTCATAATCCAGGCGCAGAAGCTTTCGGATCTGCTCTTCGGTTTCCCGAACGGTGTTTCCGGCGATGCTCCGGTAGCCGTCGGGGGTAAGCAGCTGCAGGTCCAGAACGGAGGCCCCGGAGCGGGCCGTCCGGCTCCGGCGGCGGATTACCCGGTACTGGTTCGGCCCGAGCCGGAACTCGAATTCGACGGTCATCTCGTTCTCGCTAAGGTGGATCAGCTCGTCGGCGCTTCGGGCCCGGGCCCGGCCCCAGAGGGCCCAGGTGATGGCATCCAAAAGGGCCGATTTGCCAGCCCCATTCTCCCCGCTGAGGCAGGCGAACCGAAAACCGGTGAAGTCCAGGACGACCGGGTCCCGGTAGCACAGAAAGTTGTGCAGCCTCAACCTGACCGGAATCACCGCCGCAATCCTCGCCGTCCGGGTTTGATTATAACCTGGGGAACCGGCCGGCCCCACGCCGGTCGGCCTCATCCCTGGGATTCAAAGCATTATAGCACATATGTACGTTAAGGGTGCGGACGGCAGGGCGTTATTAAGTGTGGGGCGAGGATCCCGGCCGGCGCCTCAGCCCTCCGGGGGCGGCTCCGGGGGTTGGCCCGTCTGGACCGGCTCCTTTTCGGGCTCCTCTTCTTTCTTGGGGGCTTCCCTTTCCTCCCGGCCGAAGGTCTGCAGGGCCCGGGCCAGCTCGGCCAGCCGCCTGTCCACCAGGTAGTTCACCGTCCCCTCCGGGTACTTGCCGTCGGGCCCCCGCTCCCCGGCCGGAACTCCCGTCAGGATCTCCATTCCCTCATCCACCGTCCGGATGGCCCAGATGTGGAACTTGCCCTCCCGGACGGCCTCCACCACATCCTCCCGCAGCACCAGGTGCTGGACGTTGGCCTCGGGAATGATGACTCCCTGCTCCCCGGTCAGGCCCTTCACCCGGCAGACGTCGAAAAAGCCCTCGATTTTCTCGTTAACACCGCCGATGGCCTGGATCTCGCCCCGCTGGTTGACCGAGCCCGTGACGGCGATGGACTGCTTGAGGGGAAGGCCGGAGATGGCCGAAAGCAGGGCAAAGAGTTCGGCGGCCGAGGCGCTGTCCCCTTCCACGAGGGAGTAAGACTGCTCGAAGACCAGCCGGGCCGCCAGGCTCAAGGGCTTATCCTGGGCGTATTTCGAGGCCAGGTAGCCGCTGAGAATAAGCACCCCCTTGGTATGGATGGGGCCCCCGAGCCGGGCCTCCCGCTCGATATCCACGACCCCTTCCCGGCCCAGGGCGATGGTGGCCGTTATTCGGCTCGGCCGGCCGAAGGCGTAGTCCCCCAGCATCACCACCGAGAGGCCGTTGACCTGGCCGACCTTCTCGCCCTCGGTGTCCACCAGGAGGACGTTGCGGGCGATCATCTCCCGGATCCGCTCCTCGATGAGGTTCGACCGGTAAACCTTAAAGTCAAGGGCCTTGCGGATATATTCGGCCGTCACATACGGACTGCCCTCCCGCTCGGCCTGGAAGTGGGCCTCCCGGACCACGTCCGCAATCACACCGAATCGGGTGGAGAGCCGCTGCTGGTCCTCGGCCAGCCTCGAGCCGTACTCGATCACCTTGGCAACCCCGCTGGCATCCAGGGGCTTAAGGTTCTCCTTGTTGGTCAGCATGCACAGAAACGAGGTGTAAAGGCTGTGGGCCGAATCGTCCCGGTTGAGCAGGGTGTCGAACTCGGCCTTGACCTTGAAAAGCTCCCCGAAATCCTCGTCCAGCAGGTAAAGCAGCTGGTAGAGGAGGGGGGTGCCGATGAGGACGACCTTGACGTTCAGGGGAATGGGCTCCGGGTGGAGGGTTTTCACCGCGATGAAGCCGATCTTTTCGGTGAGGTCCTCGATGTCGACCTGGCCGGTCTGGAGGGCCCGCTTGAGGCTGGGCCAGGCGAAGGGCTCAAGAAGGAGCTCCTCCACCGGGATCACCAGGTAGCCCCCGTTGGCCCGGTGGAGGGAGCCGGGATGGATCATCATCTGGTCGGTGTAAAGGACCCCGAACTGGGGCTCCCGTTCGATCCGGCCGAACAGGTTTTGATAAGTGGGGTTATCCTCGATGACCACCGGCGCCCCAACCGTTTCGCTGTTGTCCACCAGCACGTTCACCTCGTACTTGCGGAAAGGCAGAAGGGTCGGGGCCACCGGGATTCCCGGGGGCATGCCCGGGGGCGGGACGTGGGGCTGGGCCCGGAAGACGGGCCAGTTCTGGACGATGTCCTCCTGCACGTCCTTTAGATAGGCCACAACCCCGGGGTTGTCCTGGTACTTTTCGATGAGGTCCTCGAAGAGGCCGCCGATGGCCCCCAGGACCGCCTGCCGGTCGAGCTGGTGGAGCTGTTCGTGGGCCTCCCGCTCCAGCCGCCGGATCTCTTTGAGCACCTCTTTAAGCTCCGCCTCCAGAAGCTCCCGCCGCTGCCGGATGCTCTCCCTTACCGGCTCCGGCAGGGCCAGGAAGGCCTGGTCGCTCAGGGGCTGGCCCCCCATCATCGGGATGAGCACAAACCCGAATTCCGTCGCCTGTAAGAAAAACCCTGCCTGCTGGGCTCGCTCCCCAAAGCGGGTGATGAGCTGCTCCCGGCGGCGGTTAAACTCCTGGGTTATGGCGTCCCGGCGGGCGGCATACTCGTCGCTCTCAAAGACCCGGGGGATCTCCCGGCGGATCCGTTCGATGAGCACCCGCATGTCCGCCGCCAGCTCCCGGCCCTGCCCGGCCCGGAGCCGGAGGGCCCTGGGCTGGTAGGGGTCTTTAAAATTGTGAACATAGCACCAGTCGTCGGGCCGGGGCTCGGCCTTCGACCGCTCCTCCAGAAACGACCGGACGGCCGTGAGCCGCCCGGTGCCGGCCACCCCGGCGACGAAGACGTTAAACCCGGGCTGTCGGATATCCAGGCCGAACTGGAGGGCGGCGGTGGCCCGGGGCTGGGCGATGATCCCCTCGGCGGGCCGGGCATCCTGGGTCGTCCGAATGCCAAGGCTGGCCGGGTCCACCACCGGCCGAACCTGCTCGGCCGAAAGCTTGCGTGCCATCTCGCCTACTCCCCATGCTAAAGGTCGCGGACTTGCGGGCCAAACCCCGCAACCTACAACGAGATTATAACCCCTGACCGTGGATGTAAACTTCCCCCCTCGACCCGTCCACCGTCACGGTCTGCCCCGTGCGGATGAGGCCCGTGGCCAGCTTTACGTTCACCACCGCCGGGATCCCGTACTCCCGGGCCACAATGGACCCGTGGGAAAGGGGCCCGCCCACGTCCACCACCAGACCCGACGCCACCAGAAAGAGGGGGGTCCAGCCGGCGTCCGTTACCGGGGCCACCAAAATCTCCCCGGGCCGAATCTCCGGCTGAAGCCTCGGGTCGACGACGACCCTGGCCGGCCCGGTGACCACTCCCGGACTTACGGGAATGCCCCGGAGAACCGACCCGGCCGGAACGGCAGGCTCGGCAAAGGCGGGCCAGGGCCGGCCCGTAAAGAATTCGGGGAGTTTTACCTGCCGGTTGCGCTCAAGCTCGGCCCGGCGCCGCCTGATTCGGGCCCAGGCCTCCTCGGCCCCAAGCTCCCCAAGGACCAGCTCTTTAACCTCGGCCGCCGTCAAAAAGTGAATATGCTGGGGGTCGGCCAGGAGCCCCGCCCCCAGAAGCTTCCGGCCCAGCTCCCGGTAAATCCGCCGGATGAGGTGGGTAACCTCCATCCAGAGGGACTTGGTCTGCTCCCGCAGGCTGACGTAGAGCTGGGCCTGCCCCAGCAGCAAGCGAAAGAGCTGCCGACGCACCGGCCCGAGGCGGCTTTCAATAAGGCGGGTCGCTTCCATCCGTTCGGCCGCCTGCCTCTCAACAACCCGGTCGGGGGCGGCCTCGGGGGAAAGTTCGACGAAGTTCTTAACCAGCCCCAGGACGGCGTTGGGGTCCTCTTCCCAGGCCGGGGCGGCCAGCTCCGCCTCCATCACGCTCCGGTGGCCGTATTTGGCTAAAAAGCCGGCCAGCCGCCGTCGGAACTCGGCCGCCTGGGGGCTTTCCAGCCGCCTGATTTCGGACCAGGGGTCGGGGGCCAGGAGGGCGAGGCGCAGGGCCGGGTCCTGCCGGGCGAGGCGGGCCAGCTCCCACAATTCGAGGCCCGGGCGGGCGCTGGGCAGCTCCCCCAGGCCGGTCAGGAGTCGGGCCTGAAGGGCGTAGGCCTCGGGGCCGAAGGCGGACCGCAGAAGCTGAAAGAGGCTCTCGAAGAAGACGCTGGCCCCCGAGGAGGTAGAGATGTGGAGGGCTCCCACCTCTTTGACCTCCCGGTTAAGCTCCTCCCGAAGGGCCAGAAGCTCCCGGGGACCCAGGGCCGACAGGTCCCGGGCCCGCAGGTCGGCCAGGCGGGGCCGGAGCCGGGCTTCGGCCCGGGCCACGTCCCCGGGGGTTCGTCGCAGGAAAGCGACGACCTTTGGGGTGGTGTAAAGATAAACAAGAATCTTCGAAAAGTCAAAAATTCGGCGGGGCCGGTCCGGGCCGTGGGTGCGGCCCAGGTACTGCTCGTCCACGGCCTCGGGGGAGGTGCCCAGGGCCCGGGAGGCCACATCCCGGAGGGCGCTCACGTTCAGAAAGACCCGGCTGTAAAACTGGGCCACGAAGACCCGATTGGGGTCGAGGAGGGTGCCCGTTTCCAGGTACGGCTTTCGGAAGGCATAGTTTAGGTTTTCCCGCATGGCCGACCAGGTCAGGGGCGTCACCAGTCCGGGCAGGACCTCCTGGATGTTGGCCGCCGTCCAGAGGGTGTCGGCGTCGGTCTCGGAATCGAACTCCGAGACCCAGCCTTCGGCCGGCCGAACGGTTATCGGCCGGGCCTGCAAGAGGTAAATCTTTCCCCCGGCCACCGCAAACTCGATATCCTGGGGCGCGCCCCGGACTTGTTCCGCCAGCCGGGCCAGCCGCCACAGCTCCCCCAGGGTTTCGGGGTCGAGGGCGGGGCGGCCCCGGAGGTCGGGCGGGACGGGCACCTTCCGGGTTCCCCCGGCCGGGTCCAGAACCACCATCAGCTCCTTATCGGCCAGCCGGGCCTCTAAAATCCGGCCGCTGCCCCTGTCGATAACCCAGTGGTCGGGGGCGACCAGGCCCCCCACCACCCCCTCCCCGAGGCCCCAGGCGGCGTTCACCACCAGCCGGTCCGGGTCGCCGGATATGGGGTCGGCGGTGAAAACCACCCCGGCGGCCTCGGCCGGAACCGCCGGCTGGATGAGCACGGCCACCACCACCTCGGCGGTACCCAGCCGGGACCGGTAGGCTTCGAGCCCGGCCCCCTCGGCCGACCCCCAGACCTCCAGCACCGCCGGCTCCACCTGGTCCGGGGGAATCCCGAGCCGGGTCAGGAGCTGGCCGGCGAAGGAGGCCGTCGGGGCGTCCTCGGCCGTGGCCGAGGACCGGACGGCCAGTACCCGCCCAAACCCGGCGGCCGGCTCCGACCCCAGCAACTGTTCCACAGCCGCCCTCAGCTCGGCGGCAGCTTCGGCCGGAAGTCCCTCCGGCCGCCCGGCCCCCACCCACCCCCGATAGGCGGCGGTGGTCAGGCAGAAACCCGGGGGGACGGGAAGGCCCGCCCGAAGGAGCTCCCCGAGGGCGGCGGCCTTGCCCCCTACTTCTGAGGCGTCGCCCCCATCGGCAAGCCACCGGATAAACCCCATCCTTTGCACCTCCACAGGTAGGCTGCGGTTCCGGCGCCGGAACCGTTTAAAATTATCCCAGAATCCCACCCGGAGGGCCGAGGGATGTCCATTCCCACCGAAGAGGTTATAAGCCGGCTGATGGCCGCCGCCCCGCCCGAGGTCGCCGCCCAGGTTCGGCCGCTGGTGGAGGGACTCGGCCGAACCTTGGAGCGGCTCAGCGAGCTCGAGGTCCCCGACCAGGAGCCCGCCACCGTCTTCGTCTGGCCCCGTCCGCCGGAGGCCCAGCCCGGGCCGGCCCGGACCCCGCCGACCCAGCCGGCCCCGCCCCGGCCCCAGAGCCCGACGGACCTCTGCTACCTCTCCCTGATGGAGGCGGCCGAGCTGATTCGCACCGGGGAAGTCTCCCCGGTGGAGCTGGTCCGGGCGGTGCTGGCGCGGGCCGAGGGCCTTAACCCCCGGCTCAATGCCTTTATTACCCTCATGCCCGAGGAAGCCCTGGCCGCGGCCAGGGCCGCCGAGGCCGAAATTTTAGCCGGCAACTGGCGGGGTCCCCTCCACGGGATACCCCTTTCGGTCAAGGATATCTTTCCGGTGGCCGGGGTGCGAAACACCGCCGGCTCGAGGGTCTTTGCCGACCAGGTGGCCCCGGCCGACTGCGAGGTGGTCCGCCGGCTAAAAGGGGCCGGGGCCGTCATCTTCGGCAAGAACCACCTCCACGAGTTCGCCTACGGCGTAACCAGCCACAACCCCCATTTCGGGCCGGCCCGCAACCCGTGGAATCCCGACCATATCCCCGGGGGGTCTAGCGGGGGTTCGGCGGCGGCCGTGGCGGCCGGCATCGGGTACGGGTCGATGGGGTCGGATACGGGTGGGTCCATCCGGATCCCGGCCGCCCTCTGCGGCGTGAGCGGCCTCAAGCCCACCTACGGCCGGGTGAGTCGGGCCGGGGTCTTCCCCCTGGCCTGGTCCCTGGACCACTGCGGCCCCCTGGCCCGGACGGCCCGGGACCTGGCGGCCATCCTCGAGGCGGTGGCCGGCTTCGACTCGGCGGACCCGGCCTCGGCCAGGGTCCCCGTCGGCGGCTATCTGGCGGCCCTCACCGGGGACCTCCGGGGACTTAGGCTGGGGGTGGCAGCCAACTTTTTCTTCGACGACGTCTCCCCCGAGGTGGAGAGGGCGGTCCGGGAAGCCGTCAAGGTCCTGGCCGGCCTGGGGGCGGAGGTGAGGGAGGTGGCCCTGCCCTTTATCGAGTACGCCGGGCCGGCGGCCACCGCCATAAGCCTGGCCGAGGCAGCCGCCCTCCACCGCCCCCTCCTGGCCGAGCGGGCCCCCGATTACGGGTTCGACGTCCGGGCCCGACTGGAGTTCGGCCTCGAAATACCGGCGGCCGTTTACCTGCACGCCCAGCGGGCCCGACGGCTCATCCTGGACCGGCTTTTAGAGGTCCTGTGGGAGGTGGACGTACTGGTGGTGCCGGCCACCCCGGTTACGGCCCCAGGGCTGGGCCAGGCCCGGGTGGAAATTAACGGCCGGGAATACGACGTCCGGAGCACCCTGACCCGGTTCAGCAGCCCCTTTAACCTGACGGGCCTGCCCGCCCTGGCCATTCCCTGCGGCTTCGACGGCCGGGGCCTGCCCATCGGCCTGCAGGTCATCGGACGGCCCTTCGACGAGGGGACCGTCCTGCGGGTCGGGGACGCTTATCAACGGGCGACCGACTGGCACCGCCGCCGGCCGCCGGCGGCCCGGGAATAACCTCCCTTTCTTACCCGGCCGACCTGCCGAGATATGGGGTAAAATTAATAATAACCGTGGGAAAGCGTCCGGTAGGGGGTAAAGGTTGGGTCACGAAAGCCAGTTTGGTGCCGAGATCGCCGCAATTTCGCCCTCGCTGGCGGCCGAATACCGGCGGGCCTGCCGGCAAATGGGGGAAGGTGGGGAGCTAACCCGGCTCCTGGGGGAGGTGGGCCTCGAACTCGCCCGGGACTCGTACCGGGGCTGGGAGTCGGCCCTGGAGCTTTTCCGCGTTTACCCCCAGGTGGCCCGGCTTCTGGGCCTGCCCGAGCTGGTTCGGTGGACCCAGCTGGTCCGGCGTCTGGGCCACCTCTCCCAGCCGGTGTGCAGCGCCTTCATCCGGGGAACCCCCGAGCTGGCCCGGACGGTGGACTTCGAAGAACTGCTTCATTACGGCTACCTGGCCACCCGCCTCTACAGTAACACCCAGGCCAACGCCGCCCTGGTCTGCCAGTTCATCGACGTGGCCCCCGTCCTGGCCCGCCTCCTGGACCCCGAAGGGATCCGGGTAGGGGTGGCCCTAACCGAAAGGCTGGCCCGCCGCTCCCAGGACCTGGCCGCCCAGTGCCTGGGGATCCTGCCCCGGCTCCTGCCCGAGGTCGAGCCGGGCCTGCGCAACGACCTGCTCAGGCTGGCGGTTCAGGTTACGGACCTTAACTGGCGGGCGACCCGCCCCCTACTGGAAGTGAGCCCGAGGGCCCTCCAGCAGCTGGCCCACGCCCACCGGGCCACCTTCCTCCGGTTGGCTTCGGGGATGGCCGAGCACGCCCGGGAAAAGCTCTTCGCCCTCTTCACCGAGGGGGTGGAGGTGCTGGCCGCCCTGGGGCCCGAGGCCCAGGGCGAAATCCTAACCATGGCCGACCTGGTCGGGCGGCTCTCGCCGACGGCAGCCGTGGAGTTCATCAAGACCGGACCCCGCCTCCTGGATTCCCTTACCCTGGAGGGCCTGCGCGCCTGGGTGGCCGAGGGCATCGGCCTCCTCCGGCAGAACCAGGCGGCCGGACTGGCCTATTTCCGCCTCCAGTCCCAGCGGGCCCTGGCCGCCGCCCGGCGGCTCATGCCCGGCCTGGACCTGGAGTCCGTCAAGGGCATCTTAGAGCTTTACTGCCGGGCGCTGACCGGCCGGAGCCTGGAGATTCGGCCGGCGGAGGAGCTGGTGGAGCGGGGCATCGGCTGGACCAGTGTCGAAAAGCCCACCACCGAGGGCCGCACCGTCTACCTGCCCTCCCGGCTGGGAACTTTCCCGACCCAGGCCGAAAATTTCGAGGCCTTTAAAGTCTACGCCACCCACCAGGCCGCCCACCTGGAGTTCGGAACCTTTGAATTCAATTACGACCGGGCGGCGGCCATCTTCGAAAGCCTGCGGCCGAGGCTGGCCGAGGCCGGGGACGGGCGGCGGAGCCGGCCGGCCCTGAGCGACTTTGAGCGCTTCTTCGACCTCTTCGCCGACCGGCGCCTGGCCCGGGACCTCTTTACCGTGGTCGAAGACACCCGGGTGGACAGCCGGGTCCTGCGGGAGTACGCCGGCATCGGGGCGGCCTACGGCCGTCTTCAGGCCTGGTCGGCGGCCAGACGGCCGCCCCTGGAGGCCCTGCCCTTAAGGCAGGCCTTCGTCGAGGCCCTGATTCGCTTCAGCTTGAATGCCGTTGACGGCGTGGAGTTCCCCGAGCGCTACGCCGAACACCTCCGCCGGGGCCTGGGAATTCTTAACCGGCTGCGTCGGCCCGAAGCCACGGTGGAGGATTCCGCCGAGGCCGCCATCCGCCTCTACATCCTGGCCAGGGAGATCCCCAACGAGCCCCCGCAGGAAAACGAGCAGCAGGAACAGGTCCAGCCGCCGGAAGACGCCGAGCAGACCCCCGAAGACCTGGACGAACTTCTGAACCAGTTCCGGTCGGCCAACGCCGAGCCGGAAGCCGGAGAGGCCGGCCAGGAAGAACAGCCCTACGAAAGCCCGCCCGATGTGGAATACCGGGGCGACTTTAAACCCGAGCTGGTTCAGGCCCTCCAGGAGATGCGGGAGAACAGGGCCGACGGGCAGGAGCAGCGGGTTCAGCTCAACCAGCTTCTGGAAAAGAGCGCCGAGGTCGAGCGGCCCGCCCAACCCCAGCTGGTGAAGGTCCTCGAGGCCGAGAGCACCAACCGGGCCGGGACCTCCCCCGTCCAGCCCCAGCCGGAAGAGGCCGAAGAGTGGTTCTACTACGACGAGTGGGATTACCGGGCCCGGGATTACCGGCCGGCCTGGTGCCGCCTCCGGCAGCGGCCGGTGGAAGAGGGCAATCCCGGCTACTTCGACCGGGTACTCCGAACCTACGCCTCGGTGGCCTACGACATCCGCCGCCAGTTTGAGATGCTCCGGCCGGAGCTCCTCCGGAAAGTTAAGCGCCTCCGGGACGGGGAGGAGCTGGACTTTGACGCCGTAATCGAAGCCGTTCTCGAAAAGCGGGCCGGTCAGGCGCCCTCGGAGAAGGTTTACGCCCGCCGCAATAAGGTGGAGCGGGACGTGGCGGTGGCCTTCCTGCTGGATATGAGCGCCTCCACCGGCGAGACCATCGAGCCGGGCGGCCGCTGGTACGGCGACCCCGACCCCGGCCGGAGCTGGCGGGTCCGGGGCAAGCGGATCATCGACCTGGAGAAAGAGAGCCTCGTCCTGCTGATTACGGCCCTGGAGTCCATCGGGGATACCTACGGGATCTACGGGTTTTCGGGCCACGGCCGGGAGAACGTCGAGTTTTACATCATCAAGGACCTGGACGAGCCCTTCTCCGAGCGGATTAAGGGCCGGATCGACCGGATCGCCCCGGCCCGGGCCACCCGGATGGGCACGGCCATCCGCCACGCCATCTTCAAGCTGGAGCAGGCCGAGGCCCGCACCCGGATCCTTTTCCTCATCAGCGACGGCCGGCCCCAGGACCACGACTACGGCCGGGACCCCGTCGACTTCCGGTACCTGCTTCAGGGCCTTTCGGGCCCCCTGCTGATGCCCGTCGGGGACGACCCCGGGGCCCAGGCCGAACGCCAGTACGCCATCCACGACACGAAAAAGGCCCTGCTGGAGGCCAAACAGCGCAACATAACTCCCTTCTGCCTCTCCATCGACAAACTGGGCCACGACTATCTTAAGTCGATGTGCGGGGACATCGGCTACGAGCTTTTGAGCAACATTTACGCCCTGCCCAAGCGGCTCCCAACCTTATACCGCCGCCTCACCACCTGAGGGCAGGACGCTCAATCGGCCCTAAGGTGGGGGAGCCGGCCCCTCCCCGTCAGGGGCCGGGCCGGGTGCCCGACCGGGTCAGGGGATAGGTTAAGCCCCGGCCTGACCGAAGTCCCCTTGAGGCCGGCGGACCGAGGTGGTACTATCTAACCGGCAGCCTCAGAGGCCGAAATCTTTTGCGGAGAAGTGTTGCCATGCCCAGGCTTAATCCCTTCGGAGCCCGCTCGGCCTTAGAAACCCCTTCCGGTCGGGTCTATTTTTACGACTTAAAGCGCCTCGAGGCCGAAGGCATCGGCCCGGTCTCGAAACTGCCTTTTTCGATAAAGATTCTGGTCGAGAATGTCCTGCGCCACTGCGACGGCCACCTGGTCACCGAGGACCACGTCCTGTCGGCCGCCCGCTGGTCCGGCCGGGACCTGCCCGAAGAGGAGGTTCCCTTTATGCCGGCCCGGGTGATCTTGCAGGACTTCACCGGGGTGCCGGCGGTGGTGGACCTGGCGGCCATGCGGTCGGCGGTGGCCCGCCTCGGCCACGACCCGAGGCGGATAAACCCGGTGGTGCCGGCCGACCTGGTCATCGACCACTCGGTCCAGGTGGACTATTTCGGCTCAGCCTACGCCTTCTTTTACAACGTTGAGAAAGAGTTCGAGCGCAACCGGGAGCGCTACGCCCTCCTGCGCTGGGCCCAGCGGGCCTTCGCCAACTTCCGGGTCGTTCCCCCGGGAACGGGCATCGTCCACCAGGTCAACCTGGAGTACCTGGCCAGGGTCGTTTTCACAGCCCGGCAGGACGGGGAAACGGTGGCCTTCCCCGATACCCTGGTGGGCACCGACTCCCACACCACCATGATTAACGGCCTCGGGGTGGTGGGGTGGGGCGTCGGGGGGATCGAGGCCGAGGCCGTCATGCTCGGCCAGCCCCTTTACATGCTCCTCCCCGAGGTGGTGGGGGTAAAGCTATACGGCCGCCTGCCGGAAGGGGCCACCGCCACCGACCTGGTGCTGGCCGTCACCCAGCTCCTCCGAAAGAAGGGGGTCGTGGGCAAGTTCGTCGAGTTCTTCGGCCCGGGCCTCGACCAGCTGACCCTGGCCGACCGGGCAACTATTGCTAACATGGCCCCCGAGTACGGGGCTACCATCGGCTTCTTCCCGGTAGACGCCGAGACCTTAACCTACCTGCGGATGACGGGCCGGGATGAGGCCCTCATCGACCTGGTGGAGCGCTACACCAAGGAGCAGGGCCTCTTCCGGACGGCCGAAACCCCCGACCCCACCTTCACCGAGGTGGTGGAGCTCGACCTGGGCACCGTCGAACCCAGCGTCGCCGGCCCCCGCCGGCCCCAGGACCGGGTGCCCCTGCGGGAACTGAAACGCACCTTCCGGGCCGTCCTTAAGGATTTCCTGCCCCCCGGGGCGGCCGGAAAGGACGGCGACTCCCCCGAGGTCTTGCTCGACCGAAAGGTGGACGTCTCCCTGGACGGGGTCCACGGGGAGCTGGGCCACGGGGCGGTGGTGATCTCGGCCATCACCTCGTGCACCAACACCTCCAACCCGGCGGTGATGGTTGGGGCGGGCCTCCTGGCCAAGAAGGCCGTGGGGCGGGGCCTGACGGTCAAGCCCTACGTTAAGACCAGCCTGGCCCCCGGCTCCCCGGTGGTGGTCGATTACCTGGAGGCCGCCGGGCTTATGCCCTTTTTGGAGGCCCTGCGCTTCCACGTGGTCGGCTTCGGCTGCACCACCTGCATCGGCAACAGCGGCCCCCTCCCTGAGCCGGTGGCCCGGGCCGTCGAGGAGAACCGGCTGGTGGTGGCCGCCGTCCTGAGCGGGAACCGCAACTTCGAGGGCCGGATAAACCCCCACTGCCGAATGGCCTTCCTGGCCTCCCCGCCCCTGGTCGTGGCCTTGGCCCTGGCCGGGACGGTGGACATCGACCTGGCCGGCGAGCCCCTGGGCCACGACCCCAACGGGGAGCCGGTCTACCTGCGGGATATCTGGCCCACCCCCGAGGAAATCCAGAAGGTGGTGGCCGAGGCGGTCCGGCCCGAAATGTTCCGGGCCCGCTACGCCCGGGTCTTCACCGGCGACGAGCGGTGGCAGAACCTGCCCGTCCCCGAGGGGGACCTGTTTGCCTGGGACCCCGACTCCACCTACGTCCAGGAGCCGCCTTTCTTTAAGGACTTCACCCTCGAGCCGGGGCCCCTCCAGGAGATCCGGGGCGCCCGGGTGCTGGCGGTGCTGGGCGATTCCATCACCACCGACCACATCTCCCCGGCCGGGTCGATTCCGGTAAACAGCCCGGCGGGCCAGTACCTCATCTCCCGGGGCGTGCCGCCCCAGGAGTTTAACAGCTACGGCGCCCGGCGGGGCAACCACGAGGTGATGATCCGGGGAACCTTTGCCAACATCCGGCTGCGCAACCTCCTGGTCCCGGACACCGAGGGCGGCTGGACCCTTTACCACCCGACCGGCGAGCGGCTGACCATTTACGAGGCGGCCACCCGCTACCGGCAGGCGGGCATCCCCCTGCTGGTCATTGCCGGCAAAGAGTACGGGGCCGGAAGCTCCCGGGACTGGGCGGCCAAGGGCACCATGCTCTTGGGGGTGAAGGCGGTTCTGGCCGAAAGCTACGAGCGGATCCACCGGAGCAACCTGGTGGGGATGGGGGTCCTGCCCCTTCAGTTCAAGCCCGGCGAAAACCGGGAAACCCTGGGCCTGACCGGCCACGAGGTTTACGACATCGAGGGCATCGCCGACGGCCTGCGCCCCCGGGCCGAGCTTACCGTCCGGGCCCGCCGGCCGGACGGTACCACCGTCACCTTCCGGGTCATCGCCCGGGTGGACACCCCCATCGAGGTGGAATACTACCGGCACGGGGGCATCCTGCCTTACGTCATCCGGCAGATGCTAAAACAATAGGCCCGAGGCAGACGGAGACCGGCTCCTCAAGGCGGATTTCGGCCAGGGTTACCCGGCACCGGTAGGCCCGGACCTGGACGCCGGCCCGGGCCGCCTCCCGAAGCCCCCGGCCGAAAGCCGGGTCGACGGGGTCGTTGGGCGCAAAGCCGCAGGCGTCCGGCCGCTGGATGATAAAGATTCCGAAGGCCCCGAAGCCTTTCCGAGCGGCGGCCGCCAGAAGCTCCAGGTGCCGCCGGCCCCGCTGGGTTGGGGCATCCGGAAAGAGGCCGCACCCGCCTTCGACCAGGGTTATGCTTTTGACCTCCACGTAGGCGTCCCCAGCCGGACCTTCCAGCCGGAAGTCCAGCCGGCCGCCGTCCAGTCTGGGCTCCGGAACGGCCCGGCTAAAACCCCCGAACTCGGGAAGCCGGCCCTCGGCCCAGGCCTCGAGGAAGAGGCGGTTGGGGATGCGGGCGTCGGCCGAGACCAGCACCCCGTCGGGAAGCTCCACCAGCTCCAGGTCGTACGGGGTGCGGCGGGGGCCGGGCCGGGGGGCAAGCCACACCCGGTAGCCGGGCACCAGCAGCTCCCGGAGGCGGCCGGAGTTGGGCAGGTGGGCCTGAACGACCTCCCCGCCGACGGTTACATGGACGGCGAACCGGTTGAGCCGCCGGACGAAGGTGCCCGGGACGAGGGGCGGCCAGCGCATCGGGCCCCGTCCGGCGTGCCCGGCAAGTGCTGCCGGGCACGCCGGACCAGGAGCGGCCGGCTAAGAGGCGGCCAGCTTTTTGGCCAGCTCGGCGATCTCGGCCGGGTCGAGGCCCGGGGCGAACTCTTCGGGCACCTCGGGCAGGACCGGAATGGGACCGCCGGCCGGCGGGCCGTCGACCACCTGCAGTTCGCCGTCCCCGGTCGGGGCCGGGCCCCGCCAGATGCGGGCGATATCCTTGTAGTCCTCGGGACTGAACCGGTAAAGCACCCGGTGTACCCCCTGGGATTCGTATTTGCGGGCCTCGGGGAACTTGGAGTTTTCGATGTTGGGGATAGGCAGCATCTTGGTGATGTTAACGCCCGTAAGGGTCTCCAGCGCCTTGCCGTAGGCGGTGGCGTGCACCCCGCCCCTAACCAGCAGGTAGCCGATCATCTCCCGGGCCACGGGGTTGGTGGTCATCTCGTAGACCCGAATCTTCTGGAGCCGGGCGCCGCACTCCAGGAAGAAGTTGTGCAAAAGGTCGAGGACCAGGTTGCCGCTGGAGAAGACGTAATCGCCGGTCCAGAAGGCCCCCATGGAGTTGCCCACCAGGGCCGTCTGGGCGGTGGCGATGAAGTGGTGGGTGTTGCGGACGTCTTTGCCGACCCGAAGGGGGGCGTTTTCGGGGCTGTCGGGCCTGGTCGAACCGGTGAGGAGGAGGTTTATGGTGGCGGCTACCAGCTCGATGTGGCCCAGCTCCTCGGTGGCGATGTTGGCGACGAGGTCCCGGTAAGCCTTAAGCTTATCCGCCCCCCGGAAGTTGAAGGACTGATAAGTGTAGTTCATCAGGGTGGACATCTCCCCGAACCGGCCGCCGAGGAGCTCCTGAACGGCCGCGGCGGCGTTGGGGTCCGGGTCCTTGGGCTGGGGGAGCTCGATCTGCAACCGGTCAATCCGCAAAAACATCGTACACCCCTCCCTTTAGGTTTTTTGTTCCCGGGGCCGAAACTCCCCGGGCGCTGGTGCCCCGGTCTGGCCCCGACAGTCGGGGCAGAGGCCCTCGACGATGACGTGGGCCCGCTCCACCTGGAAGCCGGTCTGCTCGGCCACCCGCACCAGGTTGCCGACCACGTCGGGAAACTGATAATCGAGGACCCGGCGGCAGCGGCGGCAGATGAGGTGGTCATGCCGGGCGAGGTTCGGGTCGTAAAGGGCCGGCCCCTCGCCGAGGCGGACCTCCTGGATGAGGCCGTGGTCTACCAGATAGGCGAGGGCGTTGTAAACGGTGGCGTAGGCGGTGCCCGGCAGGACCTGGCGGACCCGGTCGTATATCTCCTGGGCCGTCAGGTGCTTCTCAGCCCCCATCACAACCTCGAGCACCACCTGGCGGTGCCGGGTGAGGTTAAGTTCGGCCATCCGGTTTTATACCTGGTTTTAGAATTCGTCTAATTTTAATTCCTGGACCGGGCCCCTGTCAAGCCGTCTGGCCCCTGGGGCGTCAGCCGAAGACGATGACCCCCCGCTTAAGTTCGCCCCGGCCCAGGGCTTCGAAGGCTTCGTTTATATCGTCCAGGGTGTAGTGGCGGCTGATGAGGGGGTCGACTTTGACCTTCCCGGCCAGGTAAAGGTCGGCCATCCGGGGCAGGTCCACCCACGGCCGGGCCGACCCGTACCAGCAGCCCATAATCACCTTCTCCGTTCGGGGCAGGGAGAGGGCGTTGATGGCGAACTCCTCCCCCTCCGGGGCCATCCCTACCACGACCGTGGTGCCCCCCGGCCGGGTCATTTCGTAGGCCTGGCGGATGGTTCGGCCGTTCCCGATGGCCTCGAAGGCGAAGTCCACCCCGCCCCCGGTGAGCCGGCGGACCTCGGCCACCGGGTCCGTCCGGGTCGCGTCCACCGTGTGGGTAGCCCCAAATTCCCGGGCATAGCCCAGCTTCGCCTCGAGCACGTCCACGCCGATGATAGGGTCGGCCCCCACCAGGGCGGCCCCCTGGATGATGTTAAGGCCGACCCCGCCGCAACCGACGACCGCCACGCTGCTGCCGGCCGGCACTCTGGCGGTGTTGACCACCGCCCCGACCCCGGTCATAACGGCGCAACCGATGAGGGCCGCCCGGTCCAGGGGCACCTCTTTCCGGACCGGCACGGCCCCCGTCTCGGGAACCACCGCGTACTCGGCAAAGGACGCCACCCGGGCCATGTGGTAGATGGGCTGGCCTGCCTTGCTGAGGCGGGTCGTGCCGTCAAACATCACCCAGCGGGAGGTGGGGATGCCGTCGCAGAGGACCGGCCGGCCGATGTTGCAGTAATAGCAGCGGCCGCAGTGGGCCCGGAAGTTTAAAATGACGTGGTCGCCGGGCTTGACCAGGGTCACCCCCGGCCCCACCTCCTCCACCACCCCCGCCGCCTCGTGGCCCAGGACCATGGGCAGGGGAAGGGACCATTCCCCCTTAATCACGTGGTAATCCGAGTGGCACACCCCCGTCGCCCCGATGCGCACCAGCACCTCCCCGGCCCTGGGCCCTGCCAGCTCCACGGTTTCCACGACCAGGGGCTTACCGGGTTCGTAAAGGACCGCGGCCCTGACCTGCCTCGCCATCGATGCCCTCCTTTGCGGCCGTTGCCCGGCCGGTATTCTCGTCAGATTATTACACCCTCGGCCTTGAGCCGTTCCAGGTCGGCCCAGGAGTAGCCCAGCCCCAGGAGCACCTCCTCCGTATGCTGACCGAGCTCGGGGGCCGGGCCGCGTGGGGACCAGGGGGTTTCGGAGAAATCCACCGGGCCCGACACCATCCGGATTGGCCCTTCCGGCCCGGACACCTCCACGAAGGTCCCGGCCCCCTCCGCCACCGGGTCGGCGGCCAGCTCGTTGAGGGTCTGGACGGGGGCCCACCACACCCCGTGCCGGTCAAAGGCCTCGGCCCACTGGGCCAGGGGCTTGGCGGCAAAAATCCGGTCCAGCTCGGCCACCAGCTCCGGCGCATTTTCGGCCCGGGACCTGGCCGTAGCAAAGCGGGGGTCGGACTGCAGGTCCTCCCGGCCGACGGCCCGGCAGAGGTCCGGCCAGTGCCGGTCGCTCTGAAGGCCGATAAGCCAGAACCAGCGGCCGTCCCGGTCCCGGTAGCAGTTCATGAGGGGGTTGCGGGGGTGGAGGCGGTCGGTGGTCTCGATGCGGGCCCCTAGCCGCAGGACCATGCTCAGGTCCCAGCCCATCATATAGGCCCCGACCCGCAAGAGGGGCACGCTCACCCGCTGGCCCCGGCCCGTCCTTTCCCGGGCCAAAAGGGCGGCGGCGACGGCCCCGGCCGCAATCGCCCCGGTCATGTGGTCCCCCATCCCGCCCCGCTGGTGGGGCGGGTGGGCTCCGGGCACCGTGAGGGAGGCGGCCACCCCGGCCCGGGCCCAGAAGGCCCCCACGTCGTAGGCGGCCCGGTCCCGCTCCGGACCCTCGGGACCGTAGGCCGAAATCTGGCAGTAAACCAGGCGGGGGAACTGTTGGTGCAGGGTCCCGTAGTCGAGGCCGAATCTCTCCAGGACCCGGGGCCGGAGGTTGGTTATAAAGACGTCGGCGTCGGCCAGCAGTCTGAGCAGGATCTGCCGCCCGGCCTCCGTCTGTAGGTTGAGGGCAACACTGCGCTTGCCCCGGTTGTCCAGCTCAAACTGGGGCACCACCGGGGCGGCCTGCCCGACCGTCCAGGCAAAGTATGCCCGAAACGGGTCCCCATCCGGGGGCTCGATTTTTATTACGTCGGCGCCCCAATCGGCCAGAAGGGTGGCCGCCGCCGGGGCGGCCACCCAGAAGCCCATCTCGACGACCTTGATGCCGGCAAGGGGTCCGTCCACGGGGTCCTCCGGTCCTGACGGAAGAATTTCTTACCCGAAAGTTAGCCGACCGGGACTGCCCCCGTCAAGGCCCGGCCATCGATTTAAAATCTTTAAGCCGAGCCGGCCTCCCGGCTGAGGCCCGAAGTCCGTTTCAAGGAGGGCGCCGTGACCGTTCCAACCGCCGATGTGGTCGTTGTTGGGGGCGGGGTGGTGGGGACCAGCACCGCCTTCCACCTGGCCCGCCTGGGGGCGGGCAGGGTCATCCTCTGCGAGCGGAGGTTTCTGGCCGCCGGCGCCTCGGGTAAGTCGGGGGCCCTGGTCCGAATGCACTACACCAACGAGCCCGAAGCCAGGCTTGCCCGCTTCAGCCTCGATTATTTTAAAAACTGGGCCGACCTGGTCGGGGCCGGCGACTGCGGTTTTATGCCCGTGGGGATGCTCAGGCTGGTGGTCCCCGAGAGGGAGGCCGAACTTCGGGCCAACGTGGAGATGCTCAGGCGGCTCGGGGTGAACACCCGAGTTATCGGGCCCGAAGAGCTTCTGGAACTGGCCCCCGACTGGCCCTTTGAAGACATCACGGCCGCCGCCTACGAGCCCGAATCCGGCTTTGCCGACCCGGTGGCCACCACCTACGGCTTCGCCGAGGCCGCCCGCCACCTCGGAACGGCGATTTTTACCGAAACTGAGGTTCAGGATGTCCTTGTGGAGGCCGGTCAGGCCCGAGGTGTTGTGACCTCCCGGGGCCGTATCCCCGCCGGGGCGGTGGTGGTTGCGGGCGGGGCCTGGGCGGTGGGCCTGCTGGGGCGGCTGGGTGTTGGGGTAACGCTTTACCCGATGCGGGTTCAGGTGGCCGTCTTCCGGCGGCCGCCGGGGCCGCGGGCCCTCCATCCGGTGTGCATCGACGGTCCCAATGAGATGTGGCTTCGGCCCGAGGGACCGGGCTGGACTTCGACGCTGGTGGGTGTCGGCCAGCGGGAGCCCCTGGCCGACGCCGACGGCCTGGCCGAGGGGGTGGATGCCGACTACGTCCGGGCCGCCCGGGAGCGGGCATCCCGGCGGATTCCGGCCCTTGAGGCGGCCCCGATGCGGGGCGGCTGGGCCGGGGCGATAACGTACACCCCCGACGGCAAGCCCATCATCGACCGCCACCCCGAGGTGGAGGGCTTATATTTCTTTGCCGGCGACTGCGGTACCAGCTTTAAGACCTCCCCGGCGGTGGGATTGGGGCTGGCGGAGTGGGTGGTAAAGGGCCGACCGGAGACGGTGGACCTTCGGCCCTTCCGGGCCAGCCGGTTTGCCGAAGGAAAGCCCATCGTCGGCGAACACGAATACGGCGACCGGGACTACGACTACGCCCGCCTGAAGGTCATCCTGGGCTAATCTCGGTCCACGGGGCGGCCCATGGTCCCCGGTTGGTTCCCCGTCGACAAAATTTGATGACACACTTGCGGTCGCAATATACTCGGGCGACAAGGATGTTCCCGATTCTGGAGTGGGGAGGTAGCTAATGAGCCTGGAGCTGAGCCGGAGGCAGTTTCTCGGGGCGGCCCTGGCCGGGTCAGCCCTGCTGCTTGGGGGAGGCTGTGCCCCCGCGCCCCAGCCGACCGGGACACCGGCCCAACCCACCGAGAGGTTCCCCACCCGCCCGGTTACCCTGATTTGCCCCTGGGCGGCCGGGGGCGGGACCGACCGGGTTGCCCGGATGGTGGCCTCGCTTCTTGAGAAAGATTTCGGCCAGCCCGTCAACGTGGTGAACCGGACCGGGGGCGGCGGGGCCGTCGGTCACACGGCGGGGGCAACCGCCGACCCGGACGGATACACCTTCACCATAGTAACCGTTGAGATCACCATGATGCACTGGATGGGCCTGGCCCAGGTGGGTCCCAAGGACTTCGCCCCGATCGCCCAGGTCAACTTCGACCCCGCGGCGGTGCAGGTCCGGGCCGACGCCAAGTGGAACACGGTCCGGGAGTTGCTCGACGACGTTAAAGCCAATCCAGGCCGGTACAAGGCCTCGGGGACCGGGAAAGGCGGAATCTGGGACGTGCCCGGGCCGGGATGCTGAAGGCCGCCGGCCTGCCCGTTGACGCTGTACCCTGGGTCCCCTCTGAGGGGGCCGCGCCAGCCCTCCAAGAGCTTGTCGCCGGGGGCGTGGACATCGTAACCGCAACCCTCCCGGAGGGCGCATCCCTTATATCCGCCGGCCGGGTAAAGCCCCTGGCAATTATGGCCGAACGGCGAGACCCGCTCTTTCCTAACGTCCCCACCCTGAAAGAAGTGGACATTGACTGGGTAATGGGCGCCTGGCGGGGGTTCGCCTTGCCCAAGGCGGCCCAGCCTGAGATAGTCGCATTCTACGAGAAGGCCATCCAGAAAGTTTATGAGTCGGCTGAATTTAAGGACTTTATGCAAAAGAATGGCTTCGGGATGGTCTGGCGCAACTCAAAAGAATTCGCCACCTTTATGGAACAGCAGGACCAGACCATGGGCCAGCTGATGAAGGACCTTGGTCTCGCCAAATAAGAGCCGGATATCCCTGCCCGATGTCCTTCTTGGGGCCGCCGTCGTCGGCCTGGCGGCCTTTGTTTACAAGTACCCTGAGTTTTCCGTCCCTGCCAGACGGCACCCCGGGTCCAGCCCTTTTCCCGCAAATCTTGTCGGGACTAATGCTCCTTTTCGGGGGGCTCCAGCTCATTCGGGGTTTTCGCAAGCCCGAAAGCTCTGCCCTTCGCTACGAGCCCAGGGCGCTACTTAAGGGGACTTTGGTGCTGATAAGCATAGCGCTTTACATTCTGGTTCTTCCCCGAATCGGGTTCTTTATAACGTCTTTTTTACTGTTGCTAGGCCTGATGCTACTTCTCGGGGTTCGGCCGGTCGTTGCGGCCGCGGCCGCCCTGGCCGTGGCCTGGGGCTCAGCCCTCCTTTTCGGCTGGGTTCTCCGGGTCCCCCTTCCCCCCGGTCCCCTGGGCTGGTGAGATGGACGACCCGCTGGTCCGCGTCCTCGCCCACCTGACCCAGCCCCACATCATCGTAACCATCGTGGGCGGGGCCGCCCTCGGCCTGTTCTTCGGGGCGATCCCAGGTCTGACGGCCACTATGGCGGTTGCGTTGCTTCTACCCTTCACCCTTTACATGGACCCCGTTCAGGCCATGGTCGCCATCATAACCGTTTCGGCAATGGCAATTTTTGCCGGCGACATCCCGGCGGCCCTGGTGAGGATCCCCGGAACCCCGGCCTCGGCCCCCTACACCGAGGAGTCCTACCGGATGACCCAGGAAGGTCGGGGTGAGCTGGTCCTGGGGGTCGATGTGGTGTGCTCGGCCCTGGGCGGCCTGATGGGCGCCAGCGCCCTGATGGTGGCGGCCCCGCTCCTGGCCGAGTTCGCCCTTCAGTTTACCTCGGTCGAGTATTTCTGGCTTGCCGCCCTCGGCCTTTCGGCCACGGCTATGATCGCCAGCCGCCGGCCGGTTAAAGCCGCCATCGCCGTGCTGCTTGGTCTCCTCCTCTCCACGGTGGGCCTCGACATCACCCTCGGCTACCCACGGTTCACCTTCGGGCAGGTGGAACTGCTCAACGGCATCAACTTTATACCGGCCATGGTCGGCCTCTTCGGCATATCTGCAGTGCTCCGCAACGTGCTGGAGGGAAAGTTACACCTTCAGGTGCTGACGGTGAAAGCCGAAGGTATCTTCCGGGAAGTGCCGAAGACCCTCCGGCGCTACCGGGCGAACCTGGGGAGGTCGGGCATTATCGGGATACTTGTCGGGGTTCTGCCTGGGGCTGGGGCCGACATCGCGGCCTGGTTGGCCTATGCCGTCTCGTACCGCTTTTCCAAAGAAAAGGACCGCTACGGCAAGGGGCACATCGAACCGGTCATCGACGCCGGGACCGCCAACAATGCCTGCCTTGGGGGCGACTGGGTTCCGGCCCTCGTTTTCGGCATTCCTGGCGACCCGATAACGGCCATCGTTGTCGGAGTGCTTTTTATTAAGGGCATCCGGCCGGGACCCGAAGTTTTTCACCAGTCGCTGGAATGGCTATACGCGATCTATTTGGCCATTATCATGGCTAACCTATTGATGATACCCTTTGGGTATCTGGCCATCAAAGGTGCTAGCTATATACTGCACGTGCCTCGCGACATTTTGCTTCCGTCTATAGTTCTTTTCTGTATAGTAGGTTCTTATGCGATAAATAACTCGTTTTTTGACATTGGGGTGATGCTGGCCATGGGATACTCGGCTACCTGCTCGAGGTTGCCGGGGTTCCCATCGCCCCGGTGGTACTCGGGCTGGTACTCGGCCCTATTCTGGAAAAGAATTTTATGTTCAGCATGATTAAGACGAACTGGGATTTCAGCCTCTTCTTCGGCCGGCCGGCGGCGGCCGTTTTAGGGGCCATAACTATCGCGGTCTGGTTAATGCCCCTCTGGACCTGGGCTGTCCGGCGGGTCCAGAGCCGGCGGGCAGGTCGGGCCTCGGCCTGAGCCCGGCCGACTTTTAGCCTGGGAAACCAGGGCGGCCGGACGGGTACGAAAGTACTTTTGCGGGCGGCCGCCAGGGGGTTAATATCCGGTTAGGAGCGGCCGGCCGGCGGGGATGCACCTCCGGTGCCGCCGGCGGACGCCGAAGGGAAGGTGAGCTGAGATGTTAGCGGCACGGCGCAGGAGCGGCTATATCATGATCGCCCTGGGCGTTTTCCTCGGCGTCCTGGGCTTTTTCGTCACCTTCGTCTTTGCCCTCCGGGCCACGACCCGACCGACCGATATCCCCATGCAGTCGGTGGTGGTCGCCGCCACCGACATCCCGGAGCGGACCGTGGTTCAGCCCAACCAGGTCCGGGTCATCGACCTCCCGGCCGACCGCGTCCCCCCCACCGCCGCCGCGTCCCCGGCCGAAGTCGTCGGCAAGTTCACCCTGGGCCGGCTTTACGCCGGCCAGCTGGTCGTCCGAGAAGGCCTGGCCGACACCGGCGGCAGCGCCGGCCTCGCCTTCGCCATACCCCCCGGTAAGGTCCTGGTCACCGTAAACTTCGCCTCGGCCGCCAATACTGTCACCAGCGGCGCCGTCCGTCCCGGCGACCGGGTGGACATTATCGTCTACACCGACGGGGCCAACGGCAAGCAGGCCGCGGCGACGTTTCGGAATCTGGAGGTGTTCTCGGTGGGGGGCCGGACCGGCTCCGTGAGCGGGCCGGCGGTCCAGACCCAGAGCCCCCAGCCGGCCACCGTCCTCCAGTTTGTGGTATCCCCCCAGGAGGCCTTGGAGCTTAAGTTCCTGGAAGGGCTGGGGGCCGACCTGGTCCTGCGGGCGGCCGGCGACCCGGCCACCCCGCCCCTGCAGGTGGTGGACATGGATTATATGGCGGCCAAGTACGGTCTTGAACGGCCGCGCCGGTAACCCCGGCCCGGCCGGAAGGTGGTGACGGCGATGCCCTTGCTTAACCGGATTCAGCCCCCCGGGGGCGACGGCCTCCGGCCGGACACAGCGTCCGGGCGAATTACCCGGCCCCCAACCCGACGGCTTGCCGACGGCCCCACCGCCCACGAACAGTACCGGGAATTGCGGCGCCACCTCCAGAGCCGGATCATCCAGGACCTGGACCCCAACGTGAACGTGGGGCAGGACGACCGGCTCCGGCAGGAGATCCGCCGCCTCTTCGACCGGTACCTGGCCGAAGAGCCGGTGGCCCTCCCCCGGGACGTTCGGGAGCGGCTCTTCGAGGAGGTGGTGGCCGAGATCGTCGGCTTCGGGCCGTTAGAGCCCCTGCTGGCCGACGAGTCGATTACCGAGATTCTGGTCAACGGCCCCAACCAAGTCTACATCGAGCGGGGCGGCAAGCTCATAAAAACCTCCGTGCGCTTCGACGACGACGACCACGTCCGCCGCATCATCGACCGGATTATAAGCCCCATCGGCCGCCGCTGTGACGAGTCGTCCCCCATGGTCGATGCCAGGCTCCCCGACGGGTCCCGCTTTAACGCCGTTATCCCGCCCATATCCCTGGTGGGCCCGTGCATGAGCATCCGGAAGTTCCCCAGGCGGCGGCTCACCATGGAGGACCTCATCAAGTTCGGCACCCTCACCCCACAGATCGCCGAGTTTCTGCGGGCGTGCGTCCTGGCCCGGCTCAACATCATCGTGGCCGGGGGCACCGGCTCGGGCAAAACCACCCTCCTTAATATCCTCTCGTCCTTCATCCCCGAGGACGAGCGGATCATCACCATTGAGGATGCGGCCGAGCTCAAACTCCACCAGGAGCACGTGGTCACCCTCGAGACCCGCAAGCCGAACATTGAGGGCAAGGGGGCCATCACCATCCGGGACCTGGTCATCAACGCCCTGCGGATGCGCCCCGACCGGATCGTGGTGGGCGAATGCCGGGGGGCCGAGGCCCTCGACATGCTCCAGGCGATGAACACCGGCCACGACGGGTCCCTCACAACCCTCCACGCCAACTCCCCCCGGGACGCCCTGGCCCGCCTGGAAACGATGGTGATGATGGCCGGATTGGAGCTCCCCTTAAAGGCGGTCCGGGACCAGATCGCCTCGGCCATCGACTTAATCATCTTCGTCGAGCGGATGCGGGACGGCTCCCGCAAGGTCACCTACGTGACCGAGGTGCAGGGGCTGGAGGGGGATACCATCGTCCTGCAGGATATTTTCGTCTTCGAACAGCTGGGCATCGACGAAAACGGCCGGGTCGTGGGCCGGCAGAAGCCGGTGGGCATCCGACCCAAGTTCATCGACCGCATCGAAAACGCCGGCATTCACCTGCCCCCCGAGGTCTTCGGGGTCGACCGCCTCAGGCCCTGGTAATGGTCTGGCTGGCCGCCTTAATCGCCCTGGTCGTCGGCTTCGGGTTTTTCCTGGTCATCTACGGGGTGAACCACCTGCTCGCCCCCGACGACGAGGTCCTCGGCCGGCTCCGCCGGTTTGCGCCCGCCCCGGCCCCACCGGCGGCCGAATCCCCGGGCGAAACCGGTTTCACCGGCCGGGTGAACCGGGCCATCGAGGGGCAGGGGTTTGCCCAGCGGCTCGCCCGGGACCTGGCCCGGGCCGACATCAAGATGACCCCGGGGGAGTTTTTAATCCTCCAGTTTCTGGCCGCCGCTTCGGGGGGTCTGGCCGGGTATTTCCTCGGCGGGGAGAATCTGCTCCTCGGCCTGGTCGGCCTGGCCGCCGGCGGCTTCGGCCCCCGCCTCTGGCTCAACCGCCGGATGGCCGTCCGGCTGGGGGCCTTCAACAGTCAGCTTCCCGGTACCATCGACCTTTTGGCCAACTCCTTAAGGGCGGGCTACAGCCTCCTCCAGGCAATGGAGACGGTATCCCGGGAGGCCCCGGAGCCCACCGCCACGGAGTTCCGCCGGGTCGTCCGGGAGGTGGGGCTGGGCCTCTCCCCCGAAGAGGCCCTGGACCACCTGGTCCGGCGGATGCAGAGCGACGACCTGGAGCTTATGGTGACCGCTATAAACATCCAGCATGAGGTGGGCGGAAATCTGGCGCAGATTCTGGAGAGCATCGCCCACACCATCCGGGAGCGGGTGCGAATAAAAGGGGAAATCGCCACCCTCACCGCCCAGCAGGTAATCTCCGGCTACATCATATCGGCCCTGCCCATTCTGCTCAGCCTGGTGCTTTACTTGATAAACCGCGAGTACATGATGGGGATGTTTGAGGGCGTATTCATCTGCATTCCCATAGTGGGGGTGGCCATGATCCTGGTGGCCTTTTTGATCATCCGCCGGATAACGGCCATCGAGGTTTAAAAGTGCCGGAGGTCGCCTTTCTTTCGGCCATAATGGTGGGAATGGGGGTGAGCCTGCTCTGGTTCGGCCTCTCAATGCCCCGCCAGCGGGAGAGCGTAGCCGCCCGCCTCACCGACTACACCGTCCGGCCCCGAACCCTGGAGGAGCTTGAGCTCGCCCAGCCCTTTGTCGACCGGGCCATCCGGCCCATCCTCCGGGCCGTGGCCCGGTTTATGCTGGCCCGCACCCCCCAGAATACCCTGGAACAATACCGGCTGCGCCTCCAGTACGCCGGCAATCCCCTGGCTTTAAACGACTTCCTGGGACTTAAAGGCTTTGGGGCCCTCCTCCTCGGGCTGGGCGGGGGACTGCTCATGCTCCTGGGCCGGCAGCCCCCCCTCTACGTCATCCTCACCTTTACGGCCGGGGCCATCGTCGGCTTTGTCTTCCCGGACCTGTGGGTTCGGCAGCGGGTCGACTCCCGCCGCCGCCAGATCGAGCGGGCCCTGCCCGATGTCTTAGACCTCCTCACGGTGAGTGTCGAGGCCGGCCTCGGTTTCGAGGGGGCCATGCAGAAAGTAATCGGCAAGTGGCAGAACCCCCTCACCGAGGAGTTCGCCCGGGTCCTGGCCGAAAGCCGGATCGGCCGCCACCGGCGGGAGGCCCTTCGGGATATGGCCGCCCGCTGCAACGTCCCGGACCTCACCAGCTTCGTGGCGGCGGTGATTCAGGCCGACCAGCTCGGGGTGCCCATCGCCCGCATCCTCCGGGTTCAGAGCGAGCAGATGCGCCAGCGCCGCCGGCAGCGGGCCGAAAAGCTCGCCCGGGAAGCCCCCATCAAGATGACCATCGTCATGGTCTTATTTATCCTGCCGGTCATGTGGCTGGTAATTCTGGGGCCGATGGTCCCCCGGCTCTTTAGAATGCTGGGAATCATGGTCTAAAAGGGCCCCGAGTTCGGCGGCCAGGACCTTAAGAAACAGGGTCCCGTAGGCCCCCGGGGGCAGCCTGAACCGGACCACCGCCCGGTCGGCGGACCCGGAATCGGCCGGAAATTCCAGGTCCACCCCATCGGGTCGGACCCAGATGGCCCGCCGGGTGGGGGGCGGGCGGTCGGGCAGCCGACCCCGGGCCCCGAAGGCCCCCAGGTCAACCCCCTCGGCCTCGAGGACCGCGGCCACAATCCGGTCCCAGGGCGGCCGGTAGTCGGCCCTGGGGTGGGGCAGGGGTAGCTCCGTGGAAAGCCAGGCTTCCCGGGCCTCGGCCGGGACGCCCAGCGGGCGGCCGGCAACCAAAACGGTAAGTTTAACCGGCCCGACCTCTTCGAAAAAGCGGGCCAGGGCCAGGTTCCAGACCCAGCTGCGGTAGGCGTCGACGGCCAGCATCAGCAGGCGGGCGGGGATAAGCCGGACGGCCCGGCGAAAGTCGGAAGGGTGGTCCCGCAGGAAGGTGAGAATGCTCCGGAAGTTGGTTCGGGCCGGCGCCAGCCCGAAGAGCCGGTCCCATTCCCCCCAGCTTCGGGCGGCCTCGGCTTTAAAGGCCCGAACCCGGGGCGGGTCCCCAGCCCAGGGGGCGGCCAGGTAGAGTCTGAGGACGGTTTCGTCGTCCTCCCTTAAAACGGCCCGCCCGAAGGGGCCGTAGCCTTCCACCAGGGAGCCGAACCGCTGGTCGTCGAAATAGTTGGGAAAGCCCGTAACTTCCAATCGGCGGAGGGCCTCGGGGAGGGCCCGGACCTCGGCCGGGGAAAGCTCCCCCAGAAGCACCCGAAAACGGTTTCCCCGAAGGCTTTTGGGGTCCGGGGGCCGGCGGGCAAACCCCACCCGCTCGGCCACAAAGCCCCGGCCCACAATCTTCGGCGGTCCGCCACCCCGCACCCCAATCCACTGGACCGTCCGGGCAAAGGCGTCTTTAAGGGCCGGAAAGATAACGTCGGCCTGGGGTTTCCCCAGCCGGCGGGCCATTTCGGCCCGGACCGAAAGGGAATCTCGGCCCGTCTTCTCAAGGCGGTAAATGGCGTACGGCCCCGCCGGGGCCAGCTCGACCTCCGCCTCCTCTTCGACGACGAAGTCTTCCGGGACGGCCTTCCAGCGCATTACCCGGCCGGGCCCGGGCCGGCCATAACCGTCCGGGCCGGGGGGCGCTCGTGCTGTTCGACCTCCACCACCTCGAGGTAAAGCCGTTCGGGGTCGTAGTGGGGCAGCTTAAGGCTGGGGCTCAGACCGGCCAGGACCTCCAGCCGCCGGCGGCTCTCCAGGCGGCGCAACAGTCCCTGCAGGACGGCAAAGGCCACCCGGGCCGGGGCCGCCCGCCGGGGGTGTTCGACCTTTTCTTCCAGGTCCACCTGGGCGACCCGGTCGAGGCCGTGGCGGCCGTAAATGTCGATGAGCAACCCCAGTTCCGCGGCCGGGCCGGTCAGAAAAGGCACTTCAAGCAGGGCCTCCCTCCGGCCGGCGTGCTCGGCGCTGAGGGGGAGAATAAACCCGGAAAGCTCCGGCAGCAGCATGTTGATGGCCGGCCGGACCAGCACTTCGGTCACCGGGTCGGCATCGGACCAGCCGTCCGGGTCGGGTTCGAGCCCCCCGGGGAGCCGCCAGTAACCCTTAACGTAAACCAGCCGGGGCTCCCGGAGGAGGGGACCCACCAGGCCGTAGACGAACTTGGGGTGGGGGTTCTTTATTCCGGCATCAACCCAGACGACGATATCCCCCCGGGCCACAAAAAGGCTCTTCCAGAGGGCCTCCCCCCGGCCGGGGAAGCTTCCCAGCTCCGGCCGAATCTCCCGGTCCAGGTAAACCTCCGCCCCGTGGGCCCGGGCGATTTCGGCCGTCCCGTCGGTGGACCCGCTGTCCACCACCAGGATCTCATCCAGGAGGGGCGCCTCCTCTTGAAGATACTCCCGGAAGGTGCGGACGACGGCCCCGATACTTTCGGCCTCGTTGAGGGCCGGGAGCACCAGGCTGATGGTGAGGCCCTGCTGGCGCTTAAGGCGGACCAGGTCGGCCAGGTCGGAGAACTCCCGGGCGTGGAAGGTATTCTCGGCGAACCACTGCTCCACCAGGAGGGTCGGGGGCTCCCGCAACTCCCGAAAGTGGACCTGGAGGGACTGGCGGGTTCGGATGATAATGGTGGGGATTTCCACCCGGCGGGCGATGCGCTCGGGGATCGCCCCGAGGGGTTCCTCGGCCACCTCGCCGGCCTCGGCGGTAGCCCCCAGGACCAGCAGGTCGTAGTTGCGGGCCTCGGCGACGATGGCCGCCTCCGGGTCTTCGGCCTGGACGGTGACCACCGAAAAGCGGGGGCGGCGTTCGGCCAGCCGGGCCACCCCGGCAAAGACATGCTCGGCCCGGGCCCGCTCCTGGAGGCTCTGGCCCCGGGGGCGGACATTCAGCACCGTAACCTGCAGGTCCAGGGCCTCGGCCAGGGCCGCCGCCCAGCGGAAGGCCAGCTCGGCCTGGGGGCCGCCCCGGACGGCCAGCAACAGCCGCCTCAAGGGTCGGCCCGGCAGGGCCCCCCGTACGATGGCCAGGTCGGCCGGGGGCTCCCGAACCACGGCCGCCAGGGTGGTGCCGAAGACCTCCCCGGCCCAGCCCAGCACCACCAGGTCGACCTGCTCCTGGAGGGCAACCCGCCGGATCCCCTGCCAGGCCCGGCGGGAGACCCGAACGGTACTCCGGACCTCCACCTGCCCGGCGTCCGGAATCTCGGCGCAGACCGCCTGCAGCCGCCGGCGCAGCGCCCGGGCCCGGGCGGCCGCCTGGGAATAGGTCTGGCTGTCGGGCACCTCCACCACCCCGAGGGCGATGACCCGGCCGGCCCGGCCGCCCAAAAGGGCGGTGGCCAGCCGAAGCAACGGCTCGGCCTCATCGGGGCGGGCCACGGGCACGAGGACGCGGGTGGGCCGGTCGGCCATCTCGGTATTAAACTACCAGATCCGACCCGGGGCGGGCTCAGCCCGCCCGCTCCACCCCCAGCCGAACCAGCCGCCCGTTCAGCCGGACCTCCACCCCCCGGGCCGAAGCCGGAACCGGCCCTTTAAGGAGCCGGACCGCCAGGGTCTCGGCGGCAATGTAGTCGCCGTGGCTTTCAAAGACGGCCTCAACCTCCGGGTCGCCCTCGTAGTAGACGACAACCCGGTCGGAGAGCTCGAATCCCGCCTCCTTGCGGAGGGTCTGGATCCGCCGGACCAGCTCCCGGGCCAGGCCCTCGGCCGCCAGGTCCGGGGTCACCTCAGTGCTGATGCCGACCAGGTAGCCGCCTTCTTCGACGGCCGCGTACCCGGCCTTGGGAACCACCTCCACGGCCAGCTCCTCGGCCGAGACCTCAAGTCCGTCCAGGACCACCCGTCCGGCGGTTCTAAGCTCCGTTACCACCTGCCGGGGGTCCCGGCCGGCCAGGGCCCGGGTGAGCCGGGGAAGCTCGGCCCCGAGGCGGGGTCCCAGGACGTCGAACCGGGGCTTTACCCGGTATTCCACCAGGGCCGCCTCATCCTCAACCAGCGCCAGCTCCTTGGCATTAAGCTCCTCCAGCAGGTGGTCCGCCAGCCGACGGACCAGCCGGACCTCTTCGGGAGAGCGAACCTTGACGAAAAGCCGACTCACCGGCTGCCGCACCTTAAGCCGGGCCTGGTCCCGGGCCGCCCGGCCCAGACTGGCCAGGCGCATGGTCAGGTCCACTGCCGCCATCAGCTCCCGGTCCACCCGGCTCAGGTCCGCCTCGGGCCAGTCGGTCAGGTGCACGCTCAGGCGGGCGCCGGGGTCCACGCCCCGGACCAGGTTCTGGTAGATGGCTTCGGCCAAGAAGGGCGTGAAGGGCGCCAGGAGCTGGGCTAAGCTGGTAAGCACGGTGTAGAGGGTCCAGTGGGCCGCCCGCTTGTCGGCGTCCTGCTCCGACTTCCAGAAGCGGCGCCGGTTGCGGCGCACGTACCAGTTGGAGAGCTTATCGACAAAGGCCTCGATGGCCCGGCCGGCATCGGTGGGATTGTAGGCCTCCAGCTCATCGGTTACCGTCTTTACCAGCAGGTTAAGCTCCGAAAGGACCCAGCGGTCCAGCTCGGAAAGGTCGGCGTCGGCCGGCCGGGGGGTTGTGGTCGGGTCGAAGCCGTCCAGGGTTGCGTAGGTGACGAAGAAGGCGTAAGTGTTCCAGAGGGTCAAGAAAAAGCGGCGGATCCCCTCCTCGATCTGCTTAGGGTCGAAGCGCCGGGCGTTGCCGGGGGCGGTGGCGGTGAAAAGATACCAGCGCAGCGGGTCGGCCCCGTAGGCCCCGATGACGTCCCAGGGGTCGACCACGTTCCCCCGGGATTTGCTCATCTTCTCCCCCTTGGCATCCAGCACCAGCCCGAGGCAGATCACGTTGCGGTAAGCGATACTGTCAAAGAGCATAGTGGCCAGGGCGTGGAGGCTGTAGAACCACCCCCGGGTCTGGTCCACCGCCTCGCAGATATAGTCGGCCGGGAACCGCTGGCGGAAGACCTCCTGATTCTCGAAGGGGTAATGCCACTGGGCAAAGGGCATCGCCCCCGAGTCAAACCAGACGTCCATCACCTCGGGCACCCGCCGCATAACCCCGCCGCACCGGGGACACCCGAAGGTGACCCCGTCCACGTAGGGCCGATGCAGGTCCAGCTCCCGCAGGTCCCGGCCGGCCCGGGCCGAAAGCTCGGCCACGCTCCCGATGCACTCCCGGTGGCCGCAGCCCTCGCAGACCCAGATGGGGATGGGGGTGCCCCAGTACCGCTCCCGGGAGATGGCCCAGTCCACATTGTTCCGGAGCCAGTCGCCAAACCGGCCGTGCTTGATGTGTTCGGGTACCCAGTTTATCTGCTCGTTAAGTTCAACCATCCGGTCCTTAAAGGCCGTGGTCCGGAAGTACCAGGAGGTCTTGGCGTAGTAAAGGAGGGGCGTTTCGCACCGCCAGCAGAAGGGGTAGGTGTGAACATAGCGCTCGCTCCGGTAAACCAGCCCCCGCTCCACCAGGTCCCGGATGATGAGGGGGTCGGCGTCCTTGACGAACAGTCCGGCAAAGCTTAAGGGCAGGTCCGGGCGGACCCGGCCCTGCAGGTCGACGGTGTGGACGACGGGCAGGTTTTCCCGCCGGCCGAGCTCCAGGTCATCCTCGCCGTAGGCCGGGGCGATGTGGACCACCCCGGTGCCCTCTTCCAGGGAGACGAAGTCGGCGGCCACCACCCGGTGGGCCGGCCGGTCCAGGGGGACCGGCCGGTAAAGGGGTTCATAGGTTACCCCGACCAGCTCCCGGCCCTTAACCACCGCCAGCTCCCGGTAAGGCCCGGTGAGGGACTTCCCCAGGAGGGCCCTGGCCAGCACCAGCCGCTCCCCCGACTCCGTCTCCACCAGGGCGTAGTCGGCGCCGGGGTTCACGGCCAGGGCCATGTTGGCCGGCAAGGTCCAGGGGGTCGTCGTCCAGGCCAGGATAAATACGGGCCGGTCGGCGAAGGGCTTAAGAACGGGCGGCAGCGAATCGGCCGCCACCGGGAATTTCACCCAGAGGGAGGGGTCGTCGGCGGCGTCGTAGCCCAGGGCCACCTCGTGGCTACTCAGGGAGGTTACACACCGGGGGCAGTGGGGGGTGACCTTGTAGTCCTGGTAGACCACGCCCCGGTCCCAAAGCTGCTTTATGGCCCACCAGCACGATTCAATGTAACGATTTTCAAAAGTGATATAAGCATTTTTCATATCGATCCAGAAGGCGATGCGCTCGGTGAGCTCCTCCCACTCCCGGACGTAGCGCATCACGCTTTCCCGGCAGCGGGCGTTGAACCTGTCGATTCCGTAGGCTTCGATTTCGGGCTTGGTGCTTATGCCCAGCTCCTTTTCGACCTCCAGCTCCACGGGCAGGCCGTGGGTATCCCAGCCGCCGATGCGGGGGGTATAGTAGCCCCGCATCGTCTTAAACCGGGGCATTATGTCCTTAAAAACCCGGGCCAGGACGTGGTGGATACCCGGCAGGCCGTTGGCCGTGGGGGGACCTTCGTACAAGATATAGGTGGGGCCCCCGGCCCGGAGCTCAAGGCTGCGCTCAAAGACCCGCTCCCGCTTCCAAAAGTCTAAAATCTGCTCTTCTAAAGCCGGAAAACTAACCTTGGAATCAACCCGCTGAAAGCCCATCGGCTTAACCCCCTTTCAGTCCACCAGAACGATCTCCAGCCGCCGGTTAAACCGGCCCTTGTTTTCGGTGCGCACGATTTTTATGCCCTTCACCTCGGCGGTGTTGCGGACGTGGGTGCCACCGTCGGCTTGCAAATCTAATCCTTTTATGTCAACTATCCGGACCTCTTGGACGTGTTCGGGGATGAGGTTTACCCGGGTTCGGATGAGGTCTAAATTTTTGAGGGCCTCGTCCCGGGGCAGGAAGTAGACCTCCACGGGGAGGGCCCGGGCCACGGCCTCGTTGCACTTGAGCTCGATAAGTTTTACCCGTTCCGGGTTCAGGTCTTCGAGGGTGAAATCCATTCGGGCCCGGTCCGGGTACATCTGGGTGCCGGTGACGGTGGCCCCGAACTCGCGGTAAATCACCCCGCACAGGATGTGGAGGGCGGTATGGGTGCGCATAAGCCGGTAGCGCCGTTCCCAGTCAATCACCCCCCGGACCCGGCTTCCCTCGGCCGGGGGCGGGGACTCGCCCCCCAGGTAATGGACCACCTCGTCCGGCCGGTTTCCCAGCCGGACCACCTCCCAGGTGCGGGCGCCGTCGGAGAGAAAGCCCCGGTCGGGCGGCTGGCCCCCACCCCCGGGGTAGAAGGCCGTCCGGTCCAGGACCACCCCGCCTTCCGGCTCCACCCGAAGGATGGTGGCGTCGAATTCCCGCAGGTAAGCGTCCGTCAGGTAAAGCCGCTCGGTCAGGGCCCCTCACCTCCCACACAAAAGGCCCCGCCCCAAAGGGGCGGAGCCGAAGCTTCCGCGGTACCACCCTTTTTGGTCCGCCCGGGATTGGGCGGACCCCCTCAGTGGGGTGCCATCACACCCCCGTGCCGGTAACGGGGCACGACCCCGGCCAAGCCTACTGGCGCCCGCAACGGGCACGTTCGGTTGGCGGCTCGGGAGGGATTTTCGGGAAGCTCACCGCACCCGGCTCCCACCGGCCCCGGGCTCGCTCGGCGGCTACCCTTCCCTACTCGTCTCCGTCGTCGCCTTTACCCAGGATAAGCTAACACACCCCGTAATACTATGTCAAGCCGCGGCGGGGTTCCGGGCCGGGCCGAGCCAGGGTCGGACGGCCGCGCGCCCTGTGAGGGCCCGGTCCCCACCGACCCCCAGCGGCCCTTTAACGGCGGTGGGCGGAACACCCGGGAGCCTTCGGGCCGGCGGTCCCGCCAAGCAAGCCTCGGGGGCTAAACCCTCAGCCTGGGGTCCAGGGCGTCCCGAAGGGCGTCCCCCAGCAGGTTAAAGGCAAAAACCGCCAGGCTGATGGCCATCCCCGGGGCCAGGGCCAGCCAGGGCGCCCGCTCGGCAAACTGGGTAGCCGCCCCCCGCAGCATCAGCCCCCAGGCCGGGGTCGGCTCGGCAACCCCGAGGCCCAGAAAGCTGAGGGACGCCTCCAGCAGGATCGCCTGGCCCAGGAAGGCCGTAAGCATCACCAGGTACGGGGCCGCCACGTTGGGCATGAGGTGAAAGAGAATGATCCGGGCGTCGGAGGCCCCGAGGGCCCGGGCGGCCTCCACAAAGGGCATCTCCCGCAGGGCCAGGGCGCTGGCCCGGATAACCCGGCTTACCCGCGGAATCATCGGGATGGTGATGGCGACGATAACGTTTAAGGTCCCCGTGCCCAGGGCGGCCACCATCGCCAGGGCCAGAATGATCAGGGGGAACGCCAGGATAATATCCGTAACCCGCTGGATGACGTCATCCACCCAGCCCCCGAAGTGGGCGCTTATCACCCCCAGCAAAGCCCCCAGGGTTGCCCCCACAAAGGAGCTGGTAAAAGCCACCAAGAGGGCCGTTCGGGAGCCGAAAATTATCCGGCTTAAGACGTCCCGGCCGAAATTATCCGTTCCCAGCGGGTATTCCGGACCGGGCGGCCGGAGCATAACCGCGAAATTGTTGGCGATCGGGTCATGGGGTGCCAGCTGGTCGGCAAAGACCGCCGCCACCGCAAAGACCAGCAACACCACCGCCCCGAAAGCCCCGAGGGGGTAGCGCCGGGCGAACCGGAGGATAACGTTCTGACGGCGGGCCTTCCGGGGAAGGGCCGCCTCCCGGGCCAGTCGGGCCTGCATTCCGGGCATCCTTACCGGTACCGAATCCTCGGGTCGAGCCAACCGTAGCAGATATCCAGAAGGAAATTAACGACGACAAAGACCGCCGCCGAAAGCATGATGAGGGCCTGGGTCATGGTGTAATCCCGGCGGCTGATGGCCTCGACGATGAGCTTTCCCAGGCCGTTCAGGTTAAAGACCTGCTCGGTTACCACCAGCCCCCCAATGAGGAAAGCAAACTCCAGGCCGATGACCGTCACCACCGGCAGGAGGGCGTTGCGGACGCCGTGCCGGACGATGACCAGGTGTTCGGCCAGCCCCTTGGCCCGGGCCGTCCGGATGTAGTCCTCCCGAAGCACCTCCAGCAGGGCCGAGCGCATCATCCGGGTGGATATGGCCGAGTAGCGGTAGCCCACGGCCAGGGCCGGCCAGATGAGCTGGGTCAGGTTGGCCAGGGGGTCCTTCCAGAAGGGGGTAAAGACGACCGGGGGCGACCACCGGAAGAAGATGAGCAAAAACAGGATCATCAAAATCCCCAGCCAGAAGGAAGGCATGGCCAACCCGGCGATGCTGAAGACCCGGACGGCGTAGTCTATCCAGGTGTTCTGCTTGACGGCGGCCAGGGTTCCTAAGGGAATGGCGAGGGCCACCGCGATGATGGTGGCCATTATGGCCAGCTCCAGGGTAAGCTCCAGGCGGATGGCTACCTCGTAGGCCACCGGCTTGCCGGTCCACATGGAAAGCCCCAAGTCGCCCCGGACGAGTCCCCAGAGCCAGCTGACGAACTGTTCGTGGATGGGCTTGTCCAGGCCGTAGCGGGCCCGTTCGGCCTGAAGGACGTCCTCCGAGACGAGGGCGCCGGTGCCGTACCGGAGCATGACGATATCCCCCGGAATCAGCCGGAGCAAAACGAAGGTGATGACGGCCACCCCGAAGAGGGTCGGAAAAACCATCAGGAGCCGGCTTATAAGGTATCTCTGCATCGGCCGTTACTGGGCGAGCCAGACGTCCACCAGGTCCTGATTGATATAGTGGCTCGGGGTGATCTTCCAGCCCTTAACCTTGGCCCAGCGGACAACGATGCGGTTCCACCAGAAGGCCGGCAGCTGGTAGGCCATCTCCCCAACGGCCCGCCGCTCAAACTGCCAGACGATCTGCTTGCGCTTCTCCATGTCCAGCTCCCGGCTCTGCCGGTCGTAAAGCTCGTCCAGGACCGGGTCCCGGTAGCGGGCATAGTTTACCGGGCTCCTTTCGGGGGAGATAAAGCTCAAAAGCTGGAGGTCCGGGTCGTCCATAAAGTCGCAGTTGAAATAAAGCATCGCCTCGAAGTTGCCGGTCCGCAGGTCCTGGGTCCAGGGGCCGGTCTCCAGAAGCTGGTGCTCCACCTGGATGCCGATTTGCCGCCACTGGTCGATGAGAAAGACCCCGAGGGACGGGTAAGGCTCGATGTTGCGGT
>DAOTYJ010000155.1:0-2382 GCA_034434875.1 Dehalococcoidia bacterium | reverse complement strand
GGGCCGTAATGGGGCCGCCCATTGGGACGGCGAACCCGCCTCCGATCCTGCTCCTGAAGGCGATAAAGGCCCATCAGCCGGTGGAGCAGGACCCGGCCGGGCCGCCGGTCCTCGGCCGGGGAAGGTTCCGCCTCAACCAGGCCCTTAAGCCGCTCGGCCTCAGCCGTAAGCTGGCGGAATTCCTCCCAGCCGAAAGTCCGGCCCAGAAAGTTGACGCCGTCCTTCGCCCGCCGGCCGTCCACGCGCCTTCCTTTCGCCGCCTCAAGGGCTTTCCTGGCCGCCTCGGCGGTCTGGTAAAGTGGCCAGTGGTGGTCGGCCAGGTAGATCCCGGCCGAGAGGGTCAGGGCCTCGTTGCCCGTGAACCGGGCAAAGTCTTCCCGAATTTTAAGGGCCAGCATGGGAATTAGGTCCCACGACCCCACCACAAAGAGGTCGTCGCCCCCGGAATAGAGCAGGTAAAGAGCCCCAGGCTCCCGGTCGAGGTCGCGGCAGATCAGGTCCACCCCGGCCTCAAAGTAGAGCCGGAGAAGGAAACTCAACGTCGAATATCGGGCCGGGGTTGCCCGGTCGCCCAGACCCAGGGCGAAGATGCGGCCCAGGTTGTCCACATCCATCCGGAGGATGCCCAGCAGACCCGCGCCGAAGGCGCGGGCGGCAAGCCGGCCGAAGTCAGCGATGTGAAAGGGGTGCTCTTCCTTATCCAGCCGGGCGTCCGGGCCCAGCCTGGGTACCACCTTGGGGAGGAACCGCCAGCTTATGGCCGGCTTGGGTCCCCCACCGTCGAAAAGTTCCAGGAGCCTGCCGAGTTGGCCGGCGTCCGGATTGAGGACGTAGAGGACCAGCCCCGGCTGGGGGCGGACTCTCTCAAAAGACTCGACTACTTCCAGCCTGTAGCCCAGGAAGGGCCACAGCCTTCCTGGGGGATTTTCCGGCCCCGCCGGGACGAGGCTGATTCCCCGGGCGTCGGCCAGCTCCCGGCCCAGCTCGGCCAGGTCGGCACACACCCCGCACTGGTGCCGCTCAGGGTCATCGGGCAGGGGTCGGTCGGCGCCCTCCCGGCCGCAGACGGCGCAAACCTGCTCCGGGGGTCCACCTCCCTGGGGCCGGAAGAGGGCGGCGCCGGCCGCCGCAAAGCGGCGGTCCTTGGCCCGCCCCAGGGCGGCCCCCAGCTCCCGGGCCCACTTGCCGGCGTAGCGGGTTGGGTCCATTATGTCGGCCCCGGTAAGCTCTACCCGGGCCAGGGCCAGGTAGAGCTGGCCTTCAAACTTGGCCAGGAAGGCCGCTTCAAAATCCTTGCAAAGGGCCTCAAACTGCTCCTCGGGGATGGGGTAGGAGAGGACGTAGAAGCGGCCGCCCCCGGCATAGAGCAGGTTGGAGATGGGCAGACCCAGCCGCCCGAGGAGACGGCGGGCGCAAAGTTCCGTGACCATATCCAGGTAGAAGGACCGTCCCCGCAGGCCGCGGGCCACCGCCCGGGAGGTGAGGGTATAGAGAAAGGCCTGGACCCCGGAGAGGTCCCCGGCCACCAGGCTGAACCGGAGGCCGGAATAGTCCTCCCGGCTGAGGGCCCGGTCCAGGTCGTCATCGGTGGGGCCGGCCTTGTACATGGCCGCGGCCAGGGCTGCCGTCGTCCGCAGGTGCTCGAAGAGGGAGATGTCGGCCGCATCCCGATAGTAGGCCGAGGGGACGGCCCAGAGGTAGAACTGCAAGACCGTGAGCAGGCCCGTAAAGTAAGCTTCAAAATCGCCGGCAAGGGACCGGCCCAGGGCTTCGAGGCTGCGGGTCAGCCCATCCCAGAGGCGGGCGTATTCGGCCTCGGCCGCCGGCGAGGGCCCGGCCCGTGGGCTCAGGATGTCCGGGTCGGGTTGCAGGGGCTTTAAGGCGAAGAACCTGGGGACCCGGTTGGTGATGCGGCCGGCTGGGGAAACCTCGGTAAGAAGGGACCTTAGCCGACGGTGGTCCCCGGGAGCTTCCTCGTCGGGGGCCCTTTCGGCCGCCGAGAGTCGGTCGGCCAGCATCAGGATGCGGGCGTTCCGACCAAGGGTGCCGGCCCGGTGGTGGGCGGCCGCCAGAGCCGCGGCCCCCTCCCGCCACGGCTCGGGGACGTAATCGCGGACGATGATCAGGCCGAGGAGGGCATGCAGGTAGCCGAACTCCTCGCGGCATTCCCGACAGGAGGCGAAGTCGGTGTGGGGTCTGGGTGCCCTGCAGTACTGGCGGGAGCGGCGACGGACCTCATCGGAGCCGGTGCGGAGCCAGACCTTACCCAGGTCGTGGCAGACCGAGCCGATAGCCAGGTCGGCAAACCCGCCGTCGATGGGGGCACCTCCTTCCCAACCTCTGTAAGTTTATACCGGACAAACGGGCCGCTGTCAAACCGGT
>DAOTYJ010000154.1:0-10271 GCA_034434875.1 Dehalococcoidia bacterium | reverse complement strand
AGGGGAACGAGCACTTCGGGGATAGGCACGCCCATACCCTTGGCGTAGTCGCGCATGGCGGGCTGGGTCAGGTGACCGATGCCGCTCAGGAAGAAAAGCAGACCGAACAGAATCCGACCAAGCAACAGAACCCAGTCAAGCCAGTCCATACTCGCACCTCCAGACACTATGCTAATGTTAGTACCACCCTATATTATAGTGCCTTCGTCCGGTTTGGGTGCGGGGTTTCGGTGCCGGGCGTGGCGGCGCGGGGTCGGCTCAGGTCGGTTTCTCTCATCGGCCTACCCCTTCAGGTAGGCCGAAAACTACCCGTCTGGGCGTTGTACTTGGGAGCCGGTAACTTCTAATGTAATTGGACTTCTCGATATCGTCATGCGTGGAGGAATATATGCGGGGTCTATCACGGCGCGATTTTCTCAAGCTGGCGGCCGCCCTGGGGGGAGCCGGCGGCGCGGCCCTGTTGGCCCGGAACATGGCCTTCCTTGAGGAGGTAACCGTTGTAGAAAACCCGCTGGCGGGTTACCCGAATCGGGATTGGGAGAAGGTTTACCGGGAGCTGTTTGATTTCGATTCAAGGTTTACTTTCCTCTGCGCTCCGAACGATACCCACAACTGCCTGCTGGTCGGTGTGGTGAAAAACGGGGTAGTCACCCAGATCGAGGCCTCGTACGGCTACGGCCGGGCGACGGACATCTACGGCAACTCCGCCTCCCACCGCTGGGAGCCGCGGGCCTGCCAGAAGGGCCTCAGCCTTACCCGCCGGATTTATGGGGATCGGCGGATAAAGGGTCCGATGGTCCGGAGGGGCTTCCTGGAGTGGGTCCGGGCCGGCTATCCCCGGGACCCCGAAACGGGACTGCCGCCGGCTCAGTACTTCCGGCGGGGCCAGGACGAGTGGCTCCGTCTGGGCTGGGACGAGGTCTACCGGCTCATTGCCCAGACCATGTTCAATATCGCCGCCACCTACTCGGGGCCGGAAGGCCAGGCGCGGCTTCGGCGCCAGGGGTATGACGATGCGATGATCCAGGCGACGGCCGGGGCCGGCGTGCAGGTCCTGAAATTCCGGGGCGGGATGCCTTTTCTGGGGGCGACCAGGGTGTTCGGCCTCTACCGGTTTGCGAACATGTTGGCCCTGCTCGACGCTTACATCCGGAAGGTCCCGCCCGACCAGGCCGTGGGCGCTCGCGGCTGGGACAACTACAGCTGGCATACCGACCTGCCGCCGGGCCACCCGATGGTTACCGGTCAGCAGACCGTCGACTTCGACCTGTTCACGGCTGAGAATGCCCGCCTTATAACCCTGTGGGGTATGAACTGGATCTCGACGAAGATGCCCGATGGTCACTGGCTGACCGAGGCGAGGTTGCACGGGGCGAAGGTTATCGTTATCGCCTGCGAGTACCAGTCGACGGCCAGCAAGGCCGACGAGGTACTCATCATCCGGCCGGGTACGGACACCGCCCTGGCCCTGGGCCTGGCCCGGGTTATCATCGATGAGGGGCTGTTCGACGAAAAGTACGTCAAGACCTTCACCGACCTGCCGTTCCTGGTCCGGCTCGATACCCTGCAGCTGCTTCGGGCCGCCGATATCATACCGGGGTACCGCAATTCTGACTTGTCGAATTTCATCAAGGTCCTGGAATCCGGGCAGAGCCCCGACCCGCCGGTAGGCCAAGGGGCGCAGTACGTTCCCCGCACCCTCCGGGAAGAGTGGGGGGACTTTGTCGTCTGGGACCGCCTGGAAGATGCCCCGAAGGTGGTAACCCGGGACCAGGTTGGGCGGTACTTCGAGGAGACCAACATCGACCCGACCCTGCGGGGGACCTACATGGTCCGGACCGTAGACGGAAAGGCCGTTCAGGTCCGGCCGGTGTTCGACCTCATCGTCGAATACCTGCAGCATTTCGACCCGGCCACGGTCTCGGAGATAACCTGGGCGCCGGTCGAGGCGGTCTACTCCCTGGCCCGGCAGATCGCCGCCAACCGGGGTACAACCCTTACCGTCCACGGAATGGGGCCGAACCACTTCTTCAATGCCGACCTCAAAGACCGGGCCCTCTTCCTGGTAGCCGCCCTGACGGGCAACATCGGCCGGTTTGGGGGTAGCCCGGGCAGCTACGCCGGTAACTACCGCGGGGCTTTCTTTAACGGCCTGATTTACTACATTCTCGAAGATCCCTTCAACGTCCAGACGGAGCCGGACGGCCCGGTAAAGGTTCGGGCCTACTACAAGGCCGAGTCGGCCCACTACTTTAACTACGGCGACCGCCCGCTGCGGGTCGGGAACAAGCTGTTCACGGGCAAAACTCATCTGCCCACCCCGACCAAGTTCGTCTGGTTTGCCAACTCCAATTCCATCCTTGGCAACATCAAATGGACCTACGACGTGCTGGTGAATACTTTGCCGAAGGTCGAAGCGGTGGTCGTCAACGACTGGTGGTGGACCCTCAGCTGCGAGTACGCCGACATCGTCCTTGCCGTTGATTCGTGGGCCGAGTTCAAGCACCCGGACATGGCGGGGTCTGTCACCAACCCCTTTGTTCAGGTGTTCCCCCGTACGCCCCTGCCCAGGGTTTTCGATACCGTCGGGGATATCGACACCCTGGCCGGGGTGGCCGGGGCCCTGGCCGAGCTCACCGGTGACCGGCGGTTCCGGGATTACTGGAAGTTTGTCTACGAGAACCGGGTGGACGTCTACCTGCAGCGGATCATCGACCACAGCAACGCCCTGCGGGGGTTTAAGTTCGCCGACCTCGAGGAGCGGGCGAAACAGGGCGTGCCGGCCCTGCTGCTGAGCCGAACTTACCCAAAGGTGGTTGGATGGGAGCAAACCAATGAGAGCCGGCCGTGGTACACCAAGACGGGCCGTCTCGAGTTCTACCGGGAGGAGCCGGAGTTCATCGAGCACGGCGAAAACCTGCCGGTCTACCGGGAGCCGGTGGATGCCACATTCTACGAGCCTAACGTGACCGTCGGCCGTCCCCATCCGGCCCTGCGGCCAACCCCGCCCGAAGCCTACGGGTTGAGCCGTCAGGACCTTTCGACCGAGGTTCGGCAGGTGCGCAACGTCTTAAAACCCTGGGCCGAGCTGAAACAGACCGTCCACCCCCGGCGTCCGGACGGGTACACCCACCTGTTCATAACCCCCAAGTACCGGCACGGGGCCCATACGACTCCCACCGACGTGGACCTGATCGCCGTCTACTTCGGCCCCTTTGGGGATCCTTACCGCCGCGACCGGCGAATGCCCTTCGTCAACGAAGGGTATGTGGATATAAACCCGCTGGATGCCAGAGAGCTGGGGATCCAGGACGGCGACTACGTCTGGGTCGACGCCGACCCCGACGACAGGCCCTTCCGGGGCGCCCGGGCTGACGACCCGAACTTCAGGGTGGCACGGCTGATATGCCGGGCCCGCTATTACGGCGGCATCCCCCGCGGCGTCCTCAGAATGTGGTTCAACATGTACCAGGCAAGCCACGGCACCGTCGAAGGGCAGGCTACCCGTCCGGATGGTCTGGCAAAGAATCCCCGGACCGGCTACCAGGCGCTCTTCAGGTTCGGGGGTCATCAGTCGGCCACCCGGGCCTGGCTCCGCCCCACCCTCCTCACGGATTCCCTTGTCCGCAAGGACTACTTCGGCCAGACGATCGGTAAGGGCTTTGCGGCCGACATCCACTGCGCGGTCGGGGCGCCGAAGGAGTCCTTTGTCCGCGTCGTTAGGGCGGAGGACGGGGGGCTTGGGGGCAGGGGCCTGTGGCGGCCGGCCGCCCTCGGGTACCGCCCGACTTACGAGGGTCAGGGTATGAAACGCTACCTGGCCGGCGACTATGTGGCCATCAAATAGGCGGAGGTTCGCCCATGCCGAAGGTCTTTAACTGGCAGATAAACCGTGAGATGGAGTACCCCTATCCGGCCTCCCCGCCGGAACGGCAGTTCGCAGCCGTATTTGATATCAACAAGTGCATCGCCTGCCAGACCTGCACCCTGGCCTGCAAGCAGGCCTGGACCTCCGGCCGGGGCCAAGAGCACATGTTCTGGAACAACGTCGAGACCAAGCCGTACGGTTCGTACCCGCTGGCCTGGGACGTGAAGCTGCTGGAGATGCTGGGCCCCCAGACGTGGGAAGGGGATACTTACACCGGCAAGACGATCTTTGAGGCCGCTCCCCCCGGTCAGGTGGCCCTGGGGTTTCTCCCGGAGGACCTCGACTGGGCCCACCCGGGCCTTGGGGAAGACGAGGTTTACGGGGTTGTCGAGGGCGGGGCTTACTTCGGCATACCCCACCAGGTCTGGTTCTTTTACCTCCAGCGGATCTGCAACCACTGCACCTACCCGGCTTGCCTGGCGGCTTGCCCGCGCCGGGCGATTTACAAGCGGCGGGAGGACGGAATCGTCCTCGTTGACCAGACGAGGTGTCGGGGTTACCGGGAGTGCGTCCGGGCCTGCCCTTACAAAAAAGTCTTTTATAACGGGGTAACCCGGATCTCCGAAAAGTGCATCGCCTGCTTTCCCCGGGTCGAGCAGGGTCTGCAGCCCTTCTGTACGGTCAACTGTATCGGCCGGATCCGGATCAACGGGTGGGTCCATTCGCCAGATAAGGCGGACCCCGAAAACCCCGTCGACTTCCTGGTGCACATCCGGAAGGTGGCCCTTCCCCTTTACCCCCAGTTCGGCCTTCAGGTTAACATCTACTACATCCCGCCGGTCCACGTACCGGTCAAATTTCTTCAGCAGATGTTCGGCCCGCGGGTCGAAAGGGCCATTGAGACCTACCGCAATGCCCCCAACGACCCCGAGCTGCGGGGGGTGCTGATGCTGATGGGTGCCACCGACCGCTGGGTTGAGAAGTTCCGGGTCCGGGGCGACTACGTTTACGGCTACGACGGGGCCGGCAACGAGCTGGTCCGGGTCCCGCTTAAGGAGCCGATTTACATCCGGCCCGTTTACGACAGACAGTTTGCCGTTTACCGACACAACATCACCTGAGGTGTTGGCCGATGCGGTGGTTAACCGTTACGTCAGTCCTGGTTCTGGCAATAGTCCTGGCCGGTCACCGGGTTGTGCTGGCCCAACAGTCCGGGGAACTAGTATCGGTCCTTCGCCCGGGCCCGTTGCCCGGAGCCGACCCCTTCGACCCGGCCTGGGATGGGGCCCCGGCAGTGGATATTCCCCTGGGCCCGCAGGCGATGGCCGTTCCGTCCCTTCTGAAGCTGAGCATACCCACCGTGCGGGTTCGGTCGGTGAACAACGGCCAGGAGGTCGCGTTCCTGCTGGAGTGGTCGGACGACACCAGGGATGACCTGGTCGTTGCCGGCGACCAGTTCCGGGACGCCGCGGCCATCCAGTTTCCGGTGGGGCAGAAGCTCCCGAATATCTGCATGGGCTCGGCCGGCCAGCTGGTGAACATCTGGTACTGGAAGGCCGACTGGCAGCGGGATATCGACCTGGGCTACCAGGAACTGCTCCAGCAGTACCCGAATTTCTTCAAGGATTTTTACCCCGGCGGCATCAGCGGGTCGCCGCCTTACACCTACCCTGAGGATTTCGACCGGCCGGAAGTCCGCCAGTTCCAGGTCGGTTGGGCCGCGGGGAACCCGTTTTCGATTCCCAGGCGGTCAAGCCCGATTGAGGAGTTAAAGGCCGTCGGTTTCGGCTCGCTGACCCACAAAGACCGGCAGACGGTTTCTGGCCGGGGAGTCTGGCGGGACGGAAAGTGGCGGGTAGTCTTTGTCCGGCGGCTTGCCGCCCCCGATGGCGAGTCGGTGGATTTGCGCCGGGACCAGGTACCGGTGGCCTTTGCCGTTTGGAACGGCTCTAACCAGGAGGTAGGCGCCCGCAAGCAGCTTTCAGGCTTCTACACCCTGCGCATCCAGGGCCAGGAGCGCATCCTGGGCATTCCCAGGGATTACTTACCTGCCGGCCTGGCGGTAGTGGTGGTGCTCCTGGGGGTCGGCGTGGGCCTTCTGCTCCGCCGACGGATACCAGGGAGGCGGGAAGATGGCCGGGGCGGATGACCTGCCGGCGCGGTCGGTGCTCTGGAAGGCCCTTGGCCGGGCCTGGGCCTATCCCGGGGATCGGCTTATGGCCAGTTTTGCGAGCGGCCTCTTCACCGGGCTCGTCGAGGCGGCCTGGGCCCGGGTAGCTGGGCCCGATGACTCGGGTGCCGCCGAACTACGTCAGGCGTTGCAGGCCTCCCTGGCTAGGGAAATAGCCCTGGCGGAGGAGCACACCTTCCTATTTGACGGCCGGGTGCGGTGTCCGCCCTACGAATCGAGTTACCTTCAAGACCCCTATGGCAGGGCCCGCAACTTGAGCGACCTTACTCGAATTCTCGAAGGTCTTGGGCTCCGGCTGGCCCCTGACACCCGGGATCTGGTTGACCACATTGGCATTCTAATGGAACTCGTCGGCCACACCCTGGCCCGGGAGGCCGACCTGACCGGGCGGGGCAAGACGGAGGCCGCTTCCGGCTGGCGGGCGGTCCGCCGCGGGCTGGTCTTGGGTCACCTCGGACGGTGGGTTGATGAATTCGCGGCCCGCCTGGAAGGCACGGCCCGGTTGCCCTTTTACCCTGCCCTTGCCCGGCTGACCCTGCGGCTTCGGAACCTGGAGCGGGAGGCGCTTGCCGGATGAGTTTCGGCTGGGCGATTCGGGCAGTGGCCGTTGCGGCCCTGGTCGAATTCGGGCTGCTGCGGGTGGTACTGAGACTGGGGCCGGTCCTGCCATGGACGCCGGCCGCCAAGGCCCTGTTTGATGGGGTAGTTCTGGCCGGGACCGCAGCCCTGAACGCCGCGGCCATCCTCGGGGCCATTGCCGTTGCCCTCTGGGTTTTCAAGGAGGCGGATTTTGGGCCTCGAAGGTGGGCCGTGGCCCTCACCGGGACGTCGCTGGTTGTCGGGTCCTTTATCCCTCTCGCCGAGCTGGCCGGTGCCTGGGCGGCAGGATTGGCCCTGGTCGCCCTGCTTGGCGGCTTTGAGGCCCGCTCCAGGGTGGCCTTGCTACCCGCAACTGCCTATGGTGCCGTGGCCGTCTACTGGATTATCGGGGCTGAAACGGGGACCGGGCTGTGGGTCGGCCTGGCCGAGGCGGCCGCGGTCGGGCTTGGGTTCTGGTTTTTCTTTCGCAACCTGCCGCTTCGGAGTCTCCGGCGGCTGGCCGGCGGACTGCTGGCGGGTCTGGCACTGACGGCGACCCTCTATCTGGCCGGCTGGCTGGTTAAGGCGGTGGGGATCTGGACGGTGGGCATTAGCTTCTTTCTTCCGGCGCCCTTTTACGGCCTGGCCCTCGCCGGCCTCCTGTGGCAGCTTCTGGCCGACCGGCAAGACGTCCGGGGTGTCGGTCTTCTCCTCCTGGTCCTGGGCGGCCTGCGAGTGGATGTTTCGTATTTCGCCCTCCTCAGTCTTACCGGGCTGCTCGGGTGGCAGTATCCCGGCCCCAGGTTCCGCCCACCTGGCGGGCCGGCGCTACAGACCGGTGCCGGCGCGGCTTCGGTTGTCAGGTCGAGTCCGACTGGCCGGGCTTTACGAGGCCGTATTTGAGGGCGAAGGCCACAACCTGGGCCCGGTTGTGGGCGTGGAGCTTCTGCAGGATGTTTTTAAGGTGATACTTGACGGTGTTCTCGCTCACGTAGAGCCGGCGGGCGATCTCTTTGTTGCTGGCCCCGGCCACCACCAGTTCTAAAACCTCCCGCTCCCGGGCCGTTAAAGGTTCAATAAGCCCGGCCTCGGCCGCTTCCCCCCGGCCGCCGGCCCGCCGGTCGCCCAGGCGGGAGAACTCGGCTAAAATCCTGGCCGCCAGGGCGGGAGTCAGGGCCGCCTGGCCCTCGGCAGCCGCCTCCAGCAGTTCGATAACCGTCTCGGGGTCGTAGCTCTTTAAAAGATAGCCCTGGGCCCCGGATTTGACCGCCTCGAAAAGGTCGGCCTCGTCCTCCGAGGCCGTAAGGACCACCACCGGAAGGTCCGGAAACTCGGCCTTGATAAGCCGGGTCGCCTCAAGGCCGCCCATGCCGGGCATCAAAAGGTCCATCAGCACCAGGTCGGGGCGGGTCTTCCGGACGACCTGCACCGCCTCGGCCCCATCCCCGGCCTCGCCCACCACCTCGAAGCCCCGGCTCTCCAGAAGCTGTTTCAGGCCCACCCGGAAGAGCCGGTGGTCGTCGACGATTACCACCCGTTTTGCGCCCATTTTCAGTCGGCCTCCGCAATGGGTACTTCGACCAGGACCCTGGTTCCCCGGCCGGGGGCCGAATGGACCTCCAGCCGGCCGCCGGCCAGCTCGGCCCGCTCCCGCATCACCGCCAGGCCGAAGTGGCCGCCGGGCGGCGGGGCGGTCGGGTCGAACCCGCAGCCGTCGTCGACCACCTCGGCCCGGAACCGGCGCTCCCCATCGGCCGCCACCCCCAGCCAGACCCAGACCCGGCCGGCCCGGGCGTGTTTGCGGACGTTGGTGAGGGCCTCCTGGATGATGCGCAGGAGCTGGACCTCGGCCTGGGGCGGGAGCCGCACCTCCGCCGTCCCCGGCCCGGCGACAAACTCCACCTGCAGGCCGCTCTGCCGGCGGAAACGCTCCAGGTATTCGGCCAGCGCCTCAAGGAGGCCCCGTCCGGTCCCGACCCGGCTGCGCAGGCCCAGGATGGCCTCCCGGACGTCGGCGTAGGCCGCGGCCGCCACCTCGTCCACCTCGGCCAGCACCCGGCCAACCTCGCCGGCTTCGCCCGCGGCCAGACTGCGGCCGGCCGAAGCCAGCCGCATCCGGATGTAGCCGAGGACCTGGGCCAGGTTGTCGTGAAGCTCCCGGGCGATCCGCTCCCGCTCGGCCACCACCGCCAGGGCCTCCAGCTTTTGGTGAAGGCGGGCGTTTTCGATGGCCACCGCCGCCTGAGTGGCGAAGAGCTCCAGAAGCTCCCGGTCTTCGGGCCCGAAGGGGACGACCTGCCCGTCGGAAAGCTTCTCGGCCAGGTAGAGCCGGCCCAGCAGGTGGCCCCGGGCAACAATCGGAACCTCGAGGCTCAGGGCCGGGTCGGTGTTCAGCCCCGCCGCCCCAGTCGGGGCCTCAATCCGGCGGATGAACCGGCCTTCCTCATCGAGGACCTCCAGCAGGCCGGCCCGGGCCCCGACCAGCTCCCGGGCCAGGCCGATGACCCGCCCGAGGACGGCATCGAGGTTTAAATCCGAAACGACACTGAGGCCGGCCTCGTGGAGGGCCTTGAGCTGGCGGTTCTGCCGTTCGACGGTCTGGTAGGCGGCTTCCAGGGCGCGGTTCTGCTCGAAGAGCCGGGTCTGCATCCGCTCGATGGTATCGAACATCAACTTTGAGAAAACGTAGGTTCCGGCCGCCACCGCCGCCCCGATAAGGATAAACCCGGGCCAGGCGTGGAGGAGTTCCGGCCAGAGGGCGTGGCGGATAAAGTCGAGGGCGGCCAGGAAGAGGAGAGGCAGGACCACCCCAAGCCAGCGGAGGTACCGCAGGCTGAGGCCGACCGGTTTGGGGACGGACGTGGCGAGAGCGGCCCGGCGGCTGAGAATTTCCATATCTAAAATAAACCCCTCGGGAAAGATTATACCCCCACTTTCGGGTAGGTCTGGCTGCTACCCGAAACCCACCCTTCCGGGTGTTCCCGAAGGCGTCCGGCCCCGGCTATCGTAATAGTGGGTCGGGAACAGGGGGCCGACGAAAAACGACGGGGAAGGCGAGGATGGCCAGGATACTGATTATGGAAGACGACGCCGAGCTCAGGGCCGGCTACCGGCGGCTGCTGGCGGACCGGCACGAAGTCTGGCTCTGGTCTTCCCGGGAAGTCGGCCGCCTCTGGCAGCTCCTGGCCCAGGGGTATGAGGTTCGGGAATTGAGCGGCTTCGGCCTCATCATCAGCTCGCCCTGGCTTGAGCTTGGGCCGGATGAGCCCTGCTCCGAGCGCCTCATCCGAACCCTGCGCCGGGAGTTCCCCGGGGTGCCGGTCATCCTGGCCGGGCGGAGTCGGACGCTGCCCACCTGGGTGCGGCTGCTGAGCGAAGCGGACCCCGGGGTGCGGGGCCTCTTCCCGGTTGACCCGGAGGGGCTTGCGGCCCTGGTTGAGGAGCTGCTCGAAACCAAAATCCACCGGGGAGGTGTTTAAAATGGCCGAGAAGGTAGAATTTCGGGACCCGCCCGTTGCCCAGAAGCTTTTCGGGACGCCCCAGTTTGGGTGGCTCTGGCTGCCGGTGAGGGTCTACTTAGGCTACGAGTGGCTCCAGGCCGGCCTCCACAAGCTTGAGGACCCCGCCTGGATG
>DAOTYJ010000153.1:0-2142 GCA_034434875.1 Dehalococcoidia bacterium | reverse complement strand
AGGGGTTGAAGGAACGCCCATTGCTCATCGGTCAGCTCCCGAAACTCCATCGCCTCCCTCCTGGATCAGGCTCCCCAAGGTCGAGTATACTACCCACCCAGGGTTTTGAGATGAGTTCAAAGTTAACAAACCCAGCCACCGCCAACCTCCTCTTCGTTTTCGTTTTCCACCCCTTTCGGGGCTTCCGGTTCCAGTTTGAGGCCCAAAGTTTAGAGGCCGGTTGGTGAGCGGTTAGAAATTGTTTAGAAATTTCCCGGCCGCCGGTATCGGCAGGCAGCCGGCCGTCAGCCAGCAGGAACGAAAGTCGGGCAAGGAGGTGGCATGACTGATTCGACCCGGGCTCTTCTGACAGTTCTTGGGGTAATTTTAGTCCTCGTTCTCGGTTTTCCCCTGGTGATGGGAATCTTCATGATGGTAGGTGGAATGATGATGGGACCAGGCATGATGGGCTGGGGCTGGGCAGCCAACCCTTGGTGGGGCATCGCCGGGACGGTCTTCGGCCTGGCCGTTCTGGTCGGACTGATCCTCCTGGTTATCTGGGCCGTCCGCCAGTTTGCCCCGGCCGGCGGGACGGGCTCCCGGGCCTTGGAGATCCTCAAGGAGCGCTACGCCCGGGGAGAGATCACCCGGGAGCAGTACGAGCAGATGCGCCGCGACCTGGAAGGGGGCGCATGAGGGCGCGGGGATTGCTCCTGGCCGGCCTCGGCTTGGTGGCGGTGGGAATAGTCGGGCTCGGCCTCCTGGGACTCGGATTCGTCACCCCGGCCGCGGCGGGTGCCGAGGTCGCCCGGGGGGCGTGGATTTACTGGACGGGAACCGACCCGGATACCGGCCGGCCCATCCCTTATTCCGGTGGGATGGGCATGGTAATGGCCTGTGCCGATTGCCACGGGCCCGGCGGCCGGGGCCTGCGCACCCCGATGTTTGTAAGCCCGGACATCCGCTACCGCAACCTTACTGACCCCGCTGGGATGCTCGAACCCGACGGCAGCCGGGGCCCCCGGTACACCGAGGAGCTGATTTGGCGGGCAGTAACCCAAGGCGTCGATGCCGAGGGTCGGCCCCTAGCCTGGCCCATGCCCCGCTGGCGGCTTACCGACCGCCAGTGGCAGGACCTTCTGGCCTTCCTGAAGGCGTTGCCCTGAGAAAGGACCGGGTCCGGCCGTGGTGAGCGTCTTTGATGCCCTTGCCCACCGCTACGACGAGTGGTACGAGCGGCCCTTCGGCCCGTCGGCTTTTATGGCGGAGCTTCGGTGTCTCCGGCGGGTGATGCCGTCCTTCGGCCGCGGGCTGGAAGTAGGGGTTGGCACCGGCCGGTTCGCTTCGGCCCTGGGCGTCCAGGTCGGCCTGGACCCGTCCCGAACGGAGCTCCTCATCGCCCGAACCCGGGGAATCGAGCCGGTGCAGGGAGTGGGCGAGGCCCTGCCTTTTCGGGCGGAAAGCTTCGACCTGGTACTCCTGGTCGTTACCCTCTGCTTCGTGGACGAACCGGTTCGGGTGCTCGGGGAGTCTGCCCGGGCGCTGAGGCCCGGGGGTAGCCTGGTGCTGGGGCTGATCCTTAAGGAGAGTCCCTGGGCACAGTTTTACCTGCAGAAGGCCCTTCAGGGTCACCCAATTTACCGCCTGGCCCGGTTTTACTCTTACGACGAGGTTGAGGCCTTTCTAAAGGCTGCCGGGCTGAGGCCCAGCCAGGTAGCATCTACCCTACTGGAGGAGCCCCAGGATACTGCCCCGGTCCGAAGCCGTGAGGTGCGGGACGGCTTCTGGGCCGCGGCCGGGTTCACCTGCATCCGGGCTCTCCGGTAACGTTTGTCGGAGGTCCAGGCCGGCTGCCAATCGGCTCGGGGGCAGAAAGCCGCCGCGGGCCCCGCCGGTCAGGGCTGGCGTTTTAAAGATTTTTTAAGCTTCCTCCAACCGTTTTTGAAAGCATCCCCGGCTATTATGCTGTCTGGAAGAGCCAAAAGCTAAACCCTAAAGGGGAGGAGGATGATGGCCCAGCAAGTAGAGTTTCGGGACCCGCCCATTGCCCAGAAGCTTTTCGGGACGCCCCAGTTTGGGTGGCTCTGGCTGCCGGTGAGGGTCTACTTAGGCTACGAGTGGCTCCAGGCCGGCCTCCACAAGCTTGAGGACCCCGCCTGGATG
>DAOTYJ010000152.1:0-1775 GCA_034434875.1 Dehalococcoidia bacterium | reverse complement strand
ACATCTTTTTGCTTCTTTTATTAAATTTACTGCCATATTAAAATCTTGACGATGATTTGCAGAAATTTCAGCAACAATAAAACAATTTTTTAGATTTCTAAAATTTATTTTTTTCATTTATAATCCCCATTATAAGTACATCTAAATATTTCCCTTCTCTATTTACAAATTCTCTCAGTCTTCCTTCTAATTGAAATTTATTTTTTTTATAAAATTTTATGGCATGGGTATTTATTTCAATTACTTCAAGTTTAAGTGTATGAAGATTTGCTTTTTCAAATGCTATTTTTTTAAGACATTTTATTAAAATTTTTCCAACTCCTTTTAGATTAGGATTTGAATATATTCCTAAATATCCATTTTTGTTAGAAAAATCTACTCTTTGTAAGGAAATAACTCCTAAATTTTTCTTTTTATATTTAACGAGATAATAAAAATTTTGGGTGTCACTTTTTAAATTTTTCAAGAAATTTTGGTGCTCTTTATAAGAAATTATATGGTTAGAAAAACACCATTTTCTTATATTTTCGTTATTTCTCCATTCCAATATCATTTTTTTTTCTAATTTATTCAATGATAAAAAATTTTTTAAAAAATATGGTCCTATCTTAAAATTTTTTTTAAGCAATTTTTTTATATCAACTTCCATATTTTTTTTATAATTCTTTTCACACCTTTACCATCAATTATTTTTTTTCCAATTTTACTCATTTTAATTAATTCTTCATCTTGTAAATTTTTAATTAAATTTAAAACTTTTTCACAAATATTTTTCTCATTATACCAACCTGCAAATTTCAAATAACCATATTTCTCTCCAAATTTTAAATTTAAAATTTGACTTTCTGAAAAACATACACCAATTATAGGAATACCTATTCTTGTAAGTTCATATGTTGTTTGCCCTCCTCCTGAAATGCAAATATCAGATTTTAGCATCGCATTTATAATTTTTTTTACTGAAAAATTCTCAAAAGAGATAATAGTAAAATTTAAATATTTACTTAAATAATTTAGCAAATTATTTCTAAAATCGTCTTTCCATTTGATTCCACCAAATGTAAGAAGGACAGTTTTTATTCCATTTTTATTTAACTTTTTCTTATAGTTCTTCCAAAATTCTTTTCTTAAAATAATATAATTTTTTCCTAAAAGATAAATTATATTTTTTTTAACCTTATATTTTAATTTGTCTCCGTAAATAGTGGGATTTACCACAATACCTCCGGGATAGACCAATCTTTTGTAATCATCAATAAAAATAGGAAGAATAGATTTTATCTTTAAAATTTCATTATAAAAACTAATAGGAGCAAGATAGGAATCAACAATTACTATTGAATTTTTTCTTATTCTTTTTAAAATTTGAGGGGTATTTAACCAGTTAATTTTTTTATAATTAATTTTCTTTAATATAAAATCTACACTTTCATCTCCATTTACTAAAATCTCTCCTTCAAATTTTTTCATCTTAAGTCCTTCATATAGTCCAATACATCTGGTAATATGTCCAAATCCCATGTTTCTACCACCTTCTGTAAAAATTATAAAATTCATTTTTCTACTCTTTGTTTAACCATTTCATTAATCTTTTTTAAATCTTGTTCTTTTTTCAGAATTTCTAATATATCTCTCATATAAAAAATATTGCCTTGGTTATATAATCTTTTATAAATTTCTCTCACAAAAATAAGGTCTTTTTCCTCATCCACTGTCCATCTTAAATCAGACAAATCTTTAAAATTCCTTACATTTTTAATTTTAAATAAATGGGG
>DAOTYJ010000151.1:0-9350 GCA_034434875.1 Dehalococcoidia bacterium | reverse complement strand
CTTCATGAAGATGCGGCCAACGATCTCCTGGTCGGCCTTGGCCTCGCCCGGCGGGTCGATGGCCTTCCACTTCCACTGGGCCCAGCGGGCCGAGTTGGTAAACGAGCCGGACTTCTCGGCGAAGTTGGCCGCCGGCAGGAGGAAGACCTCGGTCTTGACGTCCGCGGGCTTCTTGCCGATGGTTGCCAGGATGTCGGGCCGCCAGAAGTAGGCCGTCTCGGTCATGAAGTTCTCGGCCACCACCAGCCACTTGAGCTGGGAGAGGGCGTAGACGACCTTGCGGGTGTGGGGGCCGTTGTTGACCGGGTTCATCCCGAAGCTTATAAGGCCGTCCACCCGGCCCTGGGCCATGTGGTCGAAGATAAACGCCCAGCTCCAGTTCTCCAGGCGGCCGGTGGCCGGGTCCTCGGGAAGCTTCGGGTGGAGGTGGTAGGCAAATTCATTCTCTTTGGTGGCGGCGTCGCCGTAGAAGGCCTTGAGCTGGCTTACGACGAACTTGGGCATGTTCTGCCAGTAGTTCACCGAGTTGGGCCGCAGGGCCTTGGGGGTCACGGCCTCCAGGAACTGCTGGAGGCTCTGGTGGGGGGCCTTGGGGATGGGGATGTAGCCGGGCGTGTTGTGGTAGGCCATCCCGTTGTCGGTCCCGCCCTGGATGTTGGCGTGGCCCCGCAGGGCGTTTACGCCCCCGCCCGGCCGGCCGACGTTGCCGAGGATGAGCTGAAGGGTGGCCGCCGCCTTGATAAGCTGGACCGAGAAGCTGTGGTGGGTCCAGCCCAGGGCGTACATCATGGTTCCGGCCTTGTCAGGCGGGTAGGTGGAGGTGAAGATGTCGGCGGCCTTGAGAAAGTCGTCGACGCTACAGCCGCAGATCTGGGCCACCCGCTCCGGGGTGTACCGGGAGTAGAATTTTTTTCATCAATTGAAAGACCGAGCGGGGGTGCTGCATCGTCGGGTCGACCCTGGCATAGCCGTTCTCGTCGTACTCGTAATCCCAGCTGGTGGGGTCGTACTGGCCCCTGGCCTCGTCCCAGCCGGAGAAGACCCCGTTTTCTTCGTCGAACTTAAAGTCCTCCCGGACGATGAAGGGGGCGTTGGTGTGGAGCCGGAGGTACTCCTCGTGGTAGCGGTTGTTGGTCAGGGCGTAGTTAATGAGACCACCCAGGAAGGCGATGTCTGTTCCGGCCCGGATCTGGACGAAGTGGTCGGCAACGGCCGCCGTGCGCTGGAAGCGGATATCGACCGCCACCAGCTTGGCGTTCCGTTTCCGCTTGGCCTCCATCACAAACTTGAAGCCGCAGGGGTGGTTCTCGGCCGGGTTTCCGCCCATCGCCAGGATGACGTCGGCGTTGGCGATGTCGGTCCAGCCGTTGGTCATGGCGCCCCGACCGAACGTGGCGGCCAAACTGGCCACCGTGGGGCCGTGTCATATCCGGGACTGCTGTTCGACGGGGATGATGCTTAAACCCGCCCGGAAGGCCTTCTGGATAAGGTAGTTGTTTTCGTTGGAGTCGGTGCAGCCGCCGATGACGGCGATGGCCGTAAGGGCGTTGACGACCCGGCCCCGGTGGTCCCGCTCGATGAGCTTGGCGTCCCGGGTCTCTTTAATCAGCCGGGCGATCCGGTCGATGGCCCAGTCCCAGGACTTCTCCTCCCAGCGGTCGCTCCCTGGGGCCCGGTAAAGGACCTTGGTAAGCCGCAGGTCGTTAACAATGTTGTGCTTCAAGGTTGCGCCCTTGGGGCAGAGGGTGCCCCGGTTGATGGGGCTGTCGGGGTCGCCCTCGACGTGGACCACCGTGGTGCCGGTTACGTTAGCGGCCCTGTCCCCGAGGGTGTGGATGATGACCCCGCAGCTTACCGAGCAGTAAGGGCAGATGCTGCGGGTCTCGGTGGTCCGGTCGATTTTAAGGCCGCGGGTGCGGGCAACAACGGGCTTTAGGTCAAACCCGAAGGCCGTTGCCGCCGCCCCGGCCACGCCGAGCTTTAGAAAACTGCGCCTCGAAATTGTAACCGCTATGAAATCCCCCTCTGGTAGAATTCGAATTTTTGCCCGAACCTGCCGCCAGAACCCGGTCTATTATAGTCAGAGCCCGCCCCCTTGTCAAGGTCCGGAAAGCCCAATTTAAAATTTGGCCGCCGTCGCCAGGATTTACTTTTCACCCCGAACCGGCCGCCCGACAAAATTTTTATAGAACATTTGTGCAGTTTTTAAGGGTGGTGCCGAACACTATCGGGTGAGACCACCTGAGGAGGTGTTTTACCGGTGAACGAAGACCAAAAGCCGATACCCGAGGCCGCCGGGCCCGACCCCGAACTGGCCGCCCGGCTTGAAGTCCTGGACCGGCAGTACCGGGCGGCCGTCGAGGCCTACCGGGCCCGCCTCCAGGGCCTGCTTCCGGAGGCGGCCGAGCTCATAAGGGGCGAGTCGGTCGAGGACCTGGACCGGGCCTTTGAGCAGGCCCGAAGCCTGGTCGACCGGGTCCGAAAGCAGGCGGCAGAAGAGGCCCGCCGGGAGGCCGCCCGGCAGGTGCCGCCGGTCCCGCCGGGCCGGACCCCGCCCGACCTCGACGGGCTGCCGGCCGTCGAAAAGATCCGGCTCGGCCTCCAAGGCCGCTAACCCCAAAAACCCAGGGAGGAGATAGATGGCCCTTACCCTTGCCGAAGCCGCCAAGCTTTCGAACGACCTGCTGGTTAAGGGTGTCTTCGAGACGGTGGTGAAAGCCTCGCCCCTGCTCGAACGGATGCCCTTTATCGAGATTTCGGGCAACGCCTTGACCTACAACCGGGAGGCCAGCCCCGGCACGGCCGCCTTCTACGCCGTCGGCGCCGCCTGGGCCGAGGATACCCCCACCTTCACCCAGGTGACCACCTCCCTCAAGATTCTGGGCGGCGATGCCGACGTGGACAATTACCTGCGGCAGACCCGCGCCAACATCCAGGATATCGAGGCGGTGGTGCTGGAGCTAAAGGCCAAGGCCGTTGCCCACAAGTTCGAGGAGGCCGCCATCACCGGCGATTCGGCCGTCGACCCGAACGCCTTCGACGGCCTGCGCACCATCATCGGCACCGGGCCCCAGGCCGTCCCCATGGGCACCAACGGCGCAACCCTCACCCTGGCCAAGCTCGACGGGATGCTGGACCTGATTCGGCCCGGGAAGCCGGACCTTATCATCATGTCCCGACGGTCGCGCCGGAAGCTGAATGAACTGCGCCGGGCGGCCAGCTCCCAGATTGAGGGGGTTGTTAACGAGTTCGGCCGCTGGGTCGGGCTTTACAACGGCATCCCCATCGCCGTCTCGGATTTTGGGCCCGATAACGAGACGCTGGGGACCTCGACCGACTGCTCATCGATTTACGCCGTCGCCTTCGGCGAGGACGGCCTGGTGGGCCTGACCAACGGCTGGATTCAGGTGGAGCGGGTCGGCGCGTTGGAGGCCCGGGATGCCGCCCGGAACCGGGTCAAATGGTACTGCGGCCTGGCCCTCTTCTCAACCCTGAAGGTTGCCAGGCTGTACGGCGTGCGGCCTTAGGGGGAAGGGTCCGATGTTTAAAGGCGTCGTTATCGTCCACGCCCACCGGCCGGAGGTCCTCGAGCGGGTCTACCGCCGGCTCATCGAGGTTTTAAAAACCTCGCCCGAGGCCGGGGCCGTCCGCTACCGGGCCTGGTGCGAGGCCGGCCCGGCCGAAAGCCTCTTGCGGGAGTTTCGGCAGGTGGACCGGCGGCACCGGCTCGTCGACCTGGGCCTTTCCCTGCCCGGACCGGAATAGCCTTCGGAGGCGGCGATGAGTACCCGAGCGGAACTGCGGGCCCGGCTGCGGCGGGAGCTTAAGGACGAGGACCCGGCAAACCGGCGCTGGTCCGACGCCGAGCTCGACCGCCACCTGGACCGGGCCCTCTCCGACCTGAGCGTGGGGATGCCCCGGGAGCAGCAGACCGACCTGGCCATGCCGGGCGGCACCCGGGAGGTCGACCTTTCGGGCCTGGCCGGCCTTCTGGTCGTGGAGGCGGTGGAGTACCCGGCGGGGATGTTTCCCCCGGCTTACGTCGGCTGGGCCCGCCGGGCCAACACCCTCACCCTGCTGGTAGATTCGCCCCCGGCGGCCGGGGAGCAGGTCCGGGTTTACTGGCTCGGCCGCCACACCCTGGCCGATACCGGCTCGACCCTAAGCCCCGACCAGGAGGAGCTTCTGCTCCTCGGGGCGGCCGGGTACGCCGTCCGGGCCCTGGCCAACCACGCCATCAACCGGGTGAACCTCACCCGCAGCGCCCAGGCCGACTTTTTAAAGTGGGCCGAGGCAACCCTGGGCAGGTTTCGGTCCGAGCTGGCCAGGCGGGGGCGTACCGGCCGGGCCAGGTCTTCCCGACTTTATATCCCGGCCTTCAACGGAGGCAAAGGCGATGTCTGAGCGGCCGAAGGATTATTCTTACTACCACGACTACGCCTGGGCGGCGGCCCAGAACGAGGGGGTCGACCCGGCCCTCTTCGTCCGGCAGATCGACCTGGAATCGGGCTTCGACCCGAACGCCCTCTCCCCGGCCGGGGTGGTGGGCATCGCCCAGATCGTGCCGGAATTTCACCCGGAGGTGGACCCTTACGACCCGGAGGCCTCCCTCCGCTACGCCGCCCGGCTGATGCGGGAGTATTTGGACCACTTCGGGGGCGATTACGCCAAGGCCCTGGCCGCCTACAACAGCGGGCGGGGCCGGGTGGACCGGGGCGTCCGCCGCTACGGCGACCGCTGGTGGCTCATCCTGCCCGAAGAGACCCGCAGGTACCTGCGGCTCATCCTTTACGGCGGCTGACGATGCGGTCGGTAAGCCCAACCCTTCAGGCCGCCGCAAAGGCCCCGGCCGCCGTCCCGTACGTGGAGCTGGTCTACGCCGACCGCTGGGGCAACGGGGACAACCACCGCTACGGGCGCCACTACGCCGACCCGGCCGACCGGAACATCCAGGCCGCCGTGGCGGCCGACGGGAGCCTGCTCCGGCTGCGCCACGGCGAACCCGGCTCGGCCCGGCAGTACGCCCGGGTCCCCAACCCGACCCCGGCGGCCGCCTTCGGGGGCTGGCAGGACCTGGGACCGGTCGGGGCCGCCGAGGCCCTGGCCGCCTCCCCCGGCCCTTACGTGCTTCTGCTGGCCGGCGACGGGGCCGGAACCCTTACTTACCGGGAGAGTTCCGACTACGGCCTCAGCTGGCCGGCCGGGACGGCCGTCCCGGCCCACGACGGCGCCCCGCCCCTGGCGGCCGCCTACCGGGATGTTGATAGTTTCGCCGTCTTTTACCGGGCCGCCGGGGGCAACGCCCTCCGGGCCCGGAAGTGGGCCCGGGCCTCGGGCTGGCAGCCCGCCGCAACCCACCCGGCCGGATTTGGGCAGATCGCCCACCTGACGGCCGTCTGGGCGTTCGACCGCTATCTGGTCATCGCGGCCGGGAAGGACGCCGCTAACCGGCCGGTTCTGGGCTGGACGACCTTTGACCTTAACGGGGGCGGGGCCTGGGGCGGCTTTTACCCCCTAGAGCAGGCCGACCCGGGCGCGCCCCTGGAGTTTAAATATCCCAGGCTGGCCTTCGCCGACACCATCAGGCTCACTTACGTGCTCAGCTTCGGCGGGGTTTCAGCCCTCCTTCAGCGCCACGTTTACCCGCCCGCAAGCTTTACGGCCGGCCGCTGGCGGGCCCCGGCCCTTCTGCTTCCCCAGGACCGGGCCGGGGCCGCCCCCGGCAGTTACGGGGCCGCCATCGCCGGCCTATCCGGGGGACGGGTCTGGGCCTGCACGGCCGGCGGGGTCTGGTCGGCCCTGCCGGCGGCCCCCCTGACAGTGCCCTTTGCCGACATCTTAAGCCTCGATTATACCCAGGACGCCGAAGGGGGCCGGCTGACAGCCACCCTCCGGAACGGCCACGGGGCCTACTCGGGCCTGCGGCCGGGCGGGCAACTTCAGGTTTACCCGGGCTATTTTACGGCGGCCGGGGCCGAAAAGGTCACCGCCGCGGCCCCGACCTACTGGCTTACGGCCGTCCGGCCGGGGCCCGGAACTTTAACCCTGGCGGCCGAGGGCTACGCCGTCCTGCTCAAGGCCGCCCGGCTCACGTTTCCCCTCCAGTACCCGGCCGGGAGCGCTTCGGCCCGGCAGATTCTGGACGCCATCGGCGGCCTGGCCGGGTTTGAAATCGGCTCGGCCGCCGGCTCCGATTCGTTGACCCGGTGGTACCCCGGCCTGCGGGTCCTGCCCGGCCGGTCCCTTTACACGGCCTGGCGGGCCCTGGTCGGGGGGCTTCGGGAGGCCCTCCGGCCCGACGGCCCCGGGGTTCTGGCCGCGGCCTGGGAGGCGGCAGACCCGGTTGTCCTGGGGGTGGGGCCGGGGGGCTGGCCCCTCCTGGCCGGCGAATATGCCGACCTTTCGGCCGACCCCGACTGGGCCCGGGCCGTCTCGGAGACGGCGGCAGCCCTGCGCCTGGCCGGGACGGAGCCGGCCGATGGGATGTTTTTTCGGCCGGCCTCGGATTACGACCCCGGCCGCTCCCCGGCGGCCCTGACCGACCTGGCCGAGGCCCTGGCCGGCCAGGGGGCCAGGTCGGCCCGGCAGGACCGGGTCGTAATCCGGCCCCACCCTGGGCTGGAGGTCGGGGATGTGGTGGAAGTAAACGACCCGGCGGCCGGGATATCGGGGCGGCGGGGAAGGGTCCTTGGCCTGCGGGTAAGGTACGCTTCCGGCCGCTACGACCAGGAGCTTCGGCTGGGGGGCGTCGGGTGGGCTTTGAGGTCTGGTGGGGAATCTTAACCGGCTTTGACGGGGCCGCGTACCGGGCCACCGTCCGCCCGGTGGGGAGCCCGACCGGGGCGGTGGTGGTCGCCGCCAGCCGGGGAATTCCGGCCGCCGAGATGGTCCCCGGCCGGCGGGTGCTGGTGGTGAGCCCGGGTCCCCTGGGCGGGGAGCAGGAGGTTGTGGTGGCCGTCTGGGTCTAGGGGGTTTCACGTGAAACACGGAAAGGGGGTGTAAGCTTGGACGTTCGGGAATTTATCGGCCTAGCCGGGGTTCCGGTCATCGTCGGCCTGGTAGAGGTTGCCAAGCTCTGGGTTAAGGACAGCCGCTGGTACCCGCTTCCGGCCCTGGGCTTTGGGGTCGGCCTCAACGCGGGGGTGGCCCTAAGCCTGGGGCGGCCGGTTCCGGAGGGGGTCTTCACGGGCATGGTTGCCGGCCTGGCCGCCAGCGGCCTCTACTCCGGGGTGCGGGCCGGCCTGGCGCCCCGAACTTAGGAGGCGGGCCGTGGGCGTGGGGTGCGTGCTCGTCCCGGGTTTTGTCTGGGCCTGCGAAGCCCGGCGGCATCCCGGCCTTGCCGGCCGGCCGGTGGCCGTCGTGGGCGACCCGGCGGGGCGGCGGGTTGTGGTGGACGCCTCCCCCGAGGCCCGGGCCGGCGGGGTGCGGGCGGGGCTGGGCCTGCGTGAGGCCCAGGCCGTCTGCCCGGGCCTCACGGCCCTTCCGGCCGACCATCCTTATTACGACGGTGAGTTTTCGGCCCTGCTGGGGGCCCTGGAAGCCGTAAGCCCGGTAGTGGAGCCGGCGGAGCTGGGCTGCGCCTACGTGGCGGCCGACGGCCCGCCCGCGGACCTGGCCCGGCGGCTTCTGCGGGCCGCCGGCGATTACCCTGCCGCCGTGGGGGTTGGACCCGGCCGGCTCATCGCCCGGCTTGCGGCCGCCGCCTGCCGGCCCGGCGATTTCCGGGTGGTGGCCCCGGCCGAAATCGTCCAGGTGCTGGGCCGGACGCCGGTGGGCCTGCTGCCGGTATCGGCGGAGGCCCGGCGTCGGCTTGGGCTCCTCGGCATCGCAAAGGCCGGGGAGCTTTTGGCCTTCGGCCGGGCCGACCTGGTCGCCCAGTTCGGGTGGGAAGGGGACCGGCTTTACGACCTTCTCAGGGGCGTCGACCCCGTGCCCCTTCGGCCCCGCCCCCGGCCGGTTGTGGTCGCCGAGGCCGCCGACTTTTTCGAGCCCCTGGTAACCGTCGACGCCGTCAGGCTGGTCCTTTGCCGGCTTCTCCGGCGGGCCCTGGGCCGGCCCGAGCTTCGGGGCCGGACCGTTGGCCGGGCCTGGGTTCGGCTTCGGCCCGACCGGGGGCCCCTCTTGGAGCGCCGGCTGGTCTTTAAGACCCCTTCGGCCCGGGCCGAGCTCCTCGAGCCGGGGCTGGTTCGGGCCCTGGAAGCCCTTCGGCGGGAGGGTGGGGTGGCGGTGGCCGGCATCGAGCTTAAACTTGAGGCGGCCGCCGGGGAGCCGGCCCGGCAGGCTCGCCTCTGGCCGGGCCCTGGGGGGCGGTGGGAGGGTCTTAAGGGGGTGGTGGGACAGCTGAAGGCCCGTTACGGCCGCCCAAACCTCGGCTTTGTCCGGGAGGTTGACCCGTGGAGCAGGTTGCCCGAGCGCCGCTTCGCCCTGGTGGAAGCCGACTTCGCTTTCTGAACCGGCCCGTCCCCGTCCGGGTCTTCGTCCGGGACGGCCTGCCGGCGGCCGTTGCCCGCCGGGGCGGCCCCCCGGTGGGGGTGGCGGCCGTCCTGGACCGCTGGGAGCTTGCCGACCGGCTGTGGGCAGACGCCCCGATCCGACGCAAGTACTTAAGGCTGCTTCTGGTTAACGGCCGGCGGCTCACGGTCTTCTACGACGAGGCGGCCGGCCGCTGGTTCGAGCAGGGCGGGTGGGGGTAGGGACGGTGGACGTCCAGCTTCACCTTCACACGGCCTACTCCTTCGGGCAGGGGGCGTCTCTACCCGAAGAGTATGTGACCAGGGCGGCGGAGCTGGGCTATAAGATCCTGGCCGTAACCGACCGGGACAGCCTGGCCGGGGCCCTGGAATTTGCGCTGGCGGCCAGGGCCTGGGGGATCCGGCCGGTTACCGGGGCGGAAATAACCCTCCGGACCGGCGGCCGGCTGCTGCTCCTGGCCGAGAGCCGGCAGGGCTACGCCAACCTCTGCCGCCTCATCAGCCTGGCCCACCGGGCCGACCGGCGGCGGCCGGCCCTGGACCCGGCGGACCTTCCCGGCCGGACGGCCGGGCTGGTCGGCCTTACCGGCGGCCGCCGGAGCGACCTGGCCCGGCTCATCGAAGCGGGCGATAAGGCGGCGGTCCGGGACCTGGTCCGCCGCTACCTGGGGCTTTTCGGCCCCCAGAACCTTTACCTTGAGGTTCAGAACAACCTGGCCCCGGGGGACCGGGGCCGCAACCGGGCCCTGGAGGAACTCGGGGAAGAATTTGGGGTTGGCCTGGTTGCAACCGGCGACGTCCACTACCATGTCCCCGAACGGGGCCTCCTTCAGAGCGCCCTGATTGCGATTCACCACAACCTTCCCCTCGACCTGGCGG
>DAOTYJ010000150.1:0-8097 GCA_034434875.1 Dehalococcoidia bacterium | reverse complement strand
TGGGTCGGGTAAGGAATGCGGCGGAGCTGCTCGAGCTTGGGGCCTGCACTTTGTCCGGCCCCCCTTTGGGGCGGGAGTTGATGGCAAGAGCCCGATGGGTAAGCTCAGGGAATATGGGGGAATACCCGGCGGAGGTGGGTTTTCTCGTACCGGAGCACCAGCCTGCTACTGGCTATCGGCACAACCCCTGGTAACGATCTCTTGGCACATTACACCTTCCCTGGTGGGTGGTATACTCTGGGTAGGGGTATCTTCCCGAGTCAGTGGAGGTTCCGGCGTGACCCAGCGGCTCCTTTCCCAGTTTACCGCCTGCCAGCTGACCCCGAACTACTGGGGCCTCGGCCGGGAGGACCGCCTCGGTTTCTGGGCCGAGCTGGCCTCCGCCCTGGCCCAGGCCGCCCCGGCCGTCTATTACTACCAGATTTTCCCCGCCCGTCCCGACGCCGACTTTATGGTCTGGTGTTCGGCCCAGGCCGACGGCGTGGAGGCCTTCGACCGCTTTTTCGACGGCCTGGGGCGGGCCCTGGCCCGTTTCCGGCCCCTGGTCCGGCCGGCGGTCGCCCTCTGGGGCTATACCCGGCCCTCGGTCTACGCCCCCGGCGGCCGCTCGAGTCAGGATATCGACCCCTTCGCCCCGGCCCGGGAGCGGTATATGGTGGTCTACCCCTTCTCGAAGACGACCGACTGGTATCTGATGAGCAAGGATGCCCGCCAGGGGATGATGAACGAGCACATCCGGCTCGGCCGCCAGTTCGAAGAGGTCAAACAGCTTCTGCTTTACTGCACCGGCCTTCAGGACCAGGAGTTCGTGGTGGCCTACGAGACCCCCGACCTGGTCCGGTTTTCGGAGCTGGTTACCGCCCTCCGCTCCACCGAGGCCCGCCGCTACACCCTGCGGGATACCCCGATTCTGACCGGCGTCTACCGGCTTCCCGACGAGCTTGCCGCCATCTTCGGCTGAGTTTAACGACCGCTTCCTGCGGGCCTGCCGGCGCCGGCCGGTGGACTGCACCCCGGTCTGGTTTATGCGCCAGGCCGGCCGGGCCCTGCCCGAGTACCGCCGCCTGCGGGAACGCTACGGCCTCCTTGAGCTGATCCGCAACCCGGAGCTGGCCGCCCGGGTAACCCGGCTCCCCGTGGAGGCGCTGGGGGTGGATGCGGCCATCCTTTTTGCCGACCTGACCCTGCCCTACCTGGGGCTGGGAGTGGAGTTTGAGGTTGTCGAAAACCGGGGACCCGTCCTAGCCCGCCCGGTCCGGACCGAAGACGATATCAAAAAACTGCGCCCCCTTGAGCCCGAGGCCGACCTGGGCTTCGTCCTGGAAACCATCAAGCTTCTGGTGCCCGAGCTTAAGGTTCCCCTCATCGGCTTCGTGGGGGCGCCCTTTACCCTGGCCGCTTACCTGATCGAGGGGGGGCCTTCCCGGGATTTTCCCGAGACCCGGGCCCTGATGTACCGCCGTCCGGACCTTTGGGACCGGCTGATGGGTCTGCTGGCCGAGGCGGCCGCCCGCTTTGCGGCGGCCCAGGCCCGGGCCGGGGCCCAGGCCGTCCAGGTTTTCGACAGCTGGGTTGGGGTGCTGGGCCCCGAAGCCTACGCCCGGCGGGTCCTGCCCTATTCGGCGGCCGTCTTCCGGGCCATTGCCGACGCCGGCGTCCCGGCCATCCACTTCGGGACGGGGACGGCCGGGTTGTTGGAGCAGATGCGGGCGGCCGGTGGGGAAGTCATCGGCCTGGACTGGCGGGTGGAGCTGGGGTCGGCCTGGGCGAGGCTGGGGGAGGGGGTTGGGGTTCAGGGCAATCTGGACCCGGCCGTGCTCCTGGCCCCCTTTGAAGTGGTGGCGGCCGAGGCGAGGCGGGTCCTGGCCGCCGCCAGGGGCCGCCCCGGGCATATATTTAACCTGGGACACGGGGTCCTGCCCGACACCCCCGTGGACACCTTAAAAGCCCTGGTCGACCTGGTTCACGCCGAAACCTCCAGAAGAAAGGACTGAAAGATGGCCCGAAGGTATGCCGTGCTGGTGATGGCCTACGGCACCCCGGCTTCGGCCGCCGAGGCCCACGTCCGGCCCTACTTAGAGCACATCCGCCACGGCCGCCCGGTATCTGAGGAGGCGGTGGCCGAACTTATGCGGCGTTACGAGGCCATCGGCGGCTATTCGCCCCTGATTGATATTACGGTCCGGCAGGCCCAGGGCCTGGCCTGCCGGCTGGCCGACCTGGCCCCCGACGTGGAGTGGGAAGTGGGCGTTGGTATGAAGCACAGCCCGCCGTTCATCGCCGAGGGCCTGCGGCGGCTGGCCGAGGCCGGGCCAGAGGCGATCCTGCTGCTGCCCCTGGCCCCCCACATCTCCCGGTTCACGACCGAAGAATATTTTGCGGCCGCCCGGGCGGCCGCGGCCGAAGCCAGCCTTAAGGTTCCCCTGGTTCCGGCCCGGGAGTGGCACACCCACCCGGGCTTCATCGGGGCCTGGGCCCGGCGGGTGCGGGCGGCCCTGGCTTACCTGCCGGCGGGAACGGTGGTGGTCTTCACCGCCCACAGCCTCCCGGCCCGCATTTTGAGCTGGAACGACCCCTACCCGGCCAAGATCCGGGAGACGGCCGAGGCCGTTGCCCGGGCCGTCGGTCTGGCCGAGTGGCAGGTAGCCTACCAGAGCGCCAGCGCCACCGGGGAGCCCTGGCTCGGGCCGGATATCCTCGAGGTCCTGGAAGGGCTGGCCCGCCGGGGGGTGCCGGCGGTTCTGGCCTGTCCCATCGGGTTTGTGGCCGACCACCTGGAGGTGCTCTACGACCTGGAGATCGAGGCCCGGTCGAAGGCCCAGCGCCTGGGCCTTCAGTTCGGCCGCACCCCTTCCCTTAATGATGACCCCGACTTTCTCGAAGCTTTAGCCGATACGGTCCTTAAAACCGTTGGGGAGCTGAGCCGACGGTGACGGCCGGCCCGAGGATTGTGGTGGTTGGGGGCGGACTGAGCGGCCTGGCCGCCGCCTATTTCACTCAGAAGCTTCTGGGCCCGGCGGCCGAGGTCTGGGTCTTCGAGGCCGCCGACCGCTGGGGCGGGAAGGTGGCCACCTTACAGGCCGAAGACTACTACGTCGAGCTCGGGCCGGATTCGCTGGCGGCCTCGAAACCGGCCGCCCTGGAGCTCGCCGCCGAGCTGGGCCTCGGCGATGAGCTGATCTCCCCGGCCCCCCTCCCGGCCTTTATCTACTGGGCCGGAAAGCTTCACCCCATCCCTTCCCCCGGGCGGCTCCGGTCCTTCGCAACCAGCGGCCTTTTCAGCCTGCCGGGCAAGCTCCGGGTCCTGCTGGACCTGGTTTTGCCCCCCCGCCGGGACGGACCGGACGAGTCGGTGGGGGCCTTCTTTGCCCGCCGGCTGGGCCGGGAGGTGGCCGAGCGCTACGCCGACCCCCTCTTCGCCGGCCTCTACTCGGCCGACGTTTACCGGCTGAGCCTCCTGGGGCTTTTTCCCCAATACCGGGAGGTCGAGCGCAAATACGGCAGCCTCCTTCGGGGGCTGGGGGCGGTGCGGCGGCAGGCGGCCGAAGCCGCCGGTTTTAAGTCGGTTCGGGGCGGCCTCGAAAGGCTGGTCCGGGCGCTGGTGGGCCGCCTCGAGGCCGCCCACCTGAGGCTCCGGTCGCCAGTTGAGGCCGTCGGCCGGGCCGACGGCCGCTGGCTGGTTCGGGTCGGCGGTGAGCCCCTCACCGCCGACGCGGTGGTTCTGGCCGTTCCGGCCCCGGCGGCCGGCAGGTTGCTGGCAGAGGCGGCCCCCGCCCTGGCCGGCCTCCTTGCGGCCCAGCGGCTGGTATCGGTGGGGGTCCTGGTCTTCGCCTACCGGGGGGAGCCGGGCCTTTCGGGGACCGGCTTTCTGGTGCCGACCCGGGCCGGCCTCTTGATCAACGGGGCCACCTGGTCGTCCCTTAAGTGGCCAGGGTCGGCCCGGCCGGGCTGGACGGTCATTCGGGCCTACGTGGGCCGGGCCGGGGGGCCGGGGTGGTGGGAGCTTTCGGATGGGGAGCTGAGCGGCCGGGTCTGGGCCGAGCTTCGCCGGGTCGCCCCCCTCCCCGAGCGGCCGGAGGGGGTTTTCATCCGCCGCTGGGCCGGCGCCCTGCCCCAGTATGAGGTGGGCCACCCGGACTGGGTCGAAAAGGTGGCCGGGGAGCTTAAGGGCCTTCCGGGCCTCTTTCTGGCGGGGGCCTCCTATCGGGGGGTCGGGCTGGCCGACCTGGTTCGGCAGGCCCGGGAGACGGCCGCCCAGGTGACGGCCCACCTTGGGTTGGGGCCGCCCGGGGCAGGATGATCTGCCCCTCGGCCGGGTCGCCCACGGCCTCGGCCGACCCCTGAAGGTAAAGCAGGCCGACGACGGCGGCGGTGGCGGCGTCCAGCTCGTCGTGGGTTAACTTGCGGTCGGCCGGCAGGATAAGGCCCCACCCTTCGGCCAGCCGTCGGGCAAGTTGTGAGCGGTTATCCTGCTTGCGGGGCAGGCCCAGCCGTTGCTGGGCGGCCCCCGGAAAGACCTCGACCACCCGGAAGCCTTCGGCCCGAAGCCGCCGGGCCAGGGCGATGCCCCGGCGGGTAAGCTCCACCATGGAGGGCAGGGCCGTCCAGAAGACCCGGAACCCCAGCCGGACCAGCTCCCGGTCGCAGCGGCGGGCGATGCCGAACCGCCGGCAGTCGCAGTCGGTCCGCAGACAACACCGGCCGGCGGGCAAAGACAACGGCGCGTCGACGGCCACCAGCCCCGGCCGGTGGCGGCCGACAAACTCAAGGATATCGTCGTCCCCGAAAAGGAGGGCGGGGTGGATTTTGCCTTCGGTAAGGACGGCCGCCCCGGTGGGCCGCCAGGGCCTGGCCGCCAGGTCAAGGCCCACGACCTTTGCGTCCAACGCGGTCCCCCGAAAATTTGGGGACCGGGCGTCGCCCGGTCCCCAAATTTTCGCTGTCCGTTTGCCGGCCCCGGTCAGTACTCCGGCGACGGGGTGGCCGGAGTCTTCTCCTTCTCGGGGATCTCGGTGACCAGGGCTTCGGTGGTAAGGACCATTCCGGCCACCGAGACGGCGTTCTCCAGGGCCGAGCGGGTCACCTTCGTCGGGTCGATGATTCCCCGGGCCAGCATGTCGACGTACTCTTCGGCCATGACGTCGAAGCCGAGGTTGGGGTTGTTCTCGGCCTCCTGGCGCCGGCGGATCTCCCCGACGATGACGCCGCCGTCAAGGCCGGCGTTCTCGGCCAGGAGCCGGGTGGGTTCCTCCAGGGCCCGGCGCAGAATCTGGACGCCGAAGTCCTCGTCGCCCTCGAACTTGAGGGACTCCAGGGCCTTGGCCGCCACCAGCAGGGCGACGCCGCCGCCCGGGACGATCCCCTCTTCCACCGCCGCCCGGGTCGCCGACAGGGCGTCTTCGACCCGGGTCTTGCGGTACTTGAGGTCGACCTCGGTCGGGGCGCCCACCTTGATCACCGCCACCCCGCCGGAGAGCTTGGCCATCCGCTCCTGCAGCTTCTCCCGGTCGTAGTCCGAGGTGGTCTCCTCGATCTGGGCCTTGATCTGCCGGATGCGGGCCTGGATGGCCTCGGGCGAGCCGCGGCCCTCGATGATGGTGGTATTGTCCTTATCGGCTACCACCCGGCGGGCCTGGCCGAGGTCCTGGAGGGTGGCGTTTTCAAGCTTGCGGCCCAGCTCCTCGGAGATGACCCGGCCGCCGGTAAGGATGGCGATGTCCTCCAGCATCGCCTTGCGCCGGTCGCCGAAGCCCGGCGCCTTAACGGCCAGGACGTTGAGCACACCCCGAAGCTTGTTGACCACCAGGGTGGCCAGGGCCTCGCCCTCCACGTCCTCGGCGATGATCACCAAGTCCTTCTTGCCGGCCTGGAGCAGCCGCTCCAGAATGGGCAGGATGTCGTTGATGGCGGAGATCTTGCGGTCGGTGATCAGGATGTACGGCTCCTCGATCTCGGCCGTCATCCGCTCGGGGTTGGTCACGAAGTAGGGGCTGATGTAGCCGCGGTCGAACTCCATTCCCTCAACGTATTCGACCTCGAACTTCAGCCCCTTGCCCTCCTCGACGGTGATGACACCGTCCTTCCCGACCTTCTCCATCACCTCGGCGATCAGGTTGCCGATCTCCTCGTCGTTGGCGGAGATGGTGGCGACGTGGGCGATATCCTCCTTGCCGCCCAGGGGCTTGGAGAGGTTGCGGATGGCTTCGACGGCCTTTTCGGTAGCCCGGTCAAGGCCCCGCTTGATGAGCATGGGGTTGGCGCCGCCGGTGACGACCTTGAGGCCCTCGTCAATGAGCACCCGGGCCAGGACGGTGGCCGTGGTGGTGCCATCGCCGGCCACATCGTTGGTCTTGGTGGCCGCCTCCTTGAGGAGCTGGGCGCCCATGTTTTCAAAGGGGTCCTTAAGCTCGATCTCCTTGGCGACGGTTACGCCGTCGTGGGTGATGCTGGGGGCGCCCCACTTCTTCTCAAGGGCGACGTTGCGGCCCCGGGGACCCAGGGTGGCCCCAACGGCCTCGGCGGTTATGTCCACCCCCCGGCGAAGGGCCCGGCGGGCTTCCTCACCGAACAGAATCTGCTTTGCAGGCATCGTCTCACCTCCCTCGACTTGTTACTTGGATTCTTCGGTCAGAACGGCAAGGATGTCAGACTCGCGCAGGATGAGGTACTCCTCGTCGCCGAGTTTGACCTCGGTGCCGGCATACTTGGCGAAGATCACCACGTCCCCCTCTTTTACCTCCAGGGGAACCACGGTGCCATTCTCCAGCATCCGGCCGGGGCCCACGGCGACGACAACTCCCTCCTGGGGCTTTTCACGGGCGGTGTCGGGCAGAACGATTCCGGATTTGGTCACCTCTTCCCGCTGCCGGGGCTTGACGACAACCCGGTCGGCCAGCGGACGAATCCCGGGCTTGGTCGTTACGGCTTCGGGCATGCTCTTCCAACCTCCTTCCGAAGGTTTCTTGGTGTACCTGCGGAGCTTTGCCATACCCATTTTAGGGAAGACAGTATTAGAGGCGGATAAGAGCAAACTTAAAAATTTCTTGGAGGCCTGCCCGGTCTGCTAAAATGCCTTACGCGGCTGCCGGTATCCCCCACCGGGAGTCGCCGGTTAGCAAGGGAGTGGAACCGGATGCCTGGCGTCGTCGAACTGGTGGGCCTGTTCGTTCTAGGACTCCTGGTCGGAACCTACGGCACCCTGGTCGGGGCCGGCGGCGGACCCCTCATTGTGCCGGCCCTGCTCCTGATCTTTCACCTGCCGCCCCAGCAGGCCGTCGGAACTTCCCTGACGGTCGTCTTTCTCAACGCCCTCTCCGGCACCATCTCCTACGCCCGCCAGAAGCGGGTGGACTACCGGACGGGCCTCCGGTTTGCCGTCGCCACCATTCCGGGCTCCATTATCGGGGCCTATGTAAGCACCTTCTTTACCGGCCGCCTCTTCGGCATCGTCTTCGGGGTCCTGCTTCTGCTGCTGGCCGGATTCATCATCTTCCGGCCCCGGGAAGCGGAGCTGGCCGTGAAGGAGGAGGTGGACGCCAGCCTGCCCCCGTGGTACACCCGGCGGGTCATCACCGACGTTTGGGGCGAGCGCTATGAGTACACGTTCAACGAGCCGGCCGGGGTCGCCCTGAGCTTCGTTGTGGGATTCCTTTCGAGCATCCTGGGCATCGGGGGCGGCATCATCCACGTGCCGGCCATGGTCTATCTGTTTTCTTTCCCGCCCCACATCGCCACCGCCACCTCCCACTTTATCCTGGCCATCTCCGCCCTGGTGGGGGCCGGCTCCCACCTGCTCCTGGGGCACGTGGTCCCACGGTACGGACTCCCCATGGCCCTGGGGGTGGTCCTTGGGGCCCAGCTGGGGGCCAGGCTCTCCCAGCGCCTCCACGGGGTCTGGATTTTAAGGTTCCTTTCCCTCGCCCTGGTGCTGGTCGGCCTCAGGCTGATCCTGGGCCAGGTGGTCCCGGGCTAGGTCTTGCCCGGGGCGCTGGCCTTAAGGAGGGCCCGGGCCTGCTCTTTATCCTCGAACCAGCGGGCATTTATCTGCTTGTAAACCTGCCACTGGGCCGGGACCTCGTCCTCGGGGAAGATGGCCGA
>DAOTYJ010000149.1:0-2496 GCA_034434875.1 Dehalococcoidia bacterium | reverse complement strand
CGGACGGTGCTGGGCGAGTTCGACGGCATCGCCATGGGCCGACATGCGCCCTTTACGGACCCCGGAAACTACCTGGAGATAATGCTGGAGTCGACCAACCCCCGGAATCGGGGCAAGATCAGGGACCCGAAGTTAGACGCCATGATTGCGGAGATGCGGACCACCCAGGACGCAGAGAAGCGGCGGCGGAGGGTGCTGGAGATTCAGCAGTACGCCAACGAGCAGATGTACTACGTTCCCCTGGCGGCATCCATTCAGTTTACGGCCTACCAGCCCTGGGTTCGGGGGGCCGTGGAGAACCGGGTCATCGACCGGGACTTCGGCGACGGGGCGGAAAACTTCCCCTACTTCTGGAAGGCGGGCTGAGGGCACGGAAAATGGGCCGCTACTTCGCCTACCGCCTGCTCTCCCTCATACCCACGGTGGTGGGGGTAACCGTCGTCGTCTTCGTCGCCGTAAGGTTTCTGCCGGGAGACGTCGTCCAGCAGATGCTGGGGGAGTATGGGGCGGCCTCCCGGGAGCTGCGGGAGCGGCTGCTGCGGGAATACGCCCTCGACCTGAGCCTCCCCCAGCAGTACGCCCGCTGGGTGGTGAACGCCCTCCGGGGCGACCTTGGGGTCTCCATTTTGAGCGGGCGGCCGGTGGTTGAGGACTTAAAACAGCGGCTGCCCGTAACCTTCCAGCTGGGGGTCATGGCTTTACTCATCGCCTGGGCCCTGGCCCTGCCGGTGGGAATCCTCTCCGCCCTCTACCAGGACTCGCCGCTGGATTACGCGCTGCGGGGTCTGGCCATCGGCCTGCTGGCCCTTCCCACTTTCTGGATGGCCCTCCTTATCATCTCCTACGGGTTTATCTTCTTCGGCTGGACCCCGCCCCTGCGCTATTACTCGCTATCTGAGGACCCCATCCGCAACCTGCAAATCCTGAGCATCCCCGCCTTCGTCCTGGGAACCCACCTTTCGGCCATCGTCATGCGGCTGCTGCGTTCGACAATGCTGGAGGTCCTGCGCCAGGACTACGTCCGGACCGCCCGGGCCAAGGGGTTGCCCGAACTGGTGGTGGTGCTCCGCCACGCCCTGCCCAACGCCCTCATCCCGGTGGTCACCGTCATCGCCCTTCAGGTTCCCCTACTGGTCGGGGGGACGGTGATTATGGAGCGGATCTTTGCCCTGCCCGGAATGGGCAACTACCTGCTCAGCGCCGTCCAGCAACGGGACTACCCGGTGGTTCAGGCCATAACCCTGCTTTCGGCGGTCACGGTGGTGGCAAGCAACTTTGCCGTGGACCTCCTGTACGGGGCCCTTGACCCCCGGATAAGGTACTCGGAGCGGTGATGCGGACCGGACCGGAACTCCTGGAACGGACCGCCGCCCGGGCCCGGGCGGCGGTCCGGATTTGCGGCCTGTTCCGCCGCAAGCCCCTGGGCCTGGTCAGCCTGGCCTGGATTCTGGGGCTGATAGTTCTCGCCTTCTGGGCGGAGCTGGTGGCGCCCTACGGCTACGACGACTTTGATATCGGCCGCCGGCTCCAGGGGCCGTCCCGGGACCACCCCTTTGGCACCGACGACCAGGGTCGGGACGTCCTTAGTCGGGTGCTGTTCGGGGCCCGCACCACCGTGGTCGTCGGCTTCAGCGCCCTGGCCATATCGGTGAGCCTGGCCGCGGCCGTCGGGGTGGCCTCGGGATACATCGGCGGCTACGTTGACCTTTTCATTCAGCGGCTGGTCTTTATCTGCCTGGCCTTCCCAGGGCTGATCTTTGTCATCTTCGTCATCTCAATCTTCGGGAACAGCCCGGCCACCATCATCCTCACCGTCGGCTTCTTTTTCTCCTTCAGCATGTCCCGGGTAGTCCGGGCCGCGGTGCTGACGGTGAGGGAGAGCCCCTTCATCGAGGCCGCCCGGGCCCTGGGAGCCGGGAGCCTGGGCATCGTCCTCCGCCACGTATTGCCGAACGTGGTACCGGTGATCCTGGTGGTGGCGTCTTCCCAGGTCGGTTCGGTTATCCTGCTCGAATCTTCCCTCGCCTTCCTGGGGTTTGGGGTCCCGCCGCCCTTTCCTTCCTGGGGGCGGATGCTCAACGAGGCCCAGCGCTTCATGGTGGGCCACCCCCACCTGGCCCTCTTCCCGGGCCTGGCCATCGCCAGTACCGTTTTCGCCTTTAACTTTTTGGGCGACTTCCTCCGGGACGTGCTGGACCCGCGGCTGAGGGGTCAGCCCTAGCCGAAACCGCAGTTCCAGAAGAACCACTGGGGCAGGTTCTGGTAGCCCAGAACCTCCTTCCGGATGGCCCTCAGCTCCGCAAACTGTCCCGCCTGAATCCAGGGGACCTCCTCCCAGATGAGCTGCTGAAGCTCCCTTACCAGCTGCCGCTGCCTCTCCCGGTCCGGCTCGGCCCAGAGGGCCGCCACGATCCGCTCCTTCCGCTCCGACTCCCACCAGCCGGGCCAGGCCGCGCTTAAAGGCGACCGGATGGCCGGATGCTCAAAGACGACCCC
>DAOTYJ010000148.1:0-1540 GCA_034434875.1 Dehalococcoidia bacterium | reverse complement strand
TCTTCCGCTTGAAGCGGGGGCGCTTCGCCCTTCCCGCCCGCCAGGCCTTGAAGGCCCTTTCCAGGTCCCGAAAGGCTTCCTGGGGGGCGCATTTGGAGACCTCCACCCACCAGGGGGCGCCCTCCCGCTTCCAGACGTTCCATGCCCGGTGAAGCTCTGCGGCATTGGGAATCCGGTCCCCCTGGTTTAAGGCCTCAAGACAGCGGTAAAGTCCCCAGTTGTAGGCGAAGCGGGCAACCCCCACGTGCTTGGCAAGCAGCACCCGCTGCCCCACATTCGGGTCCAGCTCAAACCGAAAAGCCTGAACGACCTTCATTCAATCGCACACCCGTTCGGCTGAATAGATGTTAACAAAATCGGCAACTGCTGGCAACCCTCGACCTGTTAGAGCTTTTAAGCGCCGCCCAGGAGCCCATCGGCATCGTCCAGCTCGCCCGGACCCTCGGCCTGCCCCCCAGCACCGCCCACCGGCTCTGCCGCAGCCTGGTCCGGGCCGGGTTCATCGCCCAGGACCCGGCGACGGGCCGCTACACCGTGGGTCCGGCCCTGCTCCGGCTGACGGCCGAGTGGGCCCCGGACCGCCTCCTGGGTCCCCAGGCCGAGGAGGCCGTCCGCCGCCTGCGGGATGAGGTCGGGGAGACGGCCTTCGTCGCCATCCCCAAGTACGATTCGGCCTTTGTGGTGGCGGCAGCCGAGGCCGAGGACTGGCTCCGGGTAAGCATCGGCCCCAGGGAGCTTCTGCCCCTTCACGCCACGGCGGCGGGCAAGGTGCTCCTGGCCTTCTGGCCCCCAAACCGGCTGACAGCCTGGCTCGCCCGGACCCCCCTCAAACCTTACACCGGGCGGACAATCACCAGCCCGGAGGCCCTCCGCCGCCAGCTGGAGGAGGTCCGGGCGAAGGGCTTTGCCGCCGAGGACGAGGAGTTCAGCCCGGGGGTTCGGGCCCTGGCCGTTCCGGTCCACCTGGGCGACGGCCGGACGGTGGCGGCCCTGGCGGTGGCCGCCCCGGCCCGGCGGCTCCGGCTTCAGGTGGCCGAACCCCTTGTGAACGTATTGCTTCGGGCGGCCGCCGGCCTTTCGGCGGCCCTCAAGGCCGACGGGGTGGCCGAATGACCCGCCTTCCTGAGGTGAAAGCCCAGGCCCCGCCGAAGCCGGCCTCCCGGCCGCCGGTCCGCAAGTCCCGGCGCTGGGAGCTTATCGGTTACGCCTTCCTGGGCCTTTTTACAACCCTGGCCGCGGTGGCCTATGAGCTTTTGGCCGAAAGGGCCGGCTGGGCGGTGGGGTTCGGCGTCAGCATCCTCCTGCTGGAGGCGGGGCTTATCGGCTTTTGTCTCATCACCGACCGGGGCCCCTGAGGGGGCCGGCAAGGAGGTAGAAAGGGCGTGCCCAACCTGGGAATCCCCGAGCTTTTAATAATCCTGGAACTCATCTCAAAACTCTCCAAGCAATGAGGAAGCAGGCAAGGTAGACGAAGCCTTGAAACGTGGAGAGAAGTCGCTCGTGTCTTAAGGAAAGCCGCCGAAACCCTCCCTTCCGCCAC
>DAOTYJ010000147.1:0-6434 GCA_034434875.1 Dehalococcoidia bacterium | reverse complement strand
AGCAAGGTGTAGCCCAGGCTCAGAAGGGAGTTCACCGGGTCCCGGGGCGGCCGCCGGGTTCGGCCCTGAAACCCCAGGTCCACCTTGAACAGCCGCCGATACAGGCCGTAGTAGAGGGCTGATGCCTGCCCTTCGATGCCCAGCAGACGCCCATGGTCCGAAACTTCCGGAATCTGCCCGGCCAGCTCCCGAAGCGGGCCAAGCTGGGCCTCATCGATGCCCCGGCGCCGGAGGAGTGCAAGCTGGTTTGCCACCTTCCCGGCCACGATGGACCGGGCCACCCTCAGCCGCAGGTTCGGGTCGGCCAGGGCCAGGTACTGGCGCTGCCTGAGGAGGCCGAAGCCAGAGTCGCTGGCAAAGAGGCGCCCGAAATAATGACCGTCCTGGGACAGGAATACGCAGTCGATGCCGCGACGCAGCATGTACGTTATGGCCGGGGTCGTCAGGGTCACGTTGCCGAAAACGTAGACGGCTTCCACCAGGCCGGCCGGCACCTCGGCCAGCACCCGCCCCTCACGGCTCACCACGAACCGGTCGCCTTCCCGGCTCAGCCGGCTCCCCTGTTCGGTCAGGTAAAGCACCGTCACCGTCCGTCCTCCTGGCCTGGCCCATGCCCATCGAGGTCTTGACCCCAACCCCGCAAAACCAGGCGAAATCGGCCAGCAGGTTCAGAGCCCGGGTCCAGTACGGGTCGTATTTAAGCACCCGGTAACCGACCCGCCCCACAAACCCCACCTGCTTGCCCCCGGCCACCGTCACCGTCCAGGCCCGCAGGTCGTAGTAAGCGATCCCCACGCATTCCCGGGCAAACTCTTTAAGGGCCGGGCTTAAGGTTAAGGGCGCAACCCCGTTCCACCGCTCGAGGACCGAGCCGAAAACCAGCTCCGGCAGGGGCAGCGGCACGTTCTTGCCCCCGGAGTGGAAGGCGGTGGGCGTGTCGAAGGTAAGCTCGATGCTCCGCCGCACAGGTCCGCCCGGAAAGTACCGGCTAAAGAGGGCCTCATAACCGACCTCCGCAACGTGGATCCCCTCGACGCGACAGATGGCCTCATCAAGGGCCACTTCTACCGGCCGCCTGGTCGCGTCGAACGCCCGGCCGAGAGCCCCGGCAATCGTTCCATCCAGCGCGGCCATGACCAGCCTGTAAATCTCGCCCGCCAAGAGCTTACCGGCCGGCTGGTAGCCGCTCCCGGTGAACGGCCCGGCCGTACGGAACGGTTTCGGCCCACCTTCTTCGTGCAGTGCCTCAGCCAGGGCCCGGTCAACCTCACTGACGAGCCCCAGCACCAGGCCGTGCAGGGCCCGGCCCAAAAAGGGCACTTTCGGCCAGGTCTCCAGGGGCTTAACCTCCAGTGTGAAGACTGCCGGTGCCTTCATATTGAAAGCAGTCGCCTCACAGCCTCGGCCGTGGCCTCGAACGGGTCCCAGGCATTCGCATCCAGGCCCCGGGCCATCGCCTCAAGCCAGGCCTCAACCTCAACGCCGGTCTGCTCCCGGACCAACTGCTCCACCTCCCCCCGGCTCACCGGCGCAAAGCCGTGGCCCAGAATCGTCCGGTTCCGCAGACTCGCCAGGTCGCCCAGAACCCCCTTCAGCCAGGGCGCAAACTGCCGGGCTACCCCCAGGTCTAAACCCGGGGGCGAGCACTCCAACAGGGCCCACAGCACCGCCACCATTGCCGGCCGGTTGACGCTGCCCCCGACCTGAACCGCCGGGTCTTTTGGCAGGTGTTCATTAAGCCCAAGCTTGATAGCTCTGGCCCAGAACTCGGAGCGGGTTATGTCCCGCCGGTCGCCCCCTTCGTCGGTGGGGAAGCCCAGGTCCTCCAGCAGATACCGGGCCAGGCCCTCTTGAAGTCGGTACACCCGGCCCAGGAAGTCGACCTCCCGGCCCGCCCGCCAGCACGCCCGGGCATTGAAAATGAGCTCGACGAGGAACGGCCGGCTTTCGGCCGCCGACTTCGGCTGAGTGAGCAGCGGCATCAGGGTTACCCGCAGGCGGCGCACCGTCTCCTTGGCGATGGGGTCGGTGATCTCCCTCAGGGCTGCTTCCAGCCCGAGGTCAGCGGCCTGAAAGTTAAAGCGGGTGCGCTCCAGTCCGGCCTCCACCAGCAGGCGCACCCCGTCGGCCACCGGCGCGCCGGTCCCGGCCAGGGCCGCGGCTCCGGCAAAGTCAAGCCGCTCCATTCGCTCCAGCAGCCGCCGGCGCAGGTCCTCCCGAAGGATCTCCAGCGTCAGGGAGTCTTCTTCCACCGGCGTGGTGGGGGTCTGAAAGAGGAGGCGGACCTGCTCGCCCCACCGGCCGACCGCGGCCAGGACCAGGCCCATGGTCATCGCCGGCGTCCCCGACACCGGGTGGACCCAGACTGTCCCAGGCTCCAGGCGAGGCAGGTTGGCCCGGAACCAGCGGTATATGCCCCCATATTCGGCCGGATTCTGCCCCCTCAGGGTCAGGGTCTTGATAGCCGCCTGGCCCAGAAGCTCCCGGTAATCCGGGTCATTCCTGTGGCACTGGAGCCACAAGGCCAGAAGCTCGCCCGCCGGGGCCGTGTCGGTTTCCCGAAAGTTAGGGTCCGGATTATCCGCGGTGACTATGAGATAGACCCGGCTCAGCCGATGGACGCGTCTGGCCAGATACCCGAGGCAGTTCTGGAGCTGGGGGACGTCAAGCCGGTCGGCCGCGGCCGGGTCGTCCTGGACGGAAACGAGGAACTGCTCACAAGCCGACCGGAACTGCGACTGCGGGGGCACCTGCCCGTCAATCCGAAGGTCGCGGTTGCCGACCGTGTAGAAAAGATAATGGGACACGGACATTATCGGCTTCCCTCCACCTTAAGACCAATCCAGCCCAGCGGGACCAGCCCCGGCGGAAGACGCGCCAGCCGCCGGGAAATGGGGAAGAGGCCGGGAAAATGGCGGCTCCGCCAGCGGTGGAGCCCGTAGCGGCGGGCGACATCGGCCACCTCTTCCGGGCTCAGCTTAAGCCCCACCGTTTTGCCCAGCCACCCGGTTCCCCACCCGAGACAGGCGATAACCCCCGGCCGGTCTCCCAGGCCGGCGAGCAGGTCCGCCGTGCGGGGCAGGCCCCGCTCCCGGAGAAACCTGACCTGCCGTCCGAGCAGGTTCCGGCCAAAGCGGCCCAGGACGTCGGGCCAGCGGCGCAGGGCTTCAACCGCTTCCGGCTTGAACCTCAGCTCCGCCGCCCGGCCCAGCAGGTGCAGGTCGAGGCTTACGGTGCCGGTAAACACCGCCCCGGCCCCCACAATTTCGATAACACCCAGACTCCGGCCGGGCGCCGGCTGGAGGCGGCCGCCGGCATCCACGCTGTACAGCTCAACCGGGGCCGCCCATTGGGGACAGGCCCCGGCCGGTTGCAGGTCCGAAATCCGAAGGGCCCGAAAAATGTCGTAATGGGGCTCACTCCCGAAATATTGCCGCTCCAGGCCGTCGTCGGCGTGCTGAGGCCTCGACCCGCCCGGATAGCGGCTCAGCGGCCCCCCGTAAAGCTCCCAGGCCAGGGCCGTCCGGATCAGGCCTTTCAGGCTCGAGCCGGGGATGAGCGGCCCACCGTCGGCCGGGTTCCGGATGACCGGCCAGAGCTCGGCCGGAGCCTGGCCCCCGGAAAGCGCTAGCACGTAGCGAGCGAAAGCCTGAGGGTCCCGGCCCCGGAGCAGCTCGGCCGGCCGGGGGATTTCGGCCCCGCCCCGCCAGAGGCGCTCATAGACGGCGTCCAGGTCCAGAACGAACACCCGACCCCGGTCGACTACAAAATCCCAATCGGCCTGCAAAGGGAGATTGCCCGCCCGAATGTGCAGCCCCGTAAGCACTTCGAGGGTTATCCGGCTCGACTCAAACATCGCTGACAAGGCTCACCCCGACGGGAAAGGCGTAGCCGTAGCGGTAAACCGGATGGGCGCCCGGCACCGTCTTTGGCGGGGTAACATCTGCGAGGTCGCCGTAGAACCTGGCCCCATTCCCGGCCAGCACCGAACCTTCCGTAATCATCCGGACCCACTTGCGGCGTCGGCCGGGCCAGGCCCCCGAGGCAATCCACCCGCTCCGGATAACCAGTCGATAGGCCGCTCCCGGACCCAGCACTCCGCCTTCCAGCTCGGCTGGGGTGGGATGGTAAAGGCTCAGGGTTACGAACCTCGGACCAGGTGCCTGGCCTGCCCACGGGCCAGCGTCCTCGACCGTAAAGCTTCCCAGTCCCAGGCTGCGTTCCCCCCCGAGCCCGAGCTCGCCCAGCACCCCAAGGGCGGCCTCCACCCGGTCGTAGACTTCATCCCGCCAAGCCATCACCAGACAGCAAAGCCCGCAGTCCGGGGCGAACCGGAGGTGCCCGACGTAGTAAAGGTTTGAGGCCGAGGTTACACGGTCCAGGACAACCCGCGGCACGATGTCCACCGTCCAGTAAGGGCCGGCATCGGGCCGGGGCAGGCCGGTCCGTTCTCTGCCTGAAACCCAGACTTCTTCCCAGAGGATGTTGGCCGGTTTGGCCTCGGCCGTAAGGTCCTCGCCCCGAAGCCAGGCGAGGAAAAGGCTTTCAGAAACCCAGCGGACCTCCTTTAGTTCTTCGGCCGCCGCCTCGCCCACGGGCAGAGGAAGCATCGGGCGCGGAAAAAGTCGCACCGAACCGAGCCGGGGAAAGGCCGACGAAATGAGAAAGTCCGGCCGACCGGCCAGAAATCCGGCGAGCAGTTCCTCCAGCGCCCCCACCCCGAAGAGCTCGGCCCAGGCAAAACACAGCCCCCCGAAAAGGGTGTCCGAGTGGATGAACTCGGCCGTCTCCTCCAGACCGATGCCGTGCTCCCCTAAGTGCAGCGGTGAGGTGGGCGTCAGGTGGAAAACCCGTACCACCGGCTTACTTTCCTGAACCTAATTGCTGATTGACCCAGCTAATCAGCGCGTCCAGCTCCCCGAGCAGGCTGGCGAGGGAATCGAATGTGCGGTCGTAGTTGACGCGGCGCCCGCCCGGTCCGGCCGGCCTTACGCCGACCACCAGGTGGGTGAACTCCACCCGGCCGCTCCCCCGGGACCCGTAGCCCCCGAGGTAGTCGTCCTCCAGCATCACCAGGCCGTCAATGAGGGTGCGGAACCAGGCCGGGTCGTCCCCCTCATAAACGGAGAAAACGAGCTGGGCCGGCCCGAACTCCGCCCCGGCGGGGACCCGCTCCACCTGGCGCGGGTTTGCCGCGGAGGTCACCCGGTCAATGGCTACCTCCGACTTGATTTCAGCGTAGGGCGCATCCAGGTCCAGGTCGCCCAGGTGGCGGGCGCTCTCCTCGGTGAGAAACACGTCCCGGACCACCAGACGGGTCGGCTCGGCATAGCTTTTTTCTTTTTCGCCGGGGATTCCGAAGATGTGGCATACCGCACAGGTGCGAAAACTCTCCGCGCCCGCACAGATGTGGATCCGGGCCTGGCCGATGTGCTGGTTGAGGGGCAGGCCGTCCCGCCGCTCCAGCAGGCTGCGAATTTTGCCCTTTAATGAAGAGCCGGGGATGTACGGCCGCCTGGTCAAAGGATCCCGAACCACCGGATTCTCCTGGCCGCCGATCTCAATGGCACCCGGCCCGGCGCCGATGTGCAGGCCGGTAAGCGCCCTGATGCGGCCCTCGATAAAGACCTTGCCCTTAAGCTTTATGCCTTTGGCGGTGTCAGCGCTCACTGGAAACCTCCCCGGGGCCTAATCCTGCCCGCCGTGGAACTTATGGTAGGCCACAATGGCCTCAAAAAACTCGACGAACCGGGACAGGCGCTGGGGGTCCGACCGGTCCTGGGTAACCAGAAGGATCGCCGGGTCCAGCACCGCCCGCAGATCTTCGACGCCCTCGGCCCGCCTGGCTTGGTAGGCCAGCTTGGGCCTGAGCAACGTAAGGCGGCGGTAAATCCGGTCCAGGTCGGCCGGCCGCCGGCTTACCCGGGCCTCATCCCCTAGCCGGCGGACCTCGGCGAAAAACTTCCGGATCTGGACCGTCTTCAGCCGGCGGTTGACCAGCTGACGGCCCAGCTCTTCGGCAAAGTTAACCAGCTCCTCGTCGTCCCCGTCGACCAGGATCCGCCGGAGCCGGCCCTGGTCGACCGTCGGCGCCGGGCGGCCCTGGCCGCCCGGCGCCGACGGTCGGTTGGGTCCCTGCCGCTGCGTCATCTCGGCACCTCCTTACGGGTGAGAAGTTCGGCCCAGCGGGCCGCATAAGCCAGTGCCTCCAGCCGGCCCGGGTCGTTGTGAATGGTGCGGGCCAGCTCCCGGAGCTCCTCCTGACGGTAGAGGTCGGCCAGACGGGCCAGGTAGTAAACTGCCCGCCAGACCCAGGGGCCGTAATGGGGCCGCCCATTGGGACGGCGAACCCGCCTCCGATCCTGCTCCTGAAGGCGATAAAGGCCCATCAGCCGGTGGAGCAGGACCCGGCCGGGCCGCCGGTCCTCGGCCGG
>DAOTYJ010000146.1:0-2813 GCA_034434875.1 Dehalococcoidia bacterium | reverse complement strand
ACCTCGGCCAGCAGCTCCTCGCAGGCCCGGGCCTGCCCCACCGACTCCGGCTCCGGGTATTCCAGGAGCCGGGCGAAAAGGCCCAGAAGCCTTCGGCGGAGTTCCACGGCCGCGACCTCCATAAACCTACCACCTCCGGGCCGCCGGGACCTTGAACCCTACGCCCACTTCGCCCTTGTAGTACGGGAAGTTGCGGTTGAGCGGGTCCAGGGGCGGGAACTGGGCCTCCACCGCCACCTCCCGGGCCAGGGGCGGCACCACGAACCGCTCCTCAAAGGTGGGCAGGGCCGTCAGCCGGAAGATCCCCTCCGCCTTCTCCGGGCTGAGATTCGCCAGCCGCAGGGCCTCCGCCACCTCGTGCTCGGGGACGTCGCCCACCGTCCGGGACCGCATGTAGAGGCGGACGGCGATGAGCTTGCGGTATACGTCCCGGATGATCTCCTCGTTGCCGGCCGCAAAGAGCCTGGCAAAGTACTTTACGGGCAGCCGGGACTTCTCCAGGCTGGCCATCAGCGGCTCCAGCCGCTCCTCGGTGGCATCCACCGTCTCGTAATACCCGCTTTCGGGCTTGCGCAGGCCCAGGACCGGACCCAGGGGCGGGACGTAGAAGAGCATCGGCAGGGTCCGGAACTCCGGGTGGAGCGGCAGGGCGATCTGAAACTCCTTGAAGAACTTGTAGACCGGCGACCGGCGGGCGGCATCGATCATGGCGTCGGGGACGCCGTTGGCTTTGGCGTTGGCCACGACCTCCTCATCGAAGGGGTCCATGATGACCGACCGCTGGGCGTCCACCAGGGCGTAGTCGGGGGCCTTAGCCGCCTCCTCAATCCGGTCGGCGTCGTAAAGCACCAGGCCCAGGTAGCGAATCCGGCCGACGCAGGCGTGGAAGCAGGCCGGCGGCTGGCCGGTCTCGAGCCGGGGGTAGCAGAGGATGCACTTCTCCGACTTGCCCGTCGCCCAGTTGAAATAGACTTTCTTATAGGGGCAGCCGGAGATGCACATCCGCCAGGCCCGGCACTTGTCCTGGCCGATGAGGACGATGCCGTCCTCCCCCCGCTTGTAAATGGCCCCGGCGGGGCAGGCGGCCACACAGCCCGGGTTCAGGCAGTGGTTGCAGATGCGGGGCAGGTAGAAGAAGGCCACCCGCATCACCTCCCGCATCTGCATCCGCTCTTCCTCGGTCCAGTCGTCGATGTTCGGGTCGTTGGCCGCGTAAACCGTCGAGCCGCCCAGGTCGTCGTCCCAGTTGGGCCCGTACTCGATGGTGTCGATGGGTTTGCCCGTAACCATCGAGATGGCCCGGACCGCCGGCTGGTCGTCCCCTTCGGGGGCGTTGAACAGGTTCTGGTAGTCGTAGGTCCAGGGCTCGTAGTAGTCGTCCAGGGACGGGAGGTACGGGTTGTAAAAGATGTTCACCAGGGTGCCGAACTTGCCCTGCAGCCGGAGCTTGAGCTTGTTGCGCTTCTCGTCCAGCACCCAGCCGCCCCGGTACCGCTCCTGGTCCTCCCACCGGAAGGGGTACCCGGTGCCCGGCTTCGTCTCGACGTTGTTCCACCACATGTACTCGGCGCCTTTGCGGTCCGTCCAGATGTTCTTGCAGGCGATACTGCAGGTGTGGCACCCGATACACTTGTCCAGGTGGAAGACCATTGAAACCTGCGCGCGGATCTGCATAGCCTATTCCTCCCCGTCAAAATCTTCGTGGTCGTCCAGGTCCTCCCGGTCGCTGAGGTAGGGGCTCGGCCGGTGGGTCCAGCCGCCCCAGCCCGAGGCCCGGGCCGCTAGCGGGGAGACAAACCCCCGCCGGGCCTCCTCCTCGGTGGGCTCCCGGATCCCGACCACCTCCACCTCAAAGACCAGCTCCATCCCCGCCAGGGGATGGTTCCCGTCGACCACCACCATCCCCTCTTCTTCCAGGATCTCCGTTATCATGAAGGTCTCGACCCGCCCGTCCTCGGTCCGGCCCTGGAAGACCATCCCCTCCTCAAGCTTCTTAACCCCCAGGGCCGCCCGCAGGTCCTCCAGGGGCACCTTCTGCTGGAGCTCCCGCCGGCGGGGCCCGTAGCCCTCCTCCGGCGGGACCCGCACCTCGAATTTCTCCCCGACCCGCCGGCCCTCCAGGGCCTTCTCCAGGCCCGGGATGACCTGCCCCGACCCGTGGAGGTACTCCAGGGGTGGGTCGTTCCAGAGGGGCGACCGGCCGTGGCGGAGGATGCCGTTAACCTTCAGCATGTAGTAGATGGCCACGACCTTCCCCTTAGTAACGGCCTCTTCTTCCCTTAGCTTGCGGGCATCCCCGAGCCAGAGGACCGGCTGGGACGTCACCCGCCCGTCAGGGCTGGGATTGGGCAGGCCCTCTACCATTCCAGCTTCTCCAGCTTCCGGATGAGGACGTGGGTGTCCCGGGTCATGATGCCGATGGGGCCCCAGTAGTTGAAGCCGTAGGTAAACTGGGCATACCCGCCGGCCAGCTCCACCGGGTTGATCCGCGTCCGGGTCACGCTGTTGTGGCCGCCCCCCCGGCGGCCCCGCTCCTGGGACTTCGGGATGTACACCGTCCGCTCCACGGCGTGGTAGTAGAGGCACGTACCCGGCTGGATCCGGGCGCTGACGCAGGCCCGGGTCACCACCACCCCGTTGTCGTTGTACACCTCGACCCAGTCGTTATCCTTGATGCCGATGCGCTCGGCATCTTTGTCGTTGATCCAGACCGGGTCCATGCCCCGGGAGAGGGTGAGCATCCGGTGGTTGTCCTTGTAGGTCGAGTGGATGTTCCACTTGCCGTGGGGCGTGATGTAGTTGAGGATGATACA
>DAOTYJ010000145.1:0-12207 GCA_034434875.1 Dehalococcoidia bacterium | reverse complement strand
ACAAAGACGGCCGCCCCAAGGTAAATCAGATACCAGGTAATCCAGCGCTGGGCCTCGGCCTGGTCCCCGGCCACCGGCCCTATCCAGTCCATGGGGCCCACCGACCGGGTACAGCCGGCAACCAGTACGCTTAAAAGGGCCAGGCTCGGTCCGATAATTCGGGTCAGCCGCTGTCTGAGCAAGGCCTCATCTCCCGTGTGGCTGGGCTAAGCCCTACCGGCCCAAGTCTGGGCAAATTTTAACAAACTCCCCCATCCCGATCAACCGGGCCCCGCGGCCGCAAGGGGTCCTATAGCGGGGGCTTGCGCCGGTGCCAGTCGGTCGCCTGCTGGAAGGCGTAGCCCACCCGCAGGAGGGTCCCTTCGTCGAAGGCCCGGCCGATGAGCTGCATTCCCACCGGCAGGCCGTCGGCAAAACCTGCCGGGATGGAGAGGCCGCAGACTCCGGCAATATTCACCGGGATGGTGCAGATATCGCTTAAATACATCTGGAGGGGGTCCTGGGTTTTCTCCCCCAGTTTAAACGCCACCGTCGGCGAGGTCGGCGTAACCAGGGCGTCAACCCGTTCGAAGGCCCGGTCAAAGTCGGCCCGAATAAGGGTCCTGACCTTCTGGGCCTTAAGGTAGTAGGCGTCGTAATAACCTGCCGAGAGGGCGTAGGTGCCCAGCATGATCCGGCGTTTAACCTCGGGCCCGAACCCGTGCTGGCGGGTTTTCATTATGGCGTCCCAGATGTTTTCGGCCTCGAAGTACGAATAGCCGTATTTTACCCCGTCGTAGCGGGCCAGGTTCGACGAAGCCTCCGAGGGGGCGATGATGTAATAGCAGGGCAGGGCGTAGCGGGTGTGGGGCAAGGAGATATCCCAGACGATTTCCGCCCCCAGCTCACCCAGCACCCCGATGGCGGCCATCAGGACCGCTTTAACTTCCGGCTGAATGCCTTCGTAATATTCGGCCGGCACCCCCAGCCGCAGTCCCTTAAGGTCCGGGACCAGAAACCGGGTGTAGTCGGGCACGGGCAGGTCGACAGTGGTCGAATCGTTGGGGTCGTGGCCGGCGATGACGTTCATCACCAGGGCGCAGTCTTCGACGTCCTTGGTGAGGGGGCCGATCTGATCCAGGGAGCTGGCGAAGGCGATGAGGCCGAACCGGCTCACCCGGCCGTAGGTGGGTTTAAGGCCGACGACGTTGCAGAGGGCGGCCGGCTGGCGGACGCTCCCGCCGGTGTCGGAACCCAGGGCGTAGATGCATTCGTCCGCCGCCACGGCCGCCGCCGAGCCGCCGCTACTGCCGCCAGGGACCCGTCCCAGGTCCCAGGGATTTCGGGTCGGGAAGAAGGCCGAGTTTTCCGTGGAAGAGCCCATGGCGAACTCGTCCATGTTGCCCTTGCCCACCAGCACCGCCCCCGCCTCGGCCAGCCGACGGGCAACGGTGGCGTCGTAAATGGGGATAAAGTTTTCCAGCATCCGGGAGCCGCAGGTGGTCCGGATGCCCCGGGTGACGATGACGTCCTTGAGCTGCATGGGGATGCCGGTAAGGGGCGTCGCCTCCCCGGCCCGGATTCGCCGGTCGGCCTCGGCCGCCTGCTTCAGGGCCAGGTCGGCGGTCACGGTGATAAAAGCCTTGACGCGGTCCTCGACGGCCTCGATCCTTTTGAGGACGCTTTGGGTAAGCTCGGCGGAGGTTATCTCGCCTTTCACGAGGAGCCGGTGGGCCTCGTGAATGGTGAGGCGGCAGAGGTCGTCTACGGCCATTGGTGCCTGTCGAGCTGGAGGAGAAAGCGAATCGTTGCCCGGTGCCGGCTTATAACCCCCGGCAGTCGCCGGGTCATCAGGGCATCGAGCTGCTGGATGTTGCGCCCGAACAGGCCGGCGATTCGCTCCCAGTTCGGCCGCAGAACCAGGACCGGACGGCCGTCCGGGTCCGTCTCGATCCTGACCGTTGCCAGGTTGGTGTCCAGGCCCGGGTCCAGCAGGTAGCGGCTCAGGCGGGGGGCGTCGGCGTCGCCGGGTCGGACGGTGAACTCGGGGGTGGAGGGGGTTACCCCCCGCATGGCCAGCAGGATAAGGAGCATTCCGGCGTCGAAGACCCGCTCCTGCTGGATCCGCCGCCGCTCCGAGGCGAGGAAGGCCTCGACCTCGGCGATAAGGCCGTCACTTTCCTTGGACATCGGGAAGCTCCTGCCCCTTAAGTAAGAGCTTGAGCCGGGCGACCAGCTCCGCCTTGGCCTCGGGGGAAAGGTCGGTGGCCCGCAGCACCTTCTCCCGTTCAAGCTGGGCTTGGATAAGCTTTATTGCCTGCTCGATGGTTTCCCGGCGGAGGGGATTTCGGCCCATGCTCATTCCTCCAGTACCGCCATCACCCGAAAATACGGTCCCTCCCGCCTGGGGGCGTTGGCCAGGACCTCCTCGAGGGGATAGCTGGGTTCGGGCTCGTCGTCCCGCATCACATCCTCGAGGGGGAGGATGTGGGCGGTGGGGGGTATCTGGTCGGTATTAAGTTCTTGAAGGACCTGGAAGTGCTCCAGGATATTGGAGAGCTGTTCCCGGAACCGTTCCAGCTCCTGCTCATCCAGCCCGAGCCGGGCGAGCCAGGCGATGTGCAGGACCTCTTCTCGGCTGAGGCGCATGGCCGCTCCCCCCTGGCAGGTTCCACCTTACGATTCTAGCGGTGGGCCCCGGACCGGCGCAAGGCAACCCCACCGGGGCAGGGTTTTTTAGGGGCCCCGGCCGCGTTAAGCGGCCGGAGGCGGAAGACCCAGACCCCCGCCCGGTGGTAGACGGCCTCAAATTCCGGGCGGCCCAGGAGCTTCCCCGCCGTGAGGGGGCCGCCCCGCCGGCCGATAAACACGTAGTCGATCTTTAAAGACCGGAGCTCGGGGATGAGCCGCCCCCAATCGACCGGACCGGCCGCCAGCTCCCGGGCGATTCGGTTCCGTTGGGCAAATTCCTCGGCCGGCAGGTTCCCGTAAAGCAGGGTGGGCAGGAGGGTGGTCCGGCCGGCGGCCGCCGGAAGCCAGAAGCCGGCGTCGGCCCCGGCGTAAAACCCCGGCCGCCACTCAAAGCCGTTGATTAAAAACCCGGCATCCCGGGGCGTGTTCCCCCGAACCCAGGCCAGGGCCGGCAGGTCGGCCGGATGGACCAGCACCAGCTCCGGGTTAACCGCGGCCAGCTGACGGCCCACCTGCGAACAGCAGACCACCAGCACCAGGGCCCCCACCGCCCCCAAACCGGCCCCGTTTCCGGGCCAGGCCCGGTCTAAAAGCCGGGTCGCGGCCGCGGCGGCCGGAACCAGCGCCCCCAGCCAGAGGGAGGCCGCCAGGGTGACCCCGTCGATGACGTTGGGGAGGGGCGATGGGATGGGCAGGGCGCCGGCCAGAAATCCGAGGCCCAGGAGGGTCAGGCCCAGGGCCAGGGCATCGGGCCGGGCCCGCCTCAGGCCGGCCAGCAGCCCCCCCACGGCCAGGAGAAACACCGGCCCGTCGGGCCAGCGGACGACGAGGTCCCAGGGGAACGGGTCGGAGTTTAAGCCGGCCTCCACAGCGGTCCGGACGGCCGGGAATAAAAACCGGCCGGCGGCCAGAAAAAGCCACGGGAGGGCCGAAGCAAAGGTCCCCAGGGTCAGCCCAAGCCTCACCCCGAGCCGCGGCCAGGGCCCCGCGTCTTTCCGGGAAAAGGCGGCGAACAGTAGCAAAAAAAGGCCCCCCATCGCCAGCAGTCGGTAGTGGGTCAGGGCTAGGCCGGCCAGCAGGATACCTAAAGCCCCGGCGGCCCGGTCGGAGCGGAACCAGGCCCGGCCGGCCAGAAAGACGGCCGGCAGCAGGTCGAGGCCGGCGGCCAGGCTGAACCGGCTCCACGAAAGCAGATAGCCCGGGAAAGTCAGCATCAGGCCGGCCAGCCCGGCCCCCACCAGCCCGGCCCGCGGGTCGGCCGTCCACTCCCGAACCAGCCAGCAGGCCAGGACCGCCGACCAGGCGGTGAGAAGCTGTCCGGCGAGCCCCACGGCTTCGGCCGGGTCGGCCCCCGTTGTCCGGGCCAGGAGGGCGGCCTGGACGTGAAAGCCGAAATGGTAAAAGGCCGGGGTTTCCACCTCGGGGCCGTAAGAATCGGGGACCCGGTTGGCCTCCAGGACCTTTCGGGCGATGAGGGCGTGGTGGGGCCCGTCAACCCACGGCGTAAGGGCCAGGTCGCCGAGGGGGTAAAGCCTGACCAGAAGGGTGAGGCCCAGGACGGCCCCGAGCAGAAGCCCCCCGGCCGGGTCCGGGACGGCCTGGGCCGGCCGAAAGGACCGGCCGGGGCGGACCACGGCCGCCCCCGCCAGCCCCACCCCGAGGCCCAGCCCCGCCTCAAAGGCCGGCAGGCCCAGCCGACCGGCCCAGTAGTAGACCAGGGGCCAGTAGGCCAGGCTGAAACTGCCGCCGGCGGCCGCCCGGCCCAGAAGGCCCGGGGCCTGAGGCCAGCCCAGGAGGGCCGAGATGGCCAGGCCGGGCAGGAGCCAGAGGCCCACCCCCAGGGCCACGGCCGGGATATCTCTAAAGGCCCCGGCGGCAGCCCCCAGCAGCCGGCCCGGGTCGGGCCGGTAGTAGGCCCGGAAACGCAGACTCCCCGGGATGGGGACCCCATCAGCCGCCAGCCGCCCCTCCGGGTAGGGGTCGTCCCCGGCGGCCGCGACCAGCCCCGGGGGCAGGGCCTCCCCGCCGGCCTCCGCCACCAGCCGGTAGGGTCGGCCGGCGGAGGCGGGCTGGGGTTCAAACCGGAGGCGGACGACGGCCGGCCCCGGGGGGTCGCCGGGGGCTACCGGGACGGAGGCCACCTCCCGGCCGTCGGCCTCGGCCGTCAGCCGGACGGTAAGGGCCTGGCCGGGTTTGAGGGCCGCCTGGTTTACCAGGATGTCCACCCCGGCCAGGCCGTCCCGTCCGGGGGTAAAAGTTTGCTCCAGGCGTCGGACGGCCGAAGCTTCCGGGAGCCAGCGGTCGGCCCGGGCCTGCCAGGCGGAAGGGTCCGGCATCTCCGCAAGGCCGGCCCAGAGGGCCAAAAGCCCCAGGGCCGCTACCCCGGCCCAGGCCAGCCGACGGCCGGCCGCCCTTTGGGCCGGGGTGGGGCGGGGCATCCCGGGGCTGCGGTTCTAGGCCGGCGGCCGACCCTGACGCCGGGGGCCCAGCTCGGCCTTTAAAAAGTCGATGGGCGGAACCGGGGTCGGGTCGACCCCGTTAAGGAGGGCCAGGTAGTAACTAAACCAGTCGCCCAGGACCGTCAGGTGCATCATCCGGGCGAGGCGGGAGGTGCCCCGGGCGGCAACAAGCCGGGGCTCATAGCCTTCCCGCCGCAGAAGCTCGGCCGTAACCTCCAGCCGGGCGTCCAGCTCGGCCGATTCCCCCGGCGAGGCCAGCCCCACCACCAGCACCGCCTCCCGGGCGGCCGGCGGGTGGGCGTAGCCGACTACGGCGTTGTGGTTAAGCTCGGGCAGGGCCTCGAAAAAGGCCCAGGCCTTCGAGTTCTCGTTAACCTGGGTCTTCCAGCGGCGGGCCACCGGCTCGAGGCTTCCGCCCCCGTAGACGACCACGACCCGGCCGTGGGCGGCCCGGGCCAGGGCCTTGGCGGGATTTGCCCCCTCAAGGGTCTCGGGCCGGACGGAACCCAGGAGGCCCGCGGCCACCTCCCCGGCCTCCGCGACCTCGGCCCTCAGGTCGGGCCCGATTTCCAGGGCCGCCAGGATTCCCAGCAGGGGAAAGAGGCTGTAGGCCAGGGCCGCCCGGGGCGGGGCCTGGTAGGTGATTTTAAAGACCGGGTAGCCGGCCGCCTCGGCCCGGCCGGCCAGCTCCCCGCCCCCGGTCAGGGCGACGACCCGGGCCCCCGCCCGCCGGGCCCGGTCCAAGGCGCTCAGGGTTTCTTCGGTGTTGCCCGAATAGCTGGAGGCAACCACCAGCGTCTCGGGGCCGGCAAAGGCGGGCAGGCCGTAGTCCCGCCAGACGAAAATGGGCACCCGGCACCGGTCCCGCAGCAGGGCGGCCGCGTAGTCGCCGGCGATGGCCGAGCCCCCCATCCCGGCCACCACCACCTGCCGGACGTGCTTGTACCCGGCCGGCAGGGCCAGCCGCCGTCCGGCCTCATAGGCCGGGCCGAACTGGGCCGGAAACTCCAGCAGTCGGCCCAGCATGTCGGCCGGGTCCAGGGCCCGACAGCCTTCGGCCGAATCCCAGTTGACGTCCACGGCTGATGCCTAAACTCCCAGCCGGTCCCGGGTATCGGCCAGGAGCCGGCGAAGCTTTTCGGGGTCGTCGGTCTCCCCGTAAATCCGCAGGAGAGGCTCCGTTCCCGAAAACCGGACCAGCACCCAGGAGCCGTCGGCCAGGTAAAACTTATAGCCGTCGGTGGTATCGAGCCGTTCGACCCGGTGGCCGCCGATTTCGGCCGGGGGACTTGTCCGGAGCCGGGTTTCGATTCGGGGCCGGGCGTCGGGCTCGAGCTCCACGTCAATTCGGTCGTAATAGTGAGGCCCCACTTTGCTAAAGAGATACTCGACCAGCTCCGAGGGCCGGCGGTTTAACTTAACCATCAGGTCCAGGAAGAAGAGGCCGGCCAGGATGCTGTCCCGTTCGGGCAGGTGGCCCCGGAAGGCGTAGCCGCCGCTCTCTTCGCCCCCGCAGATGGCGTTTACTTCGAGCATTTTCGGGGCAACGTATTTAAAGCCGACCCCGGTCTCGTAAACGGGAACGTTGTAAAGCCGGCCCAGCTTTTCCAGCATGGAGCTGGTGGAGATGGTTTTAACGATGGGGCCCCGCCAGCCCCGAACCTCCAGCAGGTAAAGGGCCAGCAGGGAATAGGTTCGGAGCTGGTCGACGAAGCGGCCCTGCTCGTCGCAGACCCCGAGCCGGTCGGCGTCCCCGTCGGTGGCCAGGCCCACATCCGCCCCGACCTCCCGGACCCTCTCGAAGAGGGCCCCCAGGTTGCGGGGGATGGGCTCCGGGTTGATGCCGGGAAAGATGGGGTTGCGTTCCCCCCGGATCTCGACGACGGTGGTCCGGCCGCCGGCCAGGTCTGCCAGCCAGCCGGCCCCGGCCCCGTACATGGCGTCGGCCACCACCTGGAGGCCGGCGTTGCGGATGGCCTCCAGGTCGACCAGGCCGCCCACCTGCCGCCGGTAGGGGTCGCCGGGGTCGAAGAGGACGATAAGCCCCTCGCTTTCGGCAGCCCGGCGTGGCACCCGCCGGATGCGGCCCTCGGCCTGGGCGTCGGCGATGCGCCCCTCCAGCTCGGCCAGCACCTCCGGGGCGGCCGCCCCCCCGTAGGCGCTGCGCACCTTAAAGCCGTTGTACCGGGCGGGGTTGTGGCTGGCGGTGATCATCACTCCGGCACCGGCCTTCTGACTCAGGATTCCGAAGGAGACCACCGGGGTTGGGTTGGCCCGGTCCGTTAAGTAGGCCCGAATGCCGTTTCCGGCCAGCACCTCGGCGACGGCCGCGGCAAAATCCTCGGACTCAAAGCGGGTGTCGTAGCCGACCACGACCCCGTGAAAGTGGAGGCCCTGGTCTTCCAGGTACTCGGCCAGGCCCTGGGCGCAGTAGCGGACGTTTTCGAAAGTATAGTCTTCGGCGATGATTCCCCGCCAGCCGTCGGTGCCGAATTTGATGGGTGTCTTTACGGTCATCTCGGCTCCTCCCCCTCAGACTCGCGCCCGCCAGTAGTTGAGCAGGTCCAGCAGGGTCTGCTCGAAGGGGATCCGGGGCTCCCAGCCGGTGGCCTGCCGGAACTTGGTCACGTCGGCCTGAAGGATTTTAACGTCGGAGGGCCGCAACCGGGCCGGGTCCTGCCGGACCTCGATCCTGGCCTCGGTGAACGAAAGGAGGATATTGAGCACGTCGCCCACCGACCTGGCAACCCCACTTCCGATGTTGTAGACTTCCCCGGGCTCGCCCTTCTCCAGGGCCAGCCAGTAGGCCCGGACCATATCCCGGACGTCCACCCAGTCCCGCTTCGAGGAGAGGTCGCCCACCATGATAACAGGGGGGCGTTTGCCGGCCTCGATTTCGGCGATCTGTTTGGCGAAGTTGCTGGTTACCAGAACGTGGCCCCGGCGGGGTCCGGTGTGGTTAAAGCCCCGGGTGACGATGTTTTTAAGGCCGAAGCTCCGGAAATACTGGTAGGCCAGCATCTCCTGGGTGACTTTGCTTACGGCGTAGGGGCTGAGGGGGCGGAGGGGGTTGGTCTCCTTGATGGGGAGCTCTTCGGGCTTTACGTAGCCGTACTCCTCCGAGGAGCCGGCGATGTGGATGCGGGGGTCCAGTTTTTCCCGCCGGACCGCCTCGAAGATGTTAAGTTGCATGAGGGCGTTGAGGCGGATGGTCTCGGCCGGGGCGTTCCAGGAGGTGGGCACGAAGCTCTGGGCCGCCAGGTGGAAGATGCGGTCGGGCCGGACGGCGGCGATGACGTTATGCGTCGAGAAAGGGTCGGTCCAGTCGGCCTCGATGAGGTTCAAGACCCCCGGCCTGGCCTGCCCCTCGACGAGCCTTCGGACGACGTCGGGGCTGTGGAGGTTTCCCCCTTCGGCGATGAAGTTGACCCGGCCGCAGGCCTGAAGCTCGGCCAGATTCTCCAGCCGGCTTCGCCAGCGGTAGGTTCCGAAGAGGAGGATGTCGGGTTTCTCGACCAGGTATTCGGCCAGGTGGCTTCCGGCCATTCCGGTAACGCCCGTAATCAGGACCCGCAAGGGCAACCTCCCGGAGTTCAAAAAGTTTTGGCCTGGTCGGCGACCACCGCGCCCGGGTCGACCCGGGCGCCGGGCGGGAGCCGGACGCCGGCCCCGATTTCCACCCCGTCGCCAACCACCGCGTCTTCAAGGACGGCCCAGGGCCCAACCCGACAGCCCCGCCCGACCACCGAGCGGATTACCCGGGCGCCGGGCCCGATAAAAACGTCGTCCCAGACGACCGTCTCGCCCACCTCCGCCCCACCCCTCACCTGACAGCGGTCCCCCATAACCACCGGCCCCACCCAGCGGGCCCCGTCCACAACACACCCCTCGCCCAGGTAGCAGGGGGCGCCTTCAACGGGGCCCAGCAGGGGCGAACGGACCTTCCCGGCCAGCAGGTCGAAGTTCAGCCGGCGGTACTTTTCGGGGGTCCCGATGTCCACCCAGTAGCCCGACCAGCTAAAGCCGTAAAGCTTTGCGCCGGCCCTGAGCAGGGCCGGGAAAACCCTCTGCTCGAACTGGTAAAAGGCCCCGGGAGGAATCAGCCGCAACACCACCGGGTCCAGCACGTAAATCCCGGCGTTGATAAGGTTCGAGGGGGCGGCTCCCGGGGGCGGCTTTTCGACGAAAGAGATTATCCGGCCGCCCCGGCCCACCTCCACCACCCCGTACTGGCTGGGGTCGGCCACGGGTACCAGCCCGATGGTCACGCTGGCCCCCGCCGACCGGTGCCGGGCTACCAGCCGGTCGATAGGCAGGTCGGTGAAGATGTCGCCGTTTAAGACCAGGACCGGCTCGTCCATCGGGATGGACATCCGGACGGCGGCGAGCCGGGCGGCCCCGGCCGTTCCGAGGGGCCGGTCTTCGACCGAGTAGACCAGCCGGATGCCCAGGCCTTCGCCTTCGCCGAAATACGCCCGGATCCGGTCGGGCAGGTAGCCCAGGGCCAGGGCCGCCTCGGTTACACCGTAGCGGCCCAGGTAGGCCAGGAGGTGGGCCAGGTAGGGCCGGTTAAGGACCGGCACCATGGCCTTCGGGGTGGTGTAGGTGAGGGGCCTCAGGCGGGTGCCCTCACCCCCAACCAGGATTATCGCCCTCACGGCGGCTCCCTCCGGAGTTTTACCCGCCAGAATTCTAGAACCTCGGCCAGGCTCTGCTCCAGGGGTATCCGGGGCTCCCAGCCCGTGGCCGCCCGGAACTTGGTGGCGTCGGCGTAAATCTCCGGGACATCCAGGGGCCGGAAGCGGGCCGGGTCCGGCACAACCCGGACGGGGACCCGGCTCTGGGCGCACAGCTTTGCGAGCAGGTCTCCGACCCGGACGGATACCCCGCTTCCCACATTGTAAACCTCCCCGGGCCGACAGCACCGCATCCCCAGGATGTAAGCCCGAACCATGTCCCGAACGTCGGTGAAATCCCGCCTGGCCTCCAGGTTGCCGACCCGCACCTCGGGGGGACCCAGCCCCAATTCGGCCGCGGCCACCTGGCGGGCAAAGCCCGAGACCACAAACTCCGGGCTCTGGCCCGGCCCCACCTGGTTGAAGGCCCGGATGCGGACCACCGGCAGGCCGTAGCTTAAAAAAAATTGGTAGCCTAAAAAATCCTGGGCGATTTTGCTCACCGCGTAGGGGTTCGTCGGCCGGAGGGGGTTTTCTTCCCGGACCGGAAGCTCCTCGGGCTTTACCAGACCGTACTCTTCGGCGGAGCCGGGAATAAGGATGCGCGGCCGCTGACCCCCCGCCGCCAGGGCCCGAAGAAGGCTCAGCTGCCCGATAACATTTACCCGGAAGGTTTCGGCCGGGTCTTCCCACGACCTGGCTACCGACGAGAAGGCGGCCAGGTGGAAAACCCAGTCCGGCCGGACCTCGGCCACCAGGCGGTCAACCTCGGCCGGGACGGTCAGGTCGGCCCGGAGCAGCCGGACCCGGCCGGCCAGCTCCTCGTCCTCAAAAGAACGTCGGTGAATAACCCCCCAGACCTCAATCCCCTCGGCCAGGAGGGCGCGGGCCAGGTGGGTGCCCACGAAACCGGCGACGCCCGTAACCAGCGCCCGCATCGGGTCCCGGGAAACGGGCCGGGTTCAGTCGGCCAGGAAGCGGGCGTAAACGGGCTGTTCGGGCTCGCCCCGCAACCCCGCCGCCTCCCGGAGCAGTTCGGCCTTATCCGTCTCCTCCCAGGGGGCGTCGATGTCCGTCCGGCCGAAGTGGCCGTAAACGGCGGTGGGGCGGTAGATGGGCCGGCGGAGTCGAAGGTCCCGAATGATGGCCCCCGGCCGCAGGTCGAAATGCTGCTGGATGAGCTTTACGATCTGCTCGTCGGGAATCCTGGCCGTCCCGAAGGTTTCCACGCTTACCGACACCGGGCGGGCAACCCCGATGGCGTAGGCGATCTGGACCTCGACCCGGTCGGCGATGCCGGCGGCCACGAGGTTCTTGGCCACGTACCGGGCGGCGTAGGCCCCCGAGCGGTCGACTTTTGTGGGGTCCTTCCCCGAAAAGCAGCCGCCGCCGTGGCGGGCCATGCCGCCGTAGGTGTCGACGATGATCTTGCGGCCGGTCAGGCCGGCGTCCCCCATGGGGCCGCCGATAACGAACCGCCCCGTCGGGTTGACCAGAAACCTGGTCTCCGGGCTGAGGAGCTTGCGGGGTATCACCTCCTCGACGACGGCCTGGATGATGTCGTCCCGAATCTGCTGCTCGTGGACGCCCGGGCGGTGCTGGGCCGAAACCACCACCGTCTGAACCCGCTGGGGGATCCCGTAAGAATATTCAACGGTTACCTGGGCCTTGCCGTCGGGGAGCAGGTAGGGCAGGATGCCCTTTTTGCGGACCTCGGCCAGGCGGCGGCAGAGGCGGTGGGCGAGCATGATGGGCAGGGGCATGAGCTCCGGGGTTTCGGTGCAGGCAAAGCCCACCATCATCCCCTGGTCGCCGGCCCCGAGGCTTTCTAAGTCCGCTTCGGTCTCGCCCAGCTTGGCCTCCAGGGAGCGGTCCACCCCCAGGGCGATGTCGGGCGACTGCTGTTTTACCGAGACGATGACCCCGCTTACGGTGGCGTCGAAGCACGCCTCGGGGCTGGTGTAGCCCGCCTCCCGGACCACCCGGCGGGCCACCTCCGGGTAATCGACGGGGTGGGTGGTGGTGATCTCGCCGACGATGATTATAAGTCCGGTGGTTACCGCCACCTCGCAGGCCACCCGCCCGTAGGGGTCGTGGGCGAAGACCTCATCGAGGACGGCGTCCGAGATCTGGTCGCAAAGCTTATCGGGATGCCCCTCGGTGACCGATTCCGACGTAAAAAGGAGCGACGGGGCGCGCATGAATGTCGTGCTCATCGGCTAAACTCCTTAAATAAAGTTTACCCTCATTGCGGCCTGCCGCCGCTTAACGTAATCCACCCCCTGACGGCTTGGGAACTTTGAGGAACCGAGAACCGCTCAGAAAATTCTGTGCGGAGCCGGGCCTCTCATCTCGTCCGGGCCTTTAAAAGGCCCGGACCGGAGTTGGCACCTTTTCCGGGC
>DAOTYJ010000144.1:0-1955 GCA_034434875.1 Dehalococcoidia bacterium | reverse complement strand
TTTAAATATACATAACCATTTTGATCAGGACCTGAAACCTTAAATCCCTTAAACCTTATATTCCCACTTGTCTTTGCACTATCAATTCCAAAACCAGAAATCTTTGAACTTACTATATCTCCTGATTGAACACCAGAAGTTGTTGTTGCATAGCAAGATAAAACAACCCATTCACCTGTTTGGTATGTGGTAAAAGAATCAATTTTTATAAGATTTTGTGGCAAAAAAGAATTTACCTTTATTCCTTCCCATTTTGAACCAAAAATTGTATCCTGATACTGGGAGAAAAAAATAATTAAAATTAATTTAATCATAAAACACCCCCATTAAATTTAATTTTTTAATTTTTAAAACCCTTTTTCAGGTGTTTGTATAGGTTTAGTTTTAACCTGTTGAATAGTAAGAATTGCAGGCTCTATCTTCTTTAATGCCTTTGCATCTGGAGCCATAGGCGGAACTTTAATCGTAGCAATAGTTGGTGGAGGAGGTGCATCAGGAAATCTTAAAGTTTCATATCCTTTCCATTTAGCAAGAACTTGGTAGCAGAATCTTGCATTTGATTTTCCATTCTGTAATTCTATAACTTCAAAATGGTCATCATAAGTTTTTACATATACTCCATTGCAATCATCCCTTAATTGAACAAATACTTTTAGGGGATTTTTTTCATTAATCACAACACAATCAAGGAAAAGTTTATCAAGATAAATTACTGCCCTTCCATTTTTTAATTGTCCCTCTCCATAATCCTGAATCCATGCTTCTGGTGATTCAGGAGCAAACAAATTCTTTTTTCCTTCTCTTGTTTCCATTATCGTTGAGACAGCACCAGGTCCATTTATTTTATAAACACTTCCAGACCAATTAAACCCTACATAAGCATAAGCAGTTCCATCAGTTGTTGCAAAATATCCACCTGCTCTATTTCCACTTGTATTTGTTGCAAAGCCAACTGCTCCAAAACTTGCACCTGTAAATGCTCCACCAGAACCAGCAGTTAAATAATACACAGTGGTAAGACCGTTTCCGGCTCCTCCGGTGCCTGTTCCTGATGTTGAATTAGTATTTTGCCCTATAACACCAAATCTTGTTCCATCACTTGTGTATCCATAAACACCCCATTTATCAGAGTATCCATAAACTCCAACGGCATTTGATCCACCTGTTGCATATCCATAAACACCACAATTTGTTCCTGAACCACCTGATACATAACCATAAACTCCATAATAAGACCCAGAACCTGTTGGGGATACATTACCTCTTACACCCATATATCCACCTACGAAATATCCTCCATAACCCCAGAAATCAGTAACATTTGACCTTCCATATACCCCAGGAACATCTGAACTTGCCAAAGTATTAACTCCCATAACTCCTGCACCTGATGAATTATCAGTAGAACCATAAACACCATAATATTGTGTTCCAAGAGCTCCCCATCTATTTACATTTGAACCATTATAATGGGAACCTATAACTCCATAAGCATCAGATGCACCTATAACTCCATCACCGCCTGCTGACCATCCAAAGGTTGTTACATTGCTTCCAAGTCCAAGAATTCCTGAACCTGATGTATTTTGATTAATTCCACACACACCAAAATATGTTGCTGATGTATTTGTTACTCCATAAACACCATAAGTTGCTGTTCCACCTGAGCCAAGTACTCCTGCACCTGATGTATTATTAGAATTTCCTTGAACACCTGAATATTGAGTTCCAATTAATCCATATATTGAAGAACTATAAGCAGCCCGGAATCTATAACCACTTGAAGGTGTTGCTGATTCATAAACTCTTGTATATTGTGAAGCATCATCTGCTGGATAGAGATATTCTCCTGCATCAGTCCATTCAGATGCACCACCTAAATCAGGTTGAGGTGTAAATGCACTTCCATCCCATTTTAAAACATAACCAGTTGTTGGAGCACTTGTAACTCTTAT
>DAOTYJ010000143.1:0-20046 GCA_034434875.1 Dehalococcoidia bacterium | reverse complement strand
ATGGCTTTCGGCGGATCAGCAGGCTTAGACCCCGGTCAGGCCGGGCACTTAAGGCCCGGAATCCGTCGACTACGAACCGGTAACCCAGGGTTCTTAGCAGGTTAAGGGCCAGGTTCCGGGTCAGGCTGAGCCCCGGCCCAGCCGGTCTTCACGGACCCAGTAGAGCCAAACTCGACATAAGTTGTCGAGTTTCCCAGTGACCACGCAGCCCTTCAAGGGCATGCTGCGCACTAAGGTGCCCGACCGACCCACCGGCTACCCATAAGAGCTCCTGCTCGGCCCAGGCCCCGGGCTCAGACAGCCTTGAGAGCCGACACCGACGCCGCCATTGTTGACATAAGTGTAGAGCGCTTATGTCAACAATCCTTGCCTTCTAATGGCGTCCGCCGCAGCCTCCGTCTTATCCTGGCCCCCGGCTACAACTTGACCAAGGACCAACGCCGACCCTGTGGCCGAAGGCCGGTGCCTCACAATCCCGCTTCCTGCCCCGCCGGCGGCCAAAGGCCGCTGCCGTCAGCCAACCGTTAAACGCCTCGAGCAACAAAGGCAAATCTAAACGGCAGTTTCGAGGGCCGGTATCCGGTTGCGATGAAACGACAGGTACCGGGTAAGCCAATCGGAGAGCCACATGCCCCGCAGCGAAGCTTGACCGTTAATGGCGGTAGCAAAGACCGCCGTGCCTGCCCCTGGGGTCCGGAATCCCGGCCAGAACATCGAGCAAGCTCTGCTCCATGGTGCCACCTCCTCAAGGCCTTCCACCCAAGAATAGGCTAAGCTCAGAAAACTGGAAAGCCCTGCGGGGCGGCTCCTGGGCGGCAAGGCCTGGGCATTTGTGGTATGATCGTTATTGACGCGGGGACGTAGTGGGTTCGACGGAGGAGGAAGGGGTCGGGCTGCAGGCCGAGGTGCCGTCAACCTCGTAAAACAGGCGGCAAAAAACGACTGCCGACTCTGAGGCATACGCCCTCGCGGCCTAAGTAAGGCCGCGACGTCCGACCCTGCCTCGCCCCGGCGGGCGGGGTTCGGGCGACAAAGCAGCCGGGGTGCGGCCGCCCTGACGCCGATAAAGGCGGCCCAAGAGTTATCGGCTGGTCCGGTCCCGGCTCGGTCGGCGGAGATGGGCCGGACGAGAAAGAGCGCAGCCGACTAAGCCTGTAGCAAGCCCGGCTGGGTCCTTCTCCGGACGGGGAGTTCGACTCTCCCCCGTCTCCACCAGGCCCGCCCCAGAATTGGGGCGGGCCCTTTCAAACATGAAATAAAAATGTGATAACGTCCCCGTCGACGACGGTGTAGTTGCGGCCCTCAAGGCGCACCAGTCCCTGCCGCCGGGCCTCGGCGATGGACCCCGCCCGCACCAGGTCCTCAAAATGCACCACCTCCGCCCGGATAAACCCCCGGGCCATGTCGGTGTGGACCGTCCCGGCGGCCGTCACCGCATCCGCACCCGCCGCCACCGGCCAGGCCCTCAGCTCATCCCCCTTGTACGTGTAAAACAGAATCCGGCCGCTCCGCCGAAAAGCCCGCCAGACCAGCCGGTCCAGCCCCCCCTCGGGCAACCCATAGGCGGCCCGAAATTCCGCCCGCTCTGCCGGCGGCAAGCGGCTAAGCTCCAGTTCCAGGCGGGCCGCCACCGCCACCCCCCCGTCCGGGCCGTATGCCTCGGCGATTCGGCCCTCAAGGGCTTCGGCCTCGGGGATAAGCCCCTCGTCGATGTTGAACACGATAAGCCAGGGCTTGCGGGTAAGGGGCTGAAAGTTGCGCAGGACCCGCTCCTCCTCCCGGCTGAAAGGGACTTCTCCCAGCAGGTTGCCCCCTTCCAGGGCCTGGCGGGCCCGCTCGAGGACCTCCCGCTCCCGCTGAAGGGCCTCCCGCTCCGCCCCGCCCACCTTGCCCGAGGCCTCGGCGATGCGCTGAAGCCGCCGCTCTAAGATGGCCAGGTCCCAGAGCACCAGCTCGGCCCGGGCGTCGGCCAGGTCCCGCCACGGGTCAACGGAGCCCCGGGGGTGGGGAACGGCCGGGTCGGAGAAGGCCCGAATCACCAGCACGAGAAGGTCGGCCTCGGCCACCTCGGCCGGGAGTGAACCCCGCAGACTTCCCAGGGCCACGGGCGGGTCCCCAAAGGCCAGCCGGGCCGAGGTCACCTTTCGGGGCCGGAAGATCTCGGCCAGCCGCTCAAGCCTCGGGTCGGGCAGGTCCACTACCAGGACGTTCCCCCTCGGCTCCGCCCCCCGGCCCAGGGCCCGAAAGAGGGTCGTCCGGCCCGACCCGGGAAACCCGAGGAGGCTTGCCTGAATCATTCGGGGGCGGCCTGCTTCACCCTGAGGGGAATTCCGGCAACCATCAGGTAGACGGTGTCGGACCGGGCGGCCGCAAACTGGTTCACTTCCCCCATTAGGTGCTGGAAGAGCCGGCCCACTTCTGTGGTGGGGTGGACCCCCAGCCCGACCTCGTTGGAGACTATGACCAGGGGGGTCCGTTGTTCTTCGGCCCACCGGAAGAGCCGGTCCAGCTCGTGGGTAACCGCGTGGCGGGCCGAGGCGGCATCTTTTAGGTTTAAAAGCCAGTTGCTGGTAAGGAGGGTCAGACAGTCGAGGAGCACCCCCTCAAAGGGGCCCGCCAGGCCCGCCAGCTTCTCGGCCGGACTCAGGGGTGCCTCCACGGTTTGCCAGCCCGGGGGACGCTGGCGGCGGTGGGCCTCGACCCGGGCGGCCATCTCGGCGTCGGTGACCACCGCCGTGGCCACGAAGATTACCCGGCCCTCGGCGGGCAGAAGCTGTTGGGCAAACCGGCTCTTCCCCGACCGGAGGCCCCCTAAGACCAGGCTTACCCGGCTCTCAACCCCCAAGTTGCTCCTCGACCAGGGACATTATAAATTCCAGGTTCAGGTGGGTCCGCAGGACCCCGGCGATACGATCATACCCGGCCCGGCGGTTGAATGGGGCCGGCCGCCCCACCGGCGAAAGGCCCCGCAGGGCTCGGAGCCGGTCGAGAAGCCGGCGCCGAAACTCCGGATTTTCAAAGAGGCCGTGGACCGTCGTCCCAAAAACCAGGCCGCCTGCGTCGACGGCCCCGTCCTCCGCCGACGAGCCGTCCGGCCGAAACAGCTTAAAAACGGGCTCCCCGCCGGCCGTTCGGCCCATGTGAATCTCGTAGCCCGAAACCTCCAGCCCGGTCAGGCCCCGAAAGAGCCCCCGGTCGGCCAGGACCCGGGCCCGAACCCGCCAGGTAACTTTGTCCCGGCCAAACACCGTCACCACCGGCAGAAGCCCAAGGCCCGGAACCTGGGTCCGGTCGGATTCAACCCGGTCCGGGTCGTAAATGGCCCGGCCCAGCATCTGGAAGCCGCCGCAGATGCCCAAAAGGGGCGTCCCCGACGCCGCCCGGGCAACAACCCAGTCGGCCAGCCCGGCCCGGCGCAGAAACTCCAGGTCGGCGGCGGTGGCCTTCGACCCGGGAATAATAACCAGGTCGGGCCGGACCGCCGGCGGCCGGTCCACGAACCGGACGGCCGTGTCGGGTTCGGCCTTAAGGGGGTCGAACTCGTCGAAGTTGCTTATTCGGGGCAGGCGAAGGACTGCGATTTCCAGGTCGGCCCCGGCCGCGGCCTTATCGGCCAAGCCCACCGAATCCTCTTCGGCGATGTTGAGGTCGGGAATATAAGGGATTACGCCGATTACCGGCCGGCCGGTGAGCCGCTCCAGCCGGGCGATGCCGTCCCCCAGGAGGGCGGGGTCGCCCCGGAACTTGTTGATGATGAGCCCCCGAACCAGCCGCCGCTCGGCCGGGGTAAGCAGTTTTAAGGTCCCGTACAGGCTGGCAAACACCCCGCCCCGGTCGATGTCCCCAACCAGGAGCACCGGGGCCCCGGCAAAACGGGCCAGCCGCATGTTCACCAGCTCGGTCCGGCGCAGGTTCACCTCGGCCGGACTTCCGGCGCCCTCAATGATGACCAGGTCGTATTCCTGGCGAAGGGCCTCCAGCGACCGGCGAACCACGGGCCAGAGCTGCCCCCGGAGCCGGTAGTACTCCCGGGCCGGCACCGTCCCCCAGGGCCGGCCGAGGACCACCACCTGACAGCGGGCCTCGGCCTCGGGCTTGAGGAGAATGGGGTTCATCTCGGCCCGGGGCTCAACCCCGGCGGCGGCCGCCTGTTCGGCCTGGGCCCGGCCGATCTCCAGGCCGTCGGGGGTAACGTAAGAATTAAGGGCCATGTTCTGGGCCTTGAAGGGGGCGACCCGGAAGCCCAGGTCGGCAAAGAGCCGGCAAAGCCCGGCCACGAGGACGCTCTTGCCCACGTGGGAGGCCGTGCCCTGGACCATCAGCACGGGGGCCCTAGGCAATTTTCCCCCTCAGCCCCATAATGAGGCCCAGGGCCGTCAGCCCGGCCACCATTACCCGGCCGGCAAGCCGGCCGAGGCCCGCCGCCCGCCGGATATCGGCGGCCGTCGGCTCCCGGAACCCCTCGCCCAGCACATAATGGCCCGGCTTCTCGAGCCGAACCCCTAGCAGGCCGGCCATGGCGGCCATCGTCTGGCCGGCATTGGGACTTGCGGTCCGGCCCCGGTCCCGCTTCCAGACCTTAAAGCCCCCGGCGGGGTCTTCGGCCCAGAGGAGGCCGGCCAACAGCAGGGCGGCGGCGGCCAGCCGGGCCGGCACCAGGTTGGCCAGGTCGTCGGCCCGGGCGGCGGCCTTCCCGAAAAACTCAAAGCGGCCCCGGTAGCCCCAGCGGGCGTCGGCGGTGTTCACCGCCCGGTAAGCGTAGGCCCCCGGCAGGCCCCAGACAAGGTAGGCCAGCAGGGGTGCCGCGACGCTGTCGGTTAGGTTTTCGGCCACGGACTCCACGGCCGCTGAAGCCACCAGGCCCGGGGTTAATCCCTCCGTGGGCCGACTTACCAGGGACCTGACCCGGTTCCGGGCCCCGGCCAGGTCGCCCCCCTCCAGCAGGTCGGCCACCCCCAGGGCCTCGGCCCAGAGCATCCGGCCGGCAAAGGCTGGCTTTAAGGCGAGGGCCTCGGCAATAACGCCGGCTACACCCGGCAGCCGGGCGGCCCGTCGGGCCAGCCCGTGTCCAACGGCCCAGCCCAGGGCGGCCACGGCCCCCAAACTTAGGGCGCCCCAGAAAAGGTCGGCCGGCCGGCCCCGGGGCAGCCAGAGCCCCTCGAGGAGGTCGAGGCACCGGCCCAGCCAGACCACCGGATGAACCGGGGGCGGGGGCTCACCGGCCGCCGAGTCGACCAAATAGGCCAGCAAGAGGCAAACCGTCCGACGTGGGAACACGGGTGAGCTCCCCGGTGGCGGTCTCGAGGATGTAAAACTCCCGCCGAAGCTCGCCCAGGACCAGGAGGCGGGAGCCCGTCTTGAGGTCGGTCAGATAGACAAAACGGTGGGCGTGGCCGCAGACGAAAAACCGGGGCCGAACGGCCTCAAGGATTTCCCGGAGGACGGGGACGGCGTGGTCGGGCTCCCGGCCGAGGCCGAAACCGGCCGGTACCCCGTGGGCCAGAAAGATATCCACCTCCCGGAGGCGGGCGCAGGCGGCCACGTCGTCGGGGGTAAAATAGAGGCCCCGCTCGGCCGGCGGGATAAGCTCCGGCCGCCGGTAATAAAGGGGGTCATAGACCCCGTTAAGGCCGGCCACCCGGAGCCCCTCGGACCCGTCGGGGAGAACCGCCACCTCCCCAGGCTGTAAGTTGACATAATGTTGGGGAGAAACGGCCGGGGGCCAGTCGTTGTTCCCGAAGACGAAGTAGAGGGGCCGGTTAAGGGGCGGGTAGCGGCCGATATCCCCCGCCTGCAGGCAGGGCCAGGGGCTTAAGTTTACCAGCTCGGCCAGAAACTCCCAGGTCGGGCGGTCGGACCCGGGCAGGTGGCCGTGGACGTCACCCGCCAGCAGGACCCTCACCGGCGCAGTACCCCACGAAGGCGGCCGCCGCCTCGGGACAGCCGATAAAGTGCAGATGGAGGTAGGAGGCCGCCACGTTGTTTAAAACCCAGCCCTCCAGCCGCCCTGGCTGATTTAAGACCTGATACAGGGCCCGGTCGGGGGGCGGCGGGGGGAAATCCGAGGCGTGGAACTCGTGGCCCCGCAGCCGCCGGCCGGCCGGACCCACCGGCGACGGACGCAAGGTTTCCACCTCCAGGTAGCCGAGGCGGACCCGGCCCTGGCCCATCGCCGCAACCCCGGGGATTACCCCCACCATCGGGTAGGTCCGGCCCCCGAAGTCCCGGATCCCCTCGGCCAGGTACATCAGGCCCCCGCACTCGGCGTAGACCGGCATCCCGGCCCCAACCGCCCGCCGGAGGGCCGCCTTCAAGGGTTCGTTGGCCGCCAGCTCGGCGGCGTAAAGCTCGGGGAATCCGCCCCCGAGGTAGAGGCCGTCCACCCCCGGGAGCTCCGGGTCGGCCAGGGGGCTGAAGTCCACCAGCTCGGCCCCCAGCTCCCGGAGGAGGTCCAGGTTGTCCGGGTAGTAAAAGCTGAAGGCCCGGTCCCGGGCGACCCCGACCCTTACCGGCCGTCGGGGGCGGGGCAGGGCCAGGGCTTCGGGGGGAGGCAGGGGGCCGGCCTGCCGGGCGATGGCCAGCAGTCGGTCCAGGTCCAGCGCGGCCGAGACCCTTTCGGCCAGCCGTTGGATGAGGCCCTCCACCGCCTCCTGCTCGGCCGCGGTCATCAGCCCCAGGTGCCGCTCGGGCACCGCCAGCTCGGGTGCTTCGGGCAGGCCGCCCAGGACCGGCAGGCCGGTGGCCGTCTCGACCGCCCGCCGGGTCCACTCCAGGTGTCGGGGGCTCCCCACCCGGTTCAGGATAAAGCCGGCGACGTTGACTTCGGGGTCCAGCCGGGCAAAGCCCAGGGCCACGGCCGCGGCGCTCCGGGCCATCGCCCGGACGTCGATGACGATGACGGCCGGGGCCCCGAACAGCCTGGCCACCTGGGCGGTGCTCCCGGCCTCGTCCAGAGCGGATTTGCCGTCGAAAAAGCCCATCACCCCCTCCACCACGGCCACGTCCGCCCCCCGGCAGGCCCGGTCAAAAACCCAGCCGAGCCGGCCGGGGGGAATGAGCCAGCCGTCCAGGTTGCGGGCGGGCCGGCCGGCCGCGGCCGTGAGGTAGCCGGGGTCGATGTAGTCGGGTCCGACCTTAAAAGGCTGAACCTTCAGCCCCCGCCGGCGCAGGGCGGCGATTATGCCCGCGGCGATGGTGGTCTTGCCGACGCCGCTGCTTACCCCCCCGATAACAACCCTGGGCACCGTCACCCGATGGCCTCCCAGGCGACGAATCCGGCCAGGGCGAACACCTCCCCGAGTTCAATAATCGCGCCGTAAACGTCCCCGGTGAGGCCGCCGAGCCGCCGGCGGGCGAAAAGGCCCAGGCCCAGCCCGGCCCCCAGGGCGAGGGCCGTGGCCATCAGGGCGGGGGGACCGGCCAGCAGGTAGCCCGCGGCCAGGACCGGCAGGGTAACGAGGCCGAAGGCCCGGGCGGCGGGCTTTCTCAGGCCGTAGCCCAGTCCCTGGGGCCGGGCGTAGGGGAAGAGGCTTATCGGCCCCAGAACCCCGTAGCGGGCGGCCATAGGCGTTACGACCAGGGCCGGGCGGGGAGGCTGGCCGGGCAGGTCGGCCAGGAGGCCGAATTTGAGCAGGAGCCCCAGGCCCACGGCCGCGGCCCCGAAGGCCCCGACGGCAGGGTCCCGCATGATTTCGAGGCGCTCCCGGGCCGGGCGGCTCCCCAGCAACCCGTCGGCGGCGTCGGCTAGCCCCTCCAGGTGAAGGCCGCCGGTGAGGGCCGCCCAGAGGGCCACGAGGAAGGCCGCCCGGCCGTAGGTTCCGAGCAGGCCCGAAAGGCCCAGGTCGGCCAAGAGCAGAAACAGGCCGATGGCGAGGCCCGCCAGGGGAAAGTGGGGGAGGGCGGGCCCGAGGCCCGGCCACGGCCCCTTAGGGCCGAGGGGCAAAATTGTAAGAAAGCTCAGGGCGGCGAGCAGACCCTTCAAGGCCGGTCGGAAACCCCCGCCTCGGCAAAGGTTCGCATCTCCCGGTGGGCCCGGAGGGCGGCGTCGATGAGCATAAAGCCCAGGGCCGCCCCGGTGCCCTCCCCGAGGCGCAGCCCCAGGTCGAGAAGGGGTCGGAGTCCCAGGGCCCGGAGGACCAGCCGGTGGCCGGGCTCGGCCGACCGGTGGGAGGCGATAAGGTAGGGCCTTACGGCCGGACAGAGGCGGACGGCCAGGAGGGCGGCCGCCCCGGTGATGTAGCCGTCGAGGACCACCGGCTTGCGCCGGGCGGCGGCCCCAAAAATTAACCCGACCAGGCCCCCGATTTCGAAGCCCCCGACCTTGGCAAGGACGTCCAGGGGGTCGGCCGGGTCCGGGCGGTTATGGCGAAGGGCCGCCTCGACCACCCCGGCCTTGTGCCGAACCCCGGCCCGGTCGAGGCCGGTGCCCCGGCCGACGGCGGCCTCGGGGGGAACCCCCAGAAGGGCCGAGACCACCGCCGCGGCGGCGGTGGTGTTGCCGATACCCATCTCCCCGGTCCCCACCAGGTCAAGGCCGGGCCCAAGCTCGGATTCCAGCAGGGCGATGCCCCTTTCGACGGCGGCCACGGCCTGCTCCCGGGTCATCGCCGGGCCGGTTGTAAAATCGGCCGTTCCCGGCCCCAGGGAGTAGGCCCGGAGCTCCGGGTGGGTGGGCGGGTTTATCACCCCAAAATCGGCCACGACCACCCGGGCACCGGCCGCCCGGGCCAGGGCGTTTATGGCCGCGCCCCCGGCCAGGAAATTGGCCACCATCTGGGCGGTCACCGCCTGGGGGTAGGCGCTCACCCCCAGGCGGGCCACCCCGTGGTCGGCGGCCAGCACGAAAACGACCTTTTGGTCCAGAAAGGGTACCGGGTTGGCCGTCAGGCCGGCAATGCGGACGGCCAGCTCCTCCAGCCGACCGAGGCTTCCCGGCGGCTTGGTGAGCTGGCGCTGACGGCGGCGGGCAAGCCGGATGGCGGTCGGGTCGGGGGGTGGAATGGGCCGGTCGGGCAGCCGGGTCATTTTAAAACTCGATGCCCGGCTGGGCCGGGACCCCCTGGTCCCGGTAGGGGTGCTTAACCAGCCGCATCTCGGTGACCAGGTCGGCAAAGTCGATGAGCTCCTGGGGCGCATTCCGGCCGGTGAGGACCACGTGCAGGCGGGGCGGCCGGCGCCGGAGGACGTCGAGGACTTCTTCCAGGTCGAGCCAGCCGTAGTTAAGGGCGTAGGTTATCTCGTCGAGGATGACGACGTCGTACTGGTCGGAGAGGACCTTTTCCCGGGCCAGGGCCCAGGCCTCCCGGGCGAGGCGGGCGTCGGTGTCGGGCTCTTTCTTGGGAATCCAGGTGAACCCGGCCCCCATGGGGATGACCTCGACCCCCATCTTTTTGGCCGCCCGAATCTCCCCCCAGTTGCCCGTCCGGTGCTTGACCCACTGGACCATTACCACCCGCATTCCCCGGCCCCAGGCCCGCATCAGGATGCCCAGGGCGGCGGTGGTCTTCCCCTTGCCGTCGCCGGTGTTTACGATGACCAGCCCCCGGCGCTTAGCCTCCGTCCCCATCGGCCCCCTCCTCACAGGCGCCCACCCGGACCAGGGCCACCGGCCGGCCGGTAACCGGGTCCGGCCAGACGGCCACATCGGTGCCGTAAACCTGCCGGAGGAGCTCCCGGCGGACCACTTCGGCCGGGGTGCCCTCGGCCGCAATCCGCCCCCGGTTGAGCAGGACGACCCGGTCGGCGGCCTGGGCCACGAGGCTGAGGTCGTGGGCGGTGAGAACCACCGCAAGGCCCTCCTCCCGGGCCAGACGCCGCACCAGCCGGATTATTTTCACCTGGTGGGCGATATCTAAATTATTTAAAGGCTCGTCCAGCAGCAGGATTCGGGGCTCCTGGGCCAGGGCCCGGGCGATGACCACCCGCTGACGCTCGCCCCCCGAAAGCTGGCCCACCGGCCGGTGGGCCAGCTCCGTGAGGCCGGTAAGCCCCAGGGCCCGCCCGACGGCGGCCCAGTCTTCCGGACGCTCCCAGCCCAGCCAGTTCAGGTAGGGGGTCCGGCCCAGCATCACCACCTCCGCCACCGTAAAGAGGGGCGGCAGGGTCGGGCTCTGGGGGACGACGGCCACCAGCCGCGCCAGCTCCCGCCGGGAAAGCCGACGCTGGTCCTGTCCGCAGACCAGGACCTCTCCCGAGTAGGGGACGGTGCCGGCCACGGCCCGAAGCAGGGTCGATTTGCCGGCCGCATTGGGTCCGATGAGGCCCACCAGCTCCCCCGGCCGGACCGTCAGGTCGACGCCGGCCAGGACGACCCGGTCGCCGTAGGCTACCCGGAGTCCCCGAACCTCCAGCATCAGAAGACCTCCCGCTTGCGCCGCTGAAGCAGAAAGAGGAAAAAAGGCCCGCCGACAAAGGCCGTCACCACCCCCACCGGCACCTCCACCGGGCTCAGGAGGGTGCGGGCGGCCAGGTCGGCCAGGACCATAAAGCCGGCCCCGGCCAGGGCCGTCAGGGGGAGAAGGGTGCGGTAATTGGGCCCGAAGACCAGGCGGACCAGGTGGGGCACCACCAGGCCGACAAACCCGATGATGCCGCTTACGGCCACCGCCGCGGCCGTTATTAAAGCGCCGCCTACGGCCAGCAGAAGCCTGAGCCGGTCCACGTCCACCCCCAGCTGGCGGGCCTCCTCGTCCTCCAACTGCAAAACGTTGAGCCGGTAGCCGAAGGCGATGAGCACCAGGAGCCCGGCCAGCAGGTAGGGTAGCATCAGGGTCACCTGGAACCAGGTGGCCCCGGTAAACCCGCCGAGGAGCCAGGCGATAACCTGGACAATGCGATTGCCCCCTAAGATCATGACATAAGTGTTGAGGGCCGAAAGAAAGCTGCCGACGGCAACCCCGGCCAGGATGAGGGTGGTGGTGGGGAGGCGGTGGTCCACCCGCCCCAGCAGGTAAACGGCGGCCACGGCCAGGACGGCCCCGGTGAAGGCCAGGGCCGGGACCGGGCTTACGGGCAGGGGGGTCGGAGGCAGGGCGACAATGGCCAGGCTTGCCCCCAGGGCGGCCCCCGACGCCACCCCCAGGATGTAGGGGTCGGCCAGGGGGTTGCGAAAGAGGCCCTGGTAAGTGGCCCCGGCGGCGGCCAGGGCCGAGCCCACCAGCCCAGCCAGGATGACCCGGGGCAGCCGAACGTCCAAGACGATGGTGGCCAGGGTTGGGGGCCAGTCGGGCTCGATAAGCCCCGAGATGAGCCGGTTAAGGATAATGGCCCAGACGGTGGGCACCGGGATCCGCACCGGCCCGAAACTCACCGCCAGCAGCCCGACGGCCACCACCAGGCCGACCAGAAGCAGGGCGGCCGGAAGGGTACGCCGGCGGGCGGTGGGAATCGGCCGGCCGTGGACACCGGCCGTCAACTGAACACCTCCGGGTGGAGGGCCCGGGCGATGGCCTCAAAGCCGTCGACGATGCGGGGCCCCGGGCGGTTAACCAGGTCCGGGTTGATGGGCACGATCCGGTCGTTTTTGACGGCCGAGATGGTCTGCCAGCCGGGCCGGGCCCGGACCGATTCGGGGGTCTCGCCCCCGTAGGGGCCGATATCGGTGATGATGATCACCTCGGGGTCCCGCTGAAGGAGCACCTCCAGGCTGAGCTGGGGGTAAGGGCGGTCGGCGTCCCCGGCGATGTTCTCGCCCCCGGCCCGGACGATCATGTCGTGGATAAAGCTTCCCGGGCCGACGGTAAAAAGACTCTTATCCAGCTCAAAAAAGACCCGGGGGCGGGTTTTAGCCTGCCGGACTTTCGCCTCAATTTGCTGGACCCTGGCCTTTAGGTCGGCCACCAGCTTCTCGGCCGCGGCCGTCTGGCCGGTGGCCCGGCCCACCAGCAGGATGTTGTCAAATAGGTGGTCGATGTTTTTGGGGTCGAGGGTAATCACCTTCAGGCCCCGCTGCCGAAGCTGGGGGGTCACCTGCTGGCGGTGGGCGCCGGTGGCCAGGATGAGGTCGGGGTTGTAAGCGATAACCCGCTCGATGTCGACCCGGATGTAGCCGACCTCGGGCTTGGCGGCGGCCTCAGGGGGGTAATCCGAATAGTCGCTTACGGCGACCAGCCGGTCGCCGATGCCGAGGGCGTAGACGATTTCGGTGTTGCTGGGGGCCAGGGTAATGAGCCGCTGGGGCTCCCGCTCGATGGTCACCGTCTGGCCGTCATCGTCGGTGACGGTGGCCGGAAAAGCGGGGGCCGGCGGGGACGGGGGCTGGGGGGCCGGGGCGCCCTGGGGCGGGGCGCAGGCGGCCAGGAGCAGAATTAACAGAAGCCAGAAACCCCGCACCCGTCGGCCGAAGGCCCGAAGGGGCAGACCACGGTAAAACATAGTTACACCTCCTGTTAGCCTAGGAGGCAACAAAAAAGCCCTTCTCCGACGGAAGCAAGGGCTCTTGGTTGCCTCACCCTCAATCCGCGAAGGAGTTCGGCTGCCCGGGACGGGAGGTCTGGCTTCCGGACCGCCGGGTGCGCGGCCGGTCACAGTTGCGCGTCAGCGTGGGATTCTCACCCACTTCCCCTTTGCACCCCGGAAAGGGCCCGGCCTTTCCGGGATTGTCCCGGGCCGATATTCGGTTGTCTAGGCGTTTCCGCCCAAGTTTAACAGAACCTCCCGGCCCCGTCAAATTTGACGGGAGGGGTTAGGCCGTTCTAGAATAACGTCGGCTGCGTCCGGGTTTTCGGCCATTTAACCGAAAAGGCGGTAGATGATGACGACGCCGCTACGTTTTGCCTATTACCCGGGGTGTGTCTCACGGGGGGCCTGCCCGGAGCTTTCGGTGGCCATGGAGAAGGTCGCCGGCAAGCTCGGGTTTGAATTCGTCGAGCTTCGGGAGGCTTCCTGCACCGGGGCCGGTGTCCTCCAGGAGCGGAACCTGGAGCTGGCCGATACCCTCAACGCCCGCACCTTCGCCATGGCCGAGCGGCTCGGCCTGCCCATCCTCACCATCTGCAGCACCTGCCAGGGCGTCTTCAGCGCCGCCCTCTACCGCCTTAACCGGGACGACGGCTGGCGGGCAAAGATCAACCAGAACCTGGCCGACCAGGGCTATAACTACCGGGGCACCGCCCAGGCCGTCCACCTCCTCTGGGTTCTGGTCGAGAATGTCGGCCTCGACCGGCTCCGGCAGCTGGTGGTTCGCCCCCTTCGGGGGCTAAAGGTCGCCTCCTTCTACGGCTGTTATATCCTGCGCCCGAGCTGGGTGGTAGGCACCGACGAAAGGCCGGAGCGGCTGAAATATTTAGAACGGGTTATCGGGGTCCTGGGGGCCGAGCCGGTGGAATTTCCGGGGGAGTATAAGTGTTGCGGCTTCCCCATCCTCACCATGAACCGGCGCAACTCCCTGATGATGGCCGGAACCCACCTCACCGACGCCCGGCGCCGGGGGGCCGACCTGATGGTCACCCCGTGCCCCCTCTGCCACCTGAACCTGGACGCCTACCAGCCGGAGGCCGCCAAATACCGGGACCCGGGCGTCCGGCTGCCGGTTCTGCACCTGCCCCAGCTCCTGGGCCTGGCCCTGGGCTTCGACCCGAAGGAGCTGCGGCTGCACCGGCACGTGGTTTCGGCCCTGCCGACCCTGGAGCGGCTTTCGGTAAAAGTCTGAGGGGGATGGCAAATGCTCAGGCACGATGTGCTGGTGGTCGGGGCCGGCGGGGCGGGGATGCGGGCCGCCCTGGCCGCCGCCCAGGCCGGCGTGGATGTAGCCATCTTGAGCAAGGTCCACCCGCTCCGGAGCCACACCGGGGCGGCCGAGGGCGGAATCAACGCCGCCTTCTCCGAGGAGGACTCCTGGGAGAACCACGCCTACGACACCATCAAGGGCTCGGACTGGCTGGCCGACCAGGACGCCGTGGAAGTCTTGACCCGGGAAGGCCCCGATGCCGTCTACGAGCTGGACCACATGGGCGCCGTCTTCAGCCGGGGACCCGACGGCCGTTTTCTCCTGCGCCCCTTCGGGGCGATGCCCATCCCCCGGACGGCCTTCGCCGGGGACACCACCGGCCACGTCCTCCTTCACACCCTCTATCAGCAGCTCCTTAAACACCGGGTAAAGGTCTACGAGGAGTGGCTCGCCTTAGACCTCCTCGTCGAAGACGGGGTCTGCGCCGGAATTATCGCCTACGAGATCCCGACGGGGGCGGTCCACGCCATTGGGGCCAGGGCCGTAATCTTCGCCACCGGCGGGGCCGGCCGGATGTACGCCAACACCACCAATGCCTACATCTGCACCGGGGACGGCATGGCCATCGCCCTGCGCAACGGCGCCCTCCTTAAAGATATGGAGATGGTGCAGTTTCACCCCACCACCCTCCCGGGCAGCGGCATCCTCATAACCGAAGGCGTCCGGGGCGAAGGCGGCTATCTCATAAACGCCCTGGGGGAGCGGTTTATGGCCCGCTACGCCCCCAGGATGATGGAGCTGGCCAGCCGGGATGTGGTCTCCCGGGCCGAGCAGACCGAAATCGACGAGGGCCGGGGGGTTAACGGCTGCGTCCTACTGGACCTGCGCCACCTGGGCGAAGAGAAGATAATGTCCCGCCTGCCCCAGACCCGGGAGCTGGGGATCACCTTTGCCGGGGCGGACCCGGTCTACGAGCCCATCCCGGTCCGGCCCGGGGTCCACTACTTCATGGGCGGGATCCACACCGACCTGGCGGGCCGGACCACCATCCCCGGCCTCTACGCCGTGGGCGAATGCGCCTGCGTCTCCGTCCACGGGGCCAACCGCCTCGGGGGCAACGCCCTGCTGGAGCTGCTGGTCTTCGGCCGCCGGGCCGGGGAGGATGCGGCCGAGTTTGCCAGGAACCAGAACAGCCCCGTCGAGGTCTCGGAGGCCCGGGTGCGGGATGCCGAGCGGGCCCTCGGCCGGCTGGTCTCCCGCACCGAGGGCGAACGGTGGGCGACCCTGCGGGATGTCCTGGCCGAGACCATGAACCGGGAGATGGGCATCTTCCGGACGGAGGAGCAGATGCGCCACTGCCTGGCCGTGGTGAGAGAGCTCCAGGAGCGTTACAACAGCATCTGGCTGGACGACCGGGGTCGGGTCTATAACTACGACCTGGTTAGCGCCATCGAGCTGGGATTTCTGCTGGATGTGGCCGAGGCGGTGGTGGTGTCGGGCCTGGCCCGGCGGGAGAGTCGGGGGGCCCACTACCGGCGGGACCACCCGGCCCGGGACGACGAAAACTGGCTTAAACACACCGTCGTCCGCCGGGACCCGGAAGGGGAGCTGCACCTGGATTACCTGCCGGTGAAAATCACCCGCTGGCCCCCGGCGGCCCGGGTATACTGAGGAGCGGGAGGCCTTGTAGATGCAGGTGACCCTGCGGGTGCGCCGGTTTAACCCGGAGACGGACCTGGAGCCCCGCTTCCAGGACTATACCCTGGACGTCCCGGACCACTTCACCGTCCTGGACGCCCTCATCACCCTCCGGGAGCGCATCGACGGCACCCTGGCCTTCCGCTACTCCTGCCGGATGGCCATCTGCGGGTCCTGCGGGATGCGAATAAACGGCCTGGCCGGCCTCGCCTGTAAAACCGCCCTCCGCAAGGCGGTCAAGGACGGCCTGGTCACCGTCGAGCCCATGGGGAATATGCCCGTCGCCAAGGACCTGGTGGTCAATATGGAGCCCTTCTGGCACCACCTGCGGGCGGTGACCCCCTACATCGAGCCCGACCCGGCCCGGGTCGAGCCCCGCCAGGAGTACCGCATTCCCCCCGAGCGGGTGGAAGAACTCTGGGAGGCGGTCCGGTGCATCATGTGCGGGGCCTGTTTCTCCGACTGCACCGTGGATGAAATCGACATAAACTTTCTGGGCCCGGCGGCCCTGGCCCGGGCCAGCTGGATGGTTCGGGACCCCCGGGACGGCCGCACCACCGAGCGGCTCCGGGAGCTCAGCAAGCCCCACGGCATCTGGGACTGCACCCACTGCTTTTACTGCGTCCAGGTCTGCCCCAAGGATGTCAAGCCGATGGAGCAGATCTTGCGGCTCCGGCGGCTGGCGATGGAGGCCGGGATTACGGATAATAACGGCTCCCGCCACAGCCGGGCCTTTGCCGAGTCGGTGAAAGAGACCGGCTGGCTGGACGAGTTCACCCTGGTGCCCAAGTCGTACGGCTGGAATCCGGTTGCTCTCCTGCCGGAGCTACCGACGGCCGTCCGGATGATGACCCGGAAGGGCGCCCCCTCCCCGATTCACCCCCGCCGGCCCAGGGCCGACGAGGTTCGGCGGATTTTTGAAAAGATTGAGCGAAAAGAAGCGGCCCGCCGGGATGCGTGACCCCCTGGAAGCCGCCAAGCGGCACGCCGGCTACGAGGCGGCCGAGTACGTCGAAGACGGGATGGTCATCGGCCTGGGCAGCGGCTCCACCGTTTACCACGCCCTGGCGGCCATCTCGGCTAAGGTAAAGCAGGGGCTGAAGGTGAAAGGGGTGCCGTCGTCGCGGCAGACGGAACGATGGGCCCGCCGGTTGGGAATCCCGCTGGCGACCCTGGAGGAGTATCCCGAGCTGGACCTGACCGTTGACGGGGCCGACGAGGTGGACCCCAACCTGAACCTGATCAAGGGGCGGGGTGGGGCGCTGGTGCGGGAGAAGATCCTGGCCTACGCCTCCCGGCGGCTGATCATCGTCGTCGACCAGACAAAGCTGGTGCCCATCCTGGGCTCCCGGGCCGACCTGCCCGTCGAGGTTATACCCTTCGGCTGGAAGCGGGTGGAGCTGGCCCTGGCCCAGTTCGGCTGCCAGCCCCGCCTCCGGATGCGGGGCGACCGGCCTTACCGGTCCGACAACGGCAACTATATCATCGACTGCCGGTTCACCGAGATCCGGGAGCCCTATGCCCTCGAAGCGGAGGTCAAGCGGCTTCCGGGGGTGGTGGACTGCGGCCTCTTCCTCGGCCTGACCAGCCTGGTCATCGTCGGGGAACCGGGGGGATTCCGGGTTATTACCCCCTAGGGGCCGGGACTACCCCGTCTCCCGGGGTGGCCGGGGACCGGGCCGGCCTTCCGGCCGGGGTCCGGAGGGCCGCCGGTTCTGGGGCCGCTGGCCGGACCTCTCGCCGGCCGGGGCCGGACTCCGCCGTTCGCCCCCGGGTCGGCGGGGCGCCGGCCGCTCCCGGCCGCCCGCCCCGGGTCTCGGGGGCGGGCCGGCGGGCCGGGGGCGGGGGGGCTCCCCGGTCAGAACCGCCCGGCGGGAGAGGTTGATCCGCCCCAGCCGGTCGATCTCGGTGACCATCACCGTCACCTCGTCCCCGACCTTCACCACGTCCTCAACCCGGCTCACCCGTTCCGGGGCCAGCTCGCTGATGTGGATAAGGCCCTCTTTGCCGGGCAGGATCTCCACGAAGGCCCCAAAAGGCAGGATCCGGGTGACCCGGCCGGTGTAGATGGCCCCCACCTCCACGTCCCGGGTCAGGGCCTCGATCATCTGGATGGCCTTCTGGGCGTTCTCGGCGTTGGTGGCCCCGATGATTACGGTGCCGTCGTCGTGGATGTCGATGGTGGTCTTGGTCTTGTCGATGATGCTTCGGATGGTCTTCCCGCCCGGGCCGATGACATTCCGGATCTTGTCAGGATTAATCTGAATCTTGTACATCCGGGGGGCGTACTTGCTCAGCTCCGGCCGGACCTCGGAGATGGTCTCCTGCATGCGGGAGAGGATGTAAAGCCGGGCCTCCCGGGCCTGGTCGAGGGCCTCTTTAAGGATGTCGTAGGTCAGGCCGGCTACCTTGATGTCCATCTGGAGGGCAGTGACCCCCTGGGCGGTCCCGGCAACCTTAAAGTCCATATCCCCCAGGGCGTCCTCGATTCCCTGGATGTCGGTGAGGATGGAGTAGCGGCCATCTTCGCCCATCACCAGGCCCATGGCGATGCCGGCCACCGGGGCCTTAATGGGCACCCCGGCGTCCATCAGGGCCAGGGTCGAGCCGCAGACGCTGGCCATCGAGGTGCTGCCGTTGGAGCTGAGCACCTCCGAAACGACCCGAATGGTGTAGGGGAACTCCTCCTCCCCGGGGATTACCGCCTGGAGGGCCCGCTCCACCAGGGCGCCGTGGCCGATCTCCCGCCGGCTGGGCGGGCCGATCCGCCGAACCTCGCCGGTGCTGTAGGGCGGGAAGTTGTAGTGGTGCATGAAGCGCTTAAACTCCTCCGGCCCGACCCAGTCCAGCTCCCGCATCTCGCTCAGGGACCCGAGGGTTACCGTGCTGAGCACCTGGGTCTGACCCCGGGTAAAGAGGCCGGAGCCGTGGGTTCGGGGCAGGACGCTTACCTCGGCCGAGATGGGCCGGATATCCTTCGGACCCCGGCCGTCGGGCCGGATATTCTCCTCCAGGATTCGCCGCCGCACCACCTCCTTGAGGCGGGCGTCGAAGGCGAGCCCAAGGTGGACCGGGTCGTAGATGCCGGTGAAGTGCTCTTCGAGCTGGCGCTTAAGCTCGTCCAGGGCCTTTTCCCGGGCGGTCTTGTCCGGGACGTAGGCAGCCTCGATGAGCCGGTCCCCAAGGAACTCGGCCGCGGCGGCGAGCACCTCCTCGGGCACCAGCAGGAGCTCGGGGGTGAGCTTCGGCTTGCCCACGGCCCGAACCATCTCTTCCTGCAGGTCGATGAGGGGCTGGAGGGCCTGGTGGCCGAACCTTATCCCCTCGATAATAACCTCTTCGGGAACCTCCCGGGCCCCGGCCTCAACCATCACCACCGCATCCCGGGTCCCGGCCACCACCAGGTCCAGGGAGCTGTAGGCCTGCTCCGAGGTCGTGGGATTAATCACGAACTGGCCGTTGATATACCCGACCCGGACCGCCCCGATGGGCTTGTCGAAGGGAATATCCGAGATGCAGAGGGCCGCCGACGCCCCGATGATCGAGAGGATGTCGGGGGAGTTTTCCATGTCGACCGACAGGGTGGTGGTCACCACCTGGACGTCGTTGCGCAGACCCTTGGGGAAGAGGGGACGGATGGGCCGGTCGGTGAGGCGGGCCCAGAGGATGGCCTCGGGGGTCGGTCGGCCTTCCCGGCGCCAGTAACTGCCCGGGATCTTCCCGGCGGCGTAGAGCCGCTCCTCGAAGTCAACGGTCAGGGGGAAAAAGTCAACCCCCTCTCGGGGGGTCGGGCTCATACAGGCCGTTACCAGGACCACCGTTTCGCCGTACTGGACCAGGACCGAACCGTTTGCCTGGTAAGCTAGCTTGCCCGTTTCGATCCGCAGGGGGCGGTCTGCGACCAGGACCTCGAACTGTTTGGGTGTGACCATTACCATCGCGCTACGTACCTCCCAACCGGTGACCGTAAGAGGGGCTTGCGGGTAGCTCGCCAGGGTGCCCCGGATTCGGGACGTCCGCTAAGGGCGGTAACGGGCCGTCGCCGGTCACTGCCGCAGGCCGAGGCGCGCTACCAGGGCCTGGTAGCGGGCGGGGTCCTCCTGGCGAAGGTAGCGCAGGAGCCTGCGCCGCTGACCCACCATCATCATAAGGCCCCGTCGGGAGTGGAAGTCCTTGCGGTGGGTCCTCAGGTGCTCGGCAACCTGCTTTATCCGCTCGGTCAGGAGGGCAATCTGCACCTCCGGCGACCCGGTGTCGCCCGGGTGAAGCTTGAACTGCTCGATTATCTCCTGCTTGCGCTCTTTAGTCAGCATTGGCTCCTTGGCTCCTTGCCGGAGGTTTCTTGCGTTTACCCCTCTCGTGTCACCTTTTTCTCAACGAGCATTATACCACATCGGCCCCGGCGGCGGTTGTCCCCAAACCGGGTCCGCACCAGGGCTTTTTTGTTAACCGTTCCCGAGAAACTCCAAAACCCCCGGGCTCCGGGACCTCCCAATAACGAGCAGGGGGACGGTTACTGACCGTCCCCCTGCCGAATGATGGCTTCAGGCGGGCTCAAGCTGTCGGACGGCGCCCGAGGGCAACCTTTCCCGGCTGCCAGGGGGTGCCCAGGGCCGGCAGGAGCCACCGGTCGAGCCCAATCCAGCCGGCGTTCTTCCAGGCCAGCATCAGCAGGACGGCCA